>JBEVEC010000350.1:0-5304 GCA_040512975.1 Tardiphaga sp. | reverse complement strand
TTCCAGAACATCCGGCTGTTTCCCGGCATGACCGCGCTCGAAAACCTGATGGTGGCGCAGCACAACGCGCTGATGCGCGCTTCGGGCTACACCTTCCTTGGCCTGTTCGGCGTGCCGTCCTATCGCGCCGCCGAGAAGGCGGCGATCGATCGCGCCCGGCACTGGCTCGACCGCATCGGCCTCCTGGACCGCGCCGACGACGCCGCCGGCAACCTCGCCTATGGCGACCAGCGCCGCCTCGAGATCGCGCGCGCCATGTGCACCGAGCCGGTGCTGCTTTGCCTCGATGAGCCCGCCGCTGGATTGAACGCCCGCGAGAGCGCGGCACTCAGCGAATTGCTGCTGTCCATCCGCGGCGAACACGCCACGTCGATCCTGCTGATCGAGCACGACATGTCGGTGGTGATGGAGATTTCCGACCACATCACCGTGCTCGACTACGGCGTCAAGATCGCCGACGGCACGCCGCGCGAAATCCGCGACGATCCCAAGGTGATCGCCGCCTATCTCGGCGCCGAAGAGGACGAGGTCGAGGCGATCGAAGCGGAGTTGGGGCTGTGAACGCGGCAACTGCCCCCCTCCTCGCCATCTCGGCCCTCCACGCCTCCTACGGCAAGATCGAGGCCCTGAAGGGCGTCGACATCGCCATCGCGCGCGGCGAGATCGTGGCGCTGATCGGCGCCAACGGCGCCGGCAAGTCGACGCTGATGATGACCATCTTCGGCAAGCCGCGCGCCCGTTCGGGCACGATCGTCTATGACGGCCAGGACATCACCGGCCTCGCCACCCACGCGATCGCACGCATGCGCATCGCCCAGTCGCCGGAGGGCCGCCGCATCTTCCCGCGCATGAGCGTCGCCGAAAACCTGCAGATGGGCGCCGACGTCATCGACGGCACCCCCGCCCAACGCGCCGACAGCCTCGACAAGGTGCTGACGCTGTTTCCACGCCTGAAGGAGCGCATGTTCCAGCGCGGCGGCACATTGTCCGGCGGCGAACAGCAGATGCTGGCGATCGGCCGCGCCCTGATGAGCCGCCCGCGCCTGCTCTTGCTCGATGAACCCTCCCTCGGCCTGGCGCCTCTGATCGCCAAACAGATCTTCGACGCCATCCGCGTTCTCAACAAGGAAGACGGCCTCACCGTCCTGATCGTCGAGCAGAACGCCAACCACGCCCTCCGCCTCGCCCATCGCGGCTATGTGATGGTCAATGGGTTGATCACTCTGTCGGGCACCGGCGCCGAATTGTTGAAGGCCCCGGAGATCCGCTCCGCCTATCTTGAGGGCGGCCGGAAGGTCTGACGCGATTGCCGCCGGATAGTTCGGCGGCGAAGTGCCGCAGCGGTCTAATTCTTCGCCCCAAAATTGCCGATGACTTAGGCCGTAAATCATCCGACAATACCGCTGCCATTCGCCGGACGCTCCGGCTCGCCCCTGATCACGTGAGGATCCCTCCATGAATCACTTCAAACTCATCGGCCTGGCTTTCGCCGCCTCGCTGCTGTCCCACGCCGCCCTCGCGCAGGACATCAATGTCGCGGTCGCCGGTCCCATGACCGGTGGCGAATCCGCCTTCGGCCGGCAGCTCAAGAACGGCGCCGAGCAGGCGGTCGAGGACATCAACGCCGCCGGCGGCGTGCTCGGCAAGAAGCTGGCGCTGCAGGTCGGTGACGATGCCTGCGATCCCAAGCAGGCGCGCTCGGTGGCCGAGAAGATCGCCAGCTCCAAGGTGCCGTTCGTCGCCGGGCATTTCTGCTCGTCGTCGTCGATCCCGGCGTCCGAGGCCTATGCCGACGGCAACGTGCTGCAGATCACCCCGGCGTCCACGAACCCGCTATTCACCGAGCGCAAACTCGCCAATGTGCTGCGCGTCTGCGGCCGCGACGACCAGCAGGGCCTGGTTGCCGCCGACTACATCGTCAAGAACTTCCAGGGCAAGAACGTCGCCATCCTCAACGACAAGACCACCTATGGCAAAGGCCTCGCCGACGAGACCAAGAAGGCGCTGAACAAGGCCGGCTTCACCGAAAAGATGTTCGAGAGCTACAACAAGGGCGACAAGGACTTCAATTCGATCGTGTCGCGGCTGAAGCGCGACAATATCGATCTGGTCTATGTCGGCGGCTATCACCAGGAAGCCGGCCTGATCCTGCGCCAGATGCGCGATCAGGGCCTCAAGACCGTGCTGATGGCCGGCGACGCCATGAACGACAAGGAATTTTCCTCCATCACCGGCCCCGCCGCCGAAGGCACGCTGTTCACCTTCGGCCCCGACCCGCGCAACAAGCCCACCGCCAAGGCGATCGTCGAGAAGTTCAAGTCGAAGAATATCGATCCCGAAGGCTACACGCTCTACACCTATGCCGCCTTCCAGGTCTGGACCCAGGCGGTCGCCAAGGCCGGCTCCACGGACGTCAAGAAGGTGATGGACGTCATCAAGGCCGGCGAGTGGGACACCGTGCTCGGCAAGATGGCGTTCGACGCCAAGGGCGACATCAAGGCGATCGACTATGTGGTCTACAAGTGGGACGCCAAGGGCAATTACGCGGAGCTGAATCCGAAGGGGACGTGAGCTTCCTTCTCCCTCCCCCAAGCGCGCGTAGGCGCGCGCCGCGGGGAGGGTGGCGCGTTTGAGAGCGCAGCGAACAAACGTGACGGGTGGGGCGCTCCAACGGAAGCGCTTCCGCTGTGGCTCCCCACCCGTCTTCGCTCTTCGAGCTTCGCCGCGGCAAGCCCCGGCCTCCTCCCTAGCGATGCTTCGCATCGCCAGGCTCGGCCGACCCTCCCCACGGCGCCGCTTCGCGGCTGGGGGGAGGGATTACCGTGAAGGCATCTTCTTCCAATGGCCCCCGTCTTGCATACAAAATGCAAGTCACGTCAAAAGGAAGCCCGATGCCCTCCCGAAATTCCAGCACTTTGCTCGCGGGCGTCGCCCTGCTCTGCCTCACCACGGGTTACGCCAAAGCTGACACCGCATCCTGCCCGGCCACGATTCCCTTCGGTCTGACCACGCCGATGACCGGTGGGCTCGCGCTGCTCGGCATTCAGGCGCGCAATGGCGCTGAATTCGCCGTTGACGAAATCAACGCGGCCGGCGGCATCAACGGCAAGAAGCTGGCGCTGACCACCGAAGATACCGGCGCGTCGTCCACCGACGCGCTGAACGCCATGAACCGCATCATCGACGGCAAGCCGCTGGTGATCCTGTCGTCGATGATCTCGCCGCACGTGTTCGCGCAGACCGACAGCGTCAACAAGTCCGAAACGCCGTTCGTGGTCGCCGCCACCAACGCCAAAGTCACCGCGCAGGGTTCGAAGTGGCTGTTCCGCATCCACGCCCATGACGGCCAGCTCGCCGACCTCATCCCGGAATATCTGGTGAAGTCGATGAAAAAGACAAAACCCGGCATTCTCGTGGTCGCCGATGACTACGGCCTCGGCGCCTCCAAGGGCATCCAGGCAGCCCTCGGCAAACTCGGCGTCACGGCGGTCGCAGTCGCATCCTACGCGCCGTCCGACAAGGACATGAGCGCGCAGCTTCTGGAGATCAAGGACAAGGGCGCCGACAGCATGATCCTGTTCGGCCGTCCCTCCGACATCACGCTGGTGCTGAAGCAGGCCGGCGATCTCGGCATCAAACTGCCGGCTATCGGCAACACCAGCATGGTCGCCGAGACCACGCTTAACAATCTCTCCGCCGACGAGGCCGACGGCAATTACGCCATCGGCGGTCAGATCCCGCAGACCTCCACCGATCCGAAGATCCAGGACTGGGCCAAGCGCGTGCAGGCCAAATACAAGGTGCCCGCCGACAATTTCACGGTGGCCTATTACGACGGCATCTACATGCTGAAGTCGATCATCGAGAAGGTCGGCTGCGACAAGCCGGCGATCCGCGACGCGCTGGCCGCCACCAAGGACTGGAAGGGCATGCTGATCTCCTACCAGGCCGACGCCAATGGCGACCTCGCGCACACCCTCGGCATCTATCGCAACAAGGGCAAGGTGACGGAATTCATCGGGCCAATCAAAGAGAGTGGATTCTGAGCGCCCCATGGGCCAGCTCATCGTCAACGGCCTTGCGCTCGGGAGCATCTATGCCCTCGTTGCGCTCGGTCTGCTCCTGATCTTCAACACCGTCCAGATCGTCAATTTCGCGCAGGGTCAGTTGCTGATGCTCGGTGCCTTCATCGGCATTTCGGGCGCGGTGACGCATGAGCTGCCGATGGCGCTGGCCTGGGCCTCGACCATGCTGGCGATGGCGCTGATCGGGATCGTCTTCATGGTGCTGGTGTACTTCCCGCTGCGGGGGCGGCCGCCGTTCTTGGTGATCCTCACCACCATCGCGATGGGCATCGTGCTGGAGAACCTGGCGCTGATCATCTGGGGGCCGCTGCCGGTGTCGCTGCCCTCGCCGGTGCGGGGGCCGCCGCTGCGCTTCGCCGGCGTCGTCATCTCGATGCATCAGCTCTTCATCTTCGGCACCCTCGCGGTAATCCTGCTGCTGCAATATCTGATGTTGACCAAGACGCGGTTCGGCATCCTGATGCAGGCCACCGCGCAGGACCTGCACACCGCGCGCCTCGTCGGCATTCCCGTCAACCGCACCATCGCCGTCGCCTTCGCCCTCGGCGCCATGCTGTCCGGCGTCGCCGGCCTGCTGGTGGCGCCGATCTTCCTGGCCGAGCCGACCATGGGCGGCAGCCTCGGCCTCAAGGGTTTTGTGGTCAGCGTGATCGGCGGCTTCGGCAACCTGCCCGGCGCGGTGATCGGCGGCCTGTTTCTCGGCCTGATCGAGACCTTCGGCGCGCGCTACATCTCGTCGAATTTCCGCGACGCCTATGCCTTCATCGTCATGATCGCCGTCCTCGTCGCCTGGCCGCGCGGCCTGTTCGGCGAGAAGAGCAGCGAGAAGGTGTGACGTGAAAAACGCCCTGCCCCTCGCGCTCTGCGCCGCCGTCGCGCTGCTGCTGCCGCTCGTCACCCGCGACGGATACTTGATCCAACTGCTGAACATCGCGATCCTCAACGCCATCGTCGTGCTCGGTCTCAACTTCGCCACCGGCTGGGTCGGCCAGATCAATTTTGGCCAGGCCGCATTCTACGGGCTCGGCGCCTATACGACGGCGATCGCGAGCAAGGCCGGGCTGCCGTGGATCACCACGCCGTTTCTGTCGGCCATCGTTGTGATCATCGCCAGCCTCGCGCTCGGCCTGCCGACGCTGCGGCTGCGCACCTATTATCTCGCGATGACCACCATCGCCTTCGGCGAGATCATCCGTCTTGTCATCGTGCATTGGGAGCC
>JBEVEC010000332.1:0-7696 GCA_040512975.1 Tardiphaga sp. | reverse complement strand
TAACCCCTTATCCGCCTCCGCTTTGCGGAGGCACCTTCTCCCACAAGGGGAGAAGGAAGGTGAGAACTACACGCGTTCGATGATCGTGGCTGTGCCCATGCCGCCGCCGATGCACAGCGTCACCAAAGCCGTCGCCTTGCCGGTACGCTCGAGTTCATCCAGCACGGTGCCGAGGATCATCGCCCCTGTCGCGCCAAGTGGATGCCCCAGCGCAATCGCGCCGCCGCAGACATTGATCTTATCGTTGTCGATGTCGAACGCCTGGATGAAGCGCAGCACCACCGAGGCGAAAGCTTCGTTGAGCTCGAACAGATCGATATCCGACAGTTTCATGCCGGACCGCGCCAACACCTTCTTGGTGACGTCCACCGGACCGGTCAGCATCATCGCCGGCTCGGAGCCGATATTGGCAAAGGCGCGGATTCTTGCGCGCGGCTTCAATCCGGCCTTCTTGCCGGCCTCCTCACTGCCAAGCAGCACGGCGCCGGCGCCATCGACGATGCCCGACGAATTGCCGGCGTGATGAACATAGTTCACGCGCTCGATTTCCGGATGCGACTGGATCGCCACGCCATCAAAGCCGCCCATCTGCGCGACTGTCGAGAATGACGGTTGCAGCGCCGCCAGCGACTGCATCGTCGTCGATGGGCGCATGTGCTCGTCCTTGGCCAGAATGGTGAGACCGTTGATATCCTTGACCGGCACCACCGAATTCTTGAAGCGGCCTTCGTCCCACGCCTTCGCCGCGCGCTGCTGGCTCTGCACCGCATAGGCGTCGACATCGTCGCGCGAGAAGCCGTATTTGGTGGCGATCAGATCGGCCGAGACGCCTTGCGGCATGAAATAGGCCGGCACGGCGATCGAGGGATCCACCGGCCAGGCGCCGCCCGACGCGCCGATGCCAACGCGGCTCATGCTTTCGGCGCCGCCGCCGATGGTCATGGCGTGCTGGCCCGACATCACTTGCGCCGCTGCGAAATTCACCGCGTCGAGGCCGGAAGCGCAGAAGCGGTTGATCTGGATGCCCGGCACGTCGTTGCCGTAGCCGGCGGATAGCGCCGCCATGCGCGCGATGTCGCCGCCGGCCTCGCCCACGGGATCGACCACGCCGAGGATGACGTCGTCGATGGTGCCGGGCGCGAGGTTGTTGCGTTCCTTCAGCGCCTTCAGCGGCGCGGTGGCGAGCGCCAGCGCGGTGACTTCATGCAATGCGCCGTCCGCCTTGCCGCGGCCGCGCGGCGTGCGCACGTGATCGTAGATATAGGCCTCGGGCATGGTGGCTCCCTTGATGGATTGTTTTACGAACGTCAAAAACGCGACGTCATCGCCCGGCTTGACCGGGCGACCCAGTATTGCAGGGCGCTCGTTGTACACAATGGACGCTCTGGAATACTGGGTCCCCGCTTTCGCGGGGATGACGGTTGTGTATGTAGCGGCCGTTGCGGCTAGAACGCTTCCGCCGGCAATTCCATCGTGGTCGCAGCCCCCGTCTGGATCCGCGCCAGATGCAGCGCGGTTTCCGGCAGCATGCGTTCCATGAAGAAGCGTCCCGTGACAAGCTTGCTGGTCAGGAACGGCGTCGCCCCCGATGAAGCGATCTTGTCCTGCGCCACCTTCGCCATCTTCGCCCACATATAGGCGAAGGCCGTGAGGCCGAACAGCTGCATGTAATCGGTGGCGCCAGCGCCGGCATTGTCGGGCTTGGCCATGGCGTTGTTCATCAGCCACATGGTCGCCTGCTGCAGATGCCCGAGCGCGTTCGACAGCGGCGTTACATAGGGCGCCATCTCTTCATTGCCGCCATGCTCCTTGGCAAAGCCCGCGACCTCGCCGAAAAACGCCATCGCCGCACGGCCGCCATCACGCGGCAGTTTCCGCCCGACGAGGTCGAGCGCCTGAATGCCGTTGGCGCCCTCATAGATCATGGCGATGCGGGCATCGCGCACGAACTGCTCCATGCCCCATTCGGCGATGTAACCATGGCCGCCGAACATCTGCTGCGCCGACACCGCATTGGCAAAACCGCCGTCGGTGAGCACGCCCTTCAGCACCGGGGTCATCAAGCCGAGATGGTCGTCGGCCTCCTGACGCTCCTTGGCGTCGTCGGAGCGATGCGCGACGTCGCTCTTCAGCGCGGTCCACACCACCATGGCGCGCGCCGCCTCATTGAAGGCGCGGATGGTCAGCAGCGCGCGGCGCACATCGGGATGCACGAGGATCGAATCCGCGGGCTTGTCCGGCGATTTCGGCCCGGTCAGCGAGCGGCCCTGCAAACGGTCCTTCGCATAGGCCACCGCGTTCTGATAAGCGACCTCGGACTGCGCGAGACCCTGCACGGCGACGCCGAGGCGGGCCTCGTTCATCATCACGAACATGCCCTGCATGCCCCGGTTCTCTTCGCCGATCAGCCAGCCGGTGGCGTTGTCGTAGTTCATCACGCAGGTGGAATTGCCGTGGATGCCCATCTTGTGCTCGATCGAGCCGCAGACGACGCCGTTACGCTCGCCGAGCGAGTTGTCGGCATTGACCAGGATCTTCGGCACCACGAACAGCGACACGCCCTTGATGCCGGCGGGTGCGCCCTCGATGCGCGCCAGCACCAGATGGATGATGTTGTCGGCCAGATCGTGCTCGCCGGCCGAGATGAAGATCTTTGTGCCTGAAATCTTGTAGCTGCCGTCGTCCTGCTTCACGGCCTTGGTGCGCAGCAGCCCGAGATCGGTGCCGCAATGCGGCTCGGTGAGGTTCATGGTGCCGGTCCATTCGCCGGACACCATTTTCGGCAGGAAGGCCGCCTTCTGCTCCGGCCGTCCGTGCACGATCAGCGCCGCGGTGGCGCCCATGGTCAGGCCGCCATACATCGAGAACGCCATGTTGGCCGAGCACTGGAATTCCGACACCGTCTGCGACAGCGTCACCGGCAAACCCTGCCCGCCATATTCCGTCGGCGCCGAGAGGCCGAGCCAGCCTCCGTCGACGACCTGCTTGAACGCGTCCTTGAAGCCCTTCGGCGTGGTTACGCTGCCATCCTCATGGCGCGTGCAGCCTTCGAGGTCGCCAGTGCGGTTAAGCGGCTGCAGCACCTGTTCGCTGAGCTTGGCGGCCTCGCCCAGCACCGCATCGCGCACATCGGGCGCGGCATCGGCAAAGCCGGGGAGGTTGTTGTAGCGGTCGAACGAAAACACGTCGTTGAGCAGAAAACCGACGTCTTCCAGGGGTGCTTTGTAGCTCGGCATGGCGTCCTCCGATGAATCTTATTGGTTGGTTGCGACGACGCCGTGTCAGCCTAGGGCGTCGGGCGCGGCCTGTGAATGCAGTTGCGGGCGGCTTATGGCCGCGCCAGTTGCTCGCCCATCATCCGGTGCAAAAGGTTGATGGCCTTGAGCGGCCGCACCATCACCTTGAAGCGGGTGATGCGCCCGTCACCGTCGAATGTGATGATATCAACGCCGTTCAGCTTGATGCCTTCGATCTCGTTCTCGAATTCGAGCACCGCGGAGGTGTCGTGGCGCCACTCGTTTGTATAGCGGAAGCCGGGACCGCCCAGCACCTGCTCGGCCGCGGCGAGATATTTGAACACGATGTCGCGGCCCTGCTGCGGCGTATGCACCACCGGGCTTTCGAACACCGCATCGGGATGCAGCAGTTCCCACAGCGCCGCATGATCATGCGACGCCATGTAGGCATGCCATCCGTCGAGGCCGGTCATGCTCATTCGCCCTCTCTGCGTTTCCATACACCCGTGCATGGAAACTAACGCCGACGCATGGATTTCGTCAATACACATGTGTATGGTTCGACCATGGACGCGCAATCGACCAAGGAACCGAAGGACCGCCTGACCCGCTCGGACTGGCTCGACCACGGCCTGCGCATCCTCGCGCGGCAAGGCGCCGATGCCCTCAAGGTCGGCGCGCTGGCCGCCGGGCTGGACGTATCCCGCGGCAGTTTCTACTGGCATTTCAGGGACATCGGCGATTTCAGGCTGCAACTCCTGGGGCGCTGGCAGGAGCGCACCACCGACCAGGTGCTGGAACAGACCGACGCCTCGACCACCGGCGCGGCGCGCCTGACGCATCTGATGAAGCTGGCCTTCAACGAGGACCGCAGCCTCGACCGCTCGGTCCGTGCCATGGCCTCGACCGATCCCGTGGTGGCTGAAACGGTCGCGGCGGTCGATGCGCGACGCGTGGCCTATATGGCCAAAGTGCTGGTGGAAGGCGGCGTTGACAGCCGGCGCGCGCTGTCGCGTGCCGAGTTTCTGTACTGGGCCTATATCGGACAGTCGGCGATCATGGACCCGCGCCACAGCGCTATCACCGAACGCGACATCGACGATCTCAGCGCATTGTTCACCGCGTAAGCTCCGCGCTGCGCGCCCCGCTACCTGCAGAACAGCCCAAGTGTATCTCAGGATTAACTTTTGTGATGCCGCGGCGGCGATCTTTAACCCGTTCTTTACCCTACTCCTGAAAAGTCGGCGTCACAGGCAGACGAGCCGCGCGGATTTCGATTGTCTCTTGGGTGGGACGCGCGGGGAGGCTGTGGGCGCTGATTGAGCGCCGGCTTGAAACCGGACCAAAGCATGAATTCGCGCGTATCGTGGAGTGTTGACGGAATCGAGCCAGCGGTGCGCGAGCGCGCCGAGGCCGCCGCGCGGCGCGCCGGCATGTCGCTCAGCGACTGGCTCGCTTCGGCCATTGGCGACAACGCGGCGAGCTATCGGTCGCCCAACCCGCGCCCGCGCAGCGAGTCCTATCCGAGCATGCGCCCGGCGATGCCGCAGCGCGATGTCGCAGAAGTCGCCGAAATCCACCATCGGCTCGATGCCATTGCCCGCCAGATCGATCACTTCTCGCGGCCCGCGCCCCGCAGCAGCGAGCCCGGCGTGGCGCGCCAGCTCAATGATGCCATCTCGCGGCTCGACGCCCGGCTGTCGCAGATCCAGGATCCCGCTCCGCGCTACGCATCGATGCACCCGAATCCCGATCTCGTCGAACGCGCCGCGGCACAGGTCTACAGCACGCCGTCCGATCCGCTGTCGCTGGATTTCGCCATCGCCGAGATCGCCGCCCGCCAGGACGAACTCGACGGCACGCCGCGGCTGCCGTCGCGCAGCGCCCCGCCGATCGCGCCGCAGCAGACCTATGCGCCGTCGCCGCCCGTGGCACCAAGCTTCGTGCCGGACATGGCCGGCCTCGAACAGCAACTGCAGCAGATCACCACCAAGATCGACGCTTTGCAGCGGCCGGACACCAGCGTCGAGGATTCGATTGCGGCGTTCCGCAACGAACTCGCCGAAATCCGCATTGTCATCACCGAAGCGATGCCGCGCCGCGCCATCGAGTCCATCGAGAGCGAGATTCAGTCGCTTGGCCGCCGCATCGATGACAGCCGCCAGAGCGGCATCGACGCCGACGTGCTGGCCAATCTCGAACGCGCGCTCGCCGACATCCACGTTACGCTGCGCACGCTGACCCCGGCCGAGCAGCTCGCCGGCTTCGACGAGGCGATCCGCAATCTCGGCGGCAAGATCGACACGATCGTGCGCTCCAGCGACGATCCCGGCACGATGCAGCAGTTGCAGGGCGCCATCGCAGCGCTGCGCGAAATCGTGGCCACCGTCGCGTCGAACGAGACGCTGGGCCGGCTCAGCGACGACCTGCACACGCTGTCGTCGAAGGTCGACCAGCTCGCCCGCGTCGACAACACCGATTCCTTTGCCGCGCTCGAAGCGCGTATCGTCTCGCTGACCGCCGCGCTGGAAAGCCGCGAGCGTCCCGTGGCTCAGTCCCAGTCGGATCAACTGGAAACGGCGCTGCAGGCGCTGTCCGAGCGCCTCGACCATATGCCGGTCGGCAATGATCAATCCTCGGCCTTCGCGCATCTTGAACAGCGCGTCAGCCATCTGCTCGAGCGGATGGAAACCATCACCGATCCGCAGGCCGGCGACAAATTCGGCCGCGTCGAGGACGGGCTGCAGGACGTGCTGCGCCACCTCGAACGCCAGCAGGCGATGTTCGCCGCGATTGGCGAGACCCGCAGCAGCCCGCCGCAGATGGACCCCGTCCTGGTCGATACCATCAAGCGCGAATTGTCGGACATGCGCTTCAGCCAGTCGGAAACCGACCGGCACACGCAGGATTCGCTCGAGGTCGTGCATTCGACCCTCGGCCACGTCGTCGACCGCTTGGCCAAGATCGAAGGCGATCTGCGCACGGTGAGCGAGGCCGCGCCGGCTGCGCATGCACCGGCATCCCGCATGATGGCTCCGCCGGCAGCGGCGATTGCGACCCCGGCTGCCGCGACGGTGCCGGTCTCGCAGCGCCCGCAGTTGCAGAACCCGGTGAAGCCGCAGCAGGCGCCGCCGATCGAACTGACCAAATCCGAAATCGTCAAGCCCGAGCCTGCCCAGGTCGAACTGCCGCCGGTCGAGCTGACCGTTGCCGAACCGACCGACATCGCGCCGTCCAAAGCCGAAGGCGGGGTCGAACCGTCGCAGATCGAGGTGCGGCTGCCGCAGGCGCATTTCGAGGCCGCCCCGCGTGAATTCGCCGCGACGGCAATTTTCCACGAACCCGCGCCCGGCTTCCCGATCCCGAAGGCGATCAGCGACATTCTCGATCCGCCGGCCGTCAAGGCGCCGGCTGCGGGCGATCGCGTGTCGCCGCGGCCGAAGGCCAATGCGGACCTGCCGCCCGACCATCCGCTCGAGCCCGGCACGCGGCCGCAGGCCCGCACGGCGTCGCCGTCCGAGCGCATCGCGGCCTCGGAAGACGCGATCAGCGAGATTGCCGACACCGGTCCCGAACAGGCCTCCGCATCGAGCTTCATCGCCGCCGCGCGCCGCGCCGCCCAGGCCGCCGCCGCGACCGGCGCCAACGGTGACAAGGGCAAAGCCGCACAGGTCGCGCCGAAATCGGCCGTCGAGAACAAGAACGCCTCGACCATCGGCTCGAAGATCCGCTCGCTGCTGGTCGGCGCCAGCGTGGTCGTGATCGTGCTCGGCTCTTTCAAGATGGCGATGTCGCTGTTCGACAGCAGCGCGCCCGTGGCGGAGAACGCTGCACCGGCGCCGCTGCAACTCAACATGCCCGCGCCCGCCGAAATCGAAACCCCGCCGGCCGCGCCGTCGCCGACGCCCATGACCCCGTCAATGACCTCGCCGACACCGATCGGCCGGCAGTCGATGGTTGTCCCTGCGCCCGCCCCCGAGCCCAAGGCGGTGCCCGCGCCGACGGCCGCCCTTGCGCCGCCGGCAGCACAGCCTGTCCCGCAGGCCGCGGCAGTGCCTTATGTCTCGCCCGACGTCACCGGCAGCATTGCCGCGCCGCAGCCCGCTGCCGTCGCGCCGATGCTGCCGCCGAGCGGCCAGAAGGCCACGGCCGTTGCGATCCCGGTCGGCGAACGCCTGCCCGAGACGATCGGCGGTCTGACATTGCGCAACGCCGCGTTGAAGGGCGACGCGGCGGCGGCCTATGAAGTCGGCGTGCGCTATGCCGAAGGTAAGGGTGTGGCCTCGAATTACGACGAAGCCGCCAAATGGTACGACCGCGCCGCCAAGGCCGGCGTCGTCCCGGCGATGTTCCGGCTCGGTACGTTGTACGAGAAGGGCCTCAGCGTGAAGAAGGATGTCGAGACCGCGCGGCGTTACTATCTGCAGGCCGCCGAGCGCGGCAGCGCCAAAGCGATGCAT
>JBEVEC010000273.1:0-8752 GCA_040512975.1 Tardiphaga sp. | reverse complement strand
AGTCAGTGCCGTAGAAGGAACAGCGCAAAAACGAAGACGTCCGGTGGAGACAGCTCGCAGCCGCATGTGCCGCCTGCCTGTGTCCGTCATCGTCCCGCAAGCTCAAATCAACCCTGTCACGCGAAGCAGGAGGCCCGCAACACATGCTGCGGCGAGCACCGTCAACATGCCCAGCTTGAACCGGAAGATGGCCACAGCCGCAGCGACGGAGAGAAACAGCGCCACCGGATCGACGCTGCTCAGGATCGGCATCTCGAACGAGAGCGCGAACGACCTGATGGGAAACCACTGGTGGAAAACGGTGTGGACGGCAAACCAGATCGACAGGTTCAGGATCACGCCGACGACCGCTGCGGTGATCGCCGACAAAGCACCTGCGAGGGCCTTGTTGTCCTTCATCACCTCGATGAACGGTGCGCCCAGGAAGATCCAGAGGAAGCATGGCGCAAAGGTCACCCACGTCGCCAACAGTCCGCCAAGCGTCCCGGCCAGCATGGGGGACAATGATCCGGGATCGCGGAACGCGGCCATGAAGCCGACGAACTGCAGCACCATCACCAGCGGACCGGGCGTCGTTTCCGCCATGCCCAGGCCGTCCAACATCTCGCGCGGTTGTACCCAGTGGTAATGCTCGACGGCCTGCTGCGCAACGTAAGCCAGCACGGCATAGGCTCCTCCGAAGGTGACCATCGCCATCTTGCTGAAGACCACTGCGATCTGGCTGAAGACGTTGTCCGGACCGAAGACCGCGAGCAGGGCGAACACCGGCACGAGCCACAGCAGCAGCCACACCGCACTGACGCGCAGGGCTCTATTGATGCTGGGACGAACGTGCTCAGGCAATTCGTCGCTCATCATGCTGTCGACGGCGGATGCTGACGTCGCGCCACCGTGACCCGCGCCCCCGAACGCCTTGCGCCCCATGCGAGCGCCCACATAGCCGATGAGGCCTGCAGCCAGAATGATGATCGGAAACGGTACGTTGAAGAAGAAGATCGCAATGAAAGCACTTATCGCAAGCGCCAACATGACGTTATTCCGAAGCGCCCGCTTCCCGACGCGGACCACCGCTTGAATGACGATGGCGAGCACCGCAGCCTTCAGACCGAAGAACAGACCTTCGACGACCCCGACATTGCCGAAGGCAGCATAGATGTAGCTCAGCGCCATGATGCAAATGACGCCGGGAAAGATGAATAACAGGCCGGCAACCACGCCACCGGCCGTGCGATGCAAAAGCCAGTCGATGTAGGTCGCGAGCTGCTGGGCTTCCGGCCCGGGCAGCAGCATGCAGTAGTTCAGGGCGTGGAGGAAACGGCTCTCGGAAATCCAGTTCTTTTCTTCGACCAGGATGCGATGCATGACCGCGATCTGCCCTGCAGGACCGCCGAAGCTGAGCAGTGCAATCTTCAGCCAGACACGAAATGCTTCACCGAAACTGATGCCGTGCGAGGGCTGTCGGGATGCCAAGGTCCGGTCAGCGGGACAATCCGTCATGTCAGGATTTCCCTTTGCGATGGAAGTCAGTTGTATGTCTCACCGCGCGAGGCCCGGTAGACCATGTGGACAGCAGATCGCATCGGCAATGATATGCGGAGCGGCGTGAATGTCTTCCTCCGCACGCACATCGACAAGGACATGGGCCGATGCCGTGCCGACAAAGGGGATTCGTTCATTAACACAGGAGCAGGGTTCTCAAGAGCCCGTGGGCCGCCCTCGCAGACCCGGGGCCGCGCGCGCCCTGCAAGAAGGGGAAGCTCAACGAATACAACGAGATAAAGGGTGTGGTGCCCAGGAAAGGACTCGAACCTTCACGGCCGTTAAGCCACTGGCACCTGAAGCCAGCGCGTCTACCAATTCCGCCACCTGGGCACGTGCAGAGCACGTGGCGCGGTTAGTACGGATCGGATTCGCACTTGTCAAATTGGTTCGGCGAATCCAATTCCGCTGTACAGCGATCATGTGTTGGCGTATCGCGAAACGGCGTGACGGGGGCGGTTTTGCCGCCGCCGGCCGACCCCCGAATGACTCAAGGATAAGCTCCATGGCTGCCCCCATCGACACCCTCGTGACGGTTTTCGGCGGATCGGGCTTTGTGGGGCGGCATGTGGTGCGGGCGCTGGTGAAGCGGGATTACCGGGTCCGCGTCGCGGTGCGGCGGCCTGAACTGGCCGGCCACCTGCAGCCGCTCGGCAAGGTCGGCCAGATCCACGCCGTGCAGGCCAATCTGCGCTACCCCGCCTCGATCAAGGCGGCGATGCGCGACGCCGGCGTCGTGGTCAACCTGGTCGGCATCCTGGCCGAAGGCGGCCGGCAGAGCTTCAAGGCCGTGCAGGCCGAAGGCGCCGGCGCCATCGCCCGGGCGGCGGCCGAGATCGGCGCGCGGATGGTGCAGGTTTCGGCCATCGGCGCGGACGCCGAGTCGCCCTCCGCCTATGCCCGCGCCAAGGCGGCCGGCGAGCAGGCGGTGCTGGCGGCGGTGCCGTCGGCCACCATCTTGCGGCCGTCGCTGGTGTTCGGCCCCGAGGATTCCTTCACCAACCGATTCGCAGCGCTGGCCCGCGTGGCCCCGGTGATGCCGCTGTTCGGCGCCGATACAAGGATGCAGCCGGTCTATGTCGGCGACGTCGCCAATGCCGTGGCCGACGCCGTCGACGGAAAGGCCAAGCCGGGTGCCGTGTATGAGCTCGGCGGCCCGGAAGTGCTGACCATGAAGGAGATCATCGAGATCATCCTGGCCACCATCGAGCGCAAGCGCGCGCTGCTGCCGGTGCCGTTCGGCATCGCCAAGCTGCAGTCCTATCTGCTGCAGTTCGCGCCGGGCGCGCTGAAGCTGACGCCGGACCAGGTGGCGATGCTGCGCATCGACAACGTGGTGTCGGAAGCGGCGAAGTCCGCCGGCCTGACGCTGGAAGGCCTCGGCATCGCGCCGGATTCAATGGAAGCGGTGCTGCCGCAATATCTCTGGCGCTTCCGCGCGACGGGGCAGTTCGCGCATAACGGCGCGGGTTAGGCGTTCAAGCGCAAACCTCTCCACGAGTCGTCCCCGCGAAGGCGGGGGCCCCTACGCCGGGTCGTTTCTTTAAAGGGCGACGGTCGTTTTTCGCCACCATGACCCTCAGGGGGTATGGGTCCCCGCCTTCGCGGGGACGACGATGGCTTAATACCCCAGCGCCAGCGCGATCAGGCCCAGCGTGCCGACAATCACGCGCCACCAGGCGAACACCGTGAAGCCATGGCGCGTGACGTAGCCGAGAAAGCTGCGGATCACGATCAACGCCACCACGAACGACACCACGAAGCCGATCGCGATGATCGAGATATGGTCGGTGGAGAGCTCCGCGCGGCTCTTGTAGGCATCGTAGACAAAGGCGCCGATCATCGTGGGAATGGCGAGAAAGAACGAAAATTCCGCCGCCGCGAGTTTGTCGGTCCGCAGCAGCATGGCGCCGACGATGGTCGCGCCCGAGCGCGACACGCCGGGGATCATCGCCACGCATTGCGCGAAGCCGATCTTGAGATAGGTCGAGAGCGGCAGCGCCGTGGCATCGTGATAGACGGGCTTGAGATCGAGCTGGTCGATCCACAGCAGCACCGCGCCACCGACGATCAGCGAGAAGCACACCACCCACGGATTGAACAGATAGCTCTTGATCATGCTGCCGAACGCAGCACCGAGGATAGCCGCGGGCAGGAACGCCACCAGCACGCCGATGGTGAAGCGACGCGCCCCGGCGTCTCCCGAGACCAGGCCGGTCGCGACGCGCCACAGCCGCGCAAAATAATACACCAGCACGGCGAGGATCGCGCCGAGCTGGATCAACACCGCAAAGCTCTTCCAGAAACCGTCCTCGCCGAGATCGAAGAAGCGTTCGGCAAGCAACAGATGGCCCGTGGAGGACACCGGAAGGAATTCGGTGACGCCCTCGACGATGCCGAGTATCACCGCCCTTATCGCATCAGACATCATCCGTTGGTCCGTTCCGTATCACTGCGGGCCTCAAAAAGCCGGGTTCTTCTCGCTCATTCCCGGCATGCCTGCAATCGCTAAAACAGCGAGCTGGCGGGTTGCCTCCATGCCGGGCTTCGCTAGTTTGGCCCGCGCCGCGCGCGGTATGAACCTGCGCGCGCGAGACGTTTTGTTAACGACAACATCCCTATCAAGGCCTGCATGTACACGCTCTACCACCACGCCTTCTGTCCGCATTCGCGCTTCATCCGACTCGTGCTCGGCGAATACGGCCTCGACCTCACGCTGGTGGACGAGCGCCCCTGGGACCGGCGCGAAGGCTTCCTGGTGCTCAATCCCGCGGGAACCACGCCGGTACTTTTGACCGACGGTTTTCCGCCGATCCCGGGCGCCGGCATCATCGCCGAATATATTGACGAGACCCATGGGCTGGAAATGGGCGACCGCCGGCTGCTGCCGGCCTCCATGGCCGAGCGGATCGAAGTGCGCCGGCTGATGTCGTGGTTCAACGACAAGTTTTTCGAGGAAGTGTCCGGGCCGCTGGTCACGGAGCGGATCTACAAGCGCTTCATGAGCGAGGGCGTCGGCGGCGGCGCGCCGGCAATGGACGTGATTCGCGCGGCCAACGCCAATGTGCGCTATCATCTGGCCTATATCGGCTGGCTGGCGCGGACGCGGAACTTCCTCGCCGGTGACCGGCTGAGCTATGCAGACCTGGTCGCGGCGGCACATCTGTCGGCGATCGACTATCTGGGCGACGTGCCATGGAGCGAGGACGACGCGGCAAAGGCGTGGTACGCGCGGGTCAAATCCCGCCCGTCGTTCCGTCCGCTGCTGAGCGAATGGCTGGCCGGCGTGCCGGCCTCGCGGACCTATGTGGATCTGGATTTCTGAGCGCGCTATCGAGCCGCTGCGGTCGCCTCACCGGCAGCGTGCTCCCTCCCCCGCTTGCGGGGGAGGGGTGGGGAGAGGGAAGCCACGCAACGAAGAGCCCCCTCACCCGCCCGGGCGGGTGCGCCGGGACGACCTCTCCCCAGCGGGGAGAGGTGCGTTCGCGGCTACGTTCTGTTTTTCAACATGACCGCTGATATCGAAACCGCGCTCGCCGCCGAAGCCCGCACG
Organism: Tardiphaga sp.; assembly: GCA_040512975.1. Taxonomy (GTDB): domain Bacteria; phylum Pseudomonadota; class Alphaproteobacteria; order Rhizobiales; family Xanthobacteraceae; genus Tardiphaga. The sequence goes on along the minus strand of JBEVEC010000273.1, from coordinate 3,660 downwards.
CTCGGCTTCGACGCCATCGGCATCACCGATCCCGATGCCATCATTGGCGTGCGTGACAAACTGCAAGCCTTCCTCGACGCCGGCGCCCATGGCGAGATGGACTGGCTCGCCGACAATCCCGGCCGCCGCGCCGACCCGAAAGTGATGTGGCAGGACGTCCGCTCCGTGATCATGCTCGGCGTCAATTACGGCCCCGACGAAAATCCGCTGCAGATCCTGGCGCAGCGCTCGCATGCGGCGATCTCGGTCTATGCGCGCGGCGACGACTATCACGACCTGATCAAGAAGAAGCTCAAGCAGCTGGCGCGCTGGCTGATCGCACAGGCCGGCGGCGAGGTGAAGGTGTTCGTCGACACTGCAGCTGTGATGGAAAAGCCGCTCGCCGGCGCCGCGGGCCTGGGCTGGCAGGGCAAGCACACCAACCTGGTGTCGCGCGAGTTCGGCTCGTGGCTGTTTCTCGGTGCGATCTTCACCACCCTCGATCTGCCGCGCAACGCCGCTACGATCGATCATTGCGGCTCATGCCGGGCATGTCTTGATAGCTGTCCGACCGACGCCTTTCCTGCGCCCTACCAGCTCGATGCGCGGCGCTGCATTTCCTATCTGACCATCGAGCACAAGGGACAGATCCCGCGCGAATTCCGCGAAGCGATGGGCAACCGCATCTATGGCTGTGACGATTGTCTTGCAGCATGTCCATGGAACAAGTTCGCGCAGGAGGGCCGCGAGATCAAACTTGCCGCGCGTGACGCCTTGCGCGCGCCGTCGCTGAGCGAATTGTCGAAGCTCGACGATGCGGCGTTTCGCGCGCTGTTCACGAAGTCGCCGGTGAAGCGGATCGGCAGGAACAGGTTTCTCCGGAATGTGCTGGTGGCGATCGGCAATTCGGGAGATGCAACGTTGATTACCGATGCGCAGCGACTGCTGGGCGATGACAGCGCCGTGGTGCGCGGGGCCGCGGTGTGGGCCCTGTCGCGATTGATGGATGACGCCGCATTTGCAGAGCTGTCGAAGCAAAGTCTTGCGACTGAGCATGACGACGACGTGGTGGCCGAGTGGCTCAGCGATTCTGTCTATCCCTCCGACAAATCCTTCACCGCCGCGATGATCCGCGCGATGTCCTGAGGCCGCGACAGACGGTGGTCGCCATCGGGGATCATGGTCAGCACCACGTCCTCGCCGGGCAACCGCTCGGCCAGCCGGAAGGCATGGCGCCAGGGCACGTCGGGATCTTGCTTCCCCTGCACGATGCGCACCGGACAGCCGAGTTCGATGGCGCTGCCGAGCAGCAGATGGTTGCGGCCTTCCTCGATCAAAGCCCGCGTGATCGGGTAGGGCTCGCCATAGTCCGATGGCCGCAGCCAGAACCCTTTGGTCTCGATCTCGGCGCGAACCGCGGGCGAAAATTCCTTCCACATCAGCTCTTCGGTGAAATCCGGCGCCGGCGCGATCAGCACCAGGCCCTTCAGCGTGGCGCGGCCGACTTTGGCGCGGCGGATCAGCGCCCGCGCCAGCAGCAGCGCCATCCAGCCGCCCATCGACGAACCCACCACCACCTGGGGCCCCTGGCACGCCGCGTCGAACGCCGCCAGGCTGTCCGCAAGCCAGCGGCCGATGGTGCCGTCGACAAATGCGCCGCCGGACTCGCCGTGCCCGGAATAATCGAAACGGACGCAGGCGCGGCCGTTCTCCGCGGCCCAGGTATCCAGCGCCACCGCCTTGCCGCCCTGCATGTCGGATTTGAAGCCGCTCATCCAGAACAGCCCGGGCGCGGCGCCGTCGCGCACGCGCAAGGCGATCTGCCGGCTGTCTGCATCGTCGCCGACGGTGATGAATGTGGGCGCCGCCAAGACCGATGTGCTCATCAAACGAACTCCGTCCGACCCAGAATCGAATTTGCTGTTTGATTGAGCAGGCCCGGATCGTCAACGCCGCCCACCGGAACGCCTGGCGCGTTCTTGCGTTGCGTCAGGCGGCGATGCTTGCGGAACCCACGATCAGGCTCTATTTGGGCTGCGTCGACAGCGTGACGTCGACAATGCAACTCCGCGCCGGCGTCAGGCTACGAAAATGCTTCTTTATGGCGCGTTTCGGTGTCGCACGGCCCGACTTTGCTTGCTCAAAACAGCTATTTCCTTCACACTGCGGCCTTCCTGAAACAATATTGGAGAGACACCCATTCGCCGTCCCAACAGAGCCCCGCCCGCTGCAACCAAAGACGGGCCGCGCACCAATGATGAAATTCGCAATCTGCAAATCCAGCTGATTGATCAGACCGGCCTGAACCACGGCACCGTGGAAACCATTGCCGCGATCAAGATGGCGATGGATGCCGGCATGGATCTGGTCGAGATTTCGCCGAACGTCAGTCCGCCGGTCTGCAAGATCATGGACTACGGCAAGTTCAAATATTCGGCGCAGAAAAAGGCCGCAGAGGCCCGCAAGAAGCAGAAGATCGTCGAGATCAAGGAGATCAAGCTCCGCCCGATGATCGATGATCACGACTACGACGTGAAAATGCGCGCCATGCAGCGCTTCTTCGAGGAAGGCGACAAGGTCAAGATCACCCTGCGCTACCGCGGCCGCGAAATGGCGCATCAGGAAATCGGCACCAAGCTGCTCGACAAGGTGAAGGCGGACGTCGCCGAATACGCCAAGGTCGAACAGGACGCGCGCTTCGAAGGCCGCCAGGTGGTGATGGTGCTGGCGCCGCGCTAACGGCACCAGCAAAAGGAATTTCGGCCCGTCAGGTTTCTGGCGGGCCTTTTCTTTGGTCTGTAGCCTTTATGGGGACTGTAGCCCGGATGGAGCAAAGCGCATCCGGGACAGCGGTCGCCGCATTGTGCGAATCCCGGATTACGCTGCGCTTCATCCGGCTACAGAGCCACTGGCTCAGCCACCGACGGCGGCGAGCGCTCCGGCGAGGGCGATCGCGGCAGCGATCCCGGCGGCCGCGAACAGCCACCGGGTGGCGGTCTGAGCTGCGGCGTCTTGCTTGATGGCCACCGCTCTTGCGGCGGCGCGTGCATTCCGGGCCATTGTCGTCGTCCCTTTGTGTTCTCTGGTCCCGATCACATAGGCATCGAAAGCCGCCGCGGCCAGTCTGCAGCCATGCGCTAAACAGATTGTTGACGCGCGTTAATCGTTGCCAATCCCACCCTGCTCTGCCATAAGCCCGAACTTCGTCGCCCGGCTGATCAAGGGCTGCCGTGTCGACGACCATGCTGACTTCTTGCACACGGCAAGGAGTTGAGCATCTTCAACGCTCTAACGAGCATTTTAGCCACTGCGCCGCCCCTCGGGGCGGTTTTAGCGTGGCCATAGGAGAGCCAAATGCCCAAGCTGAAGACCAAGTCAGGCGCCAAAAAGCGCTTCAAAGTGACCGGAACAGGCAAAGTGATGTCGGCCCATGCCGGCAAGCGCCACGGGATGATCAAGCGGACGAAGAAGCAGATTCGTCAGCTCCGCGGCACCCGCGTGCTGTTCAAGACCGACGGCGACAACATCAAGAAGTATTTCGTGCCGACCGCCTAAGGCCGCGACCTCATCACGGCTGCGTTCGCGCAGCATCCTGTATCCCATTTTGAACTGAAGGAGATCAGTCATGGCTCGCGTCAAACGCGGTGTGACGGCTCACGCCAAGCATAAGAAAGTCTACAA
>JBEVEC010000243.1:0-5713 GCA_040512975.1 Tardiphaga sp. | reverse complement strand
CCGCGCGAAACTCGCTCTTTTCCAAGGAATAGAAGAATGGCGGAAGCCAATCTGGACGCAGTCATCCGGCAGACTGCGAAGCAGCAGAACAAGACATTGATGGCGGCGGTGAAAGCCGGACGCGACCGCTATCTGGCGCTCGCCGCCAAGGCCAAGGACAAGGTCGGCAAGGAGCGCTTCAAGCAGCTCGCCGCCGACGCCATGGAGCAAGGCACCGCCGCCGCGCGGCGCCTGCAGATGTCCGCAGATAATGCCGCCGACAGCTATGCGCGCTCGATGCGCATGGCCTCCGATGCCTTCAACGCCAAGGCCGATGCGGAAGCAGCAAAGCCGGCGCCCGTGAAGAAAGAGGCTGCGCCCAAGCCTGTCGACGCACCGAAGAAGGCGGCGAAGCCCAAGGTCGTCAAGGCCAAGAAAGCCGCGAAGAAGAGCAAGTCGTGACGATCAGCGCGACGGCAGCCCGTCGCGCGATCAGAAATCTTCCGGACAGGGATCGGCGATCTTCCACAATTCGACGCCGTTCCTGATCTTCTTCATCTCCGGCGTCAGGCCGCCATTGCGCGCGATCCAGTCCTTCACCGGCTGCGGATAATAGGACATCAGGTCCGAGGTGCCCTCGTAGCTGATGACCTTCATGCCGAAGGTGAAGGCCTTGTCGTAATAGGCCTGGTGGAAGCCGATATTGGCGCGCGGCGTGACGCAGATCTTGTTGCTCGGCACGATGCCGAACACCAGCGTGCAGGCCGAATTGCAGATGCCGTCGATGATCACGCGTTCCTTGCGGGCGCGGATCTGTTCGTATTTAACCTTGTATTCCTCGACATAACCGCCGTGGTCGCGGGTGATGCGCAAGTCGGCGCGCGCGGGCGCGATCGACAGCATCGTCAGCGATATCAGCAGCAGCGAAAAGCGCATCGAGCGACGAGACCGGTCAGTTATCACCCCAAGCCGAAACCCGTTGGGCATCAGCGCACGGCCCGACTCTGGCCGGACTGTGTTGGCATTTCGTTAAGCATCGCCATTAAGCGAAAAAAAGGCACATGCACGCGCCGCTAGCCGTTCAGAAACATCCGATACACCGGGTTTTCGGTCTCGTCCTCATACGGGTAACCCAGCGCGTTGAGGCGCTCCGTCAGGCCCGAGCGGTCGCCGGCCGGGACCTGGATGCCGACCAGCACGCGGCCGTAGTCGGCGCCGTGATTGCGGTAGTGGAACAAGGTGATGTTGTAGTCGGTCCCCATCTGGTCGAGGAACTGGAGCAAGGCGCCCGGGCGCTCCGGAAATTCGAAGCGCAGGATGACCTCGTCCCGCAAAGCCGGCGGTGCTCGCCCGCCAACCATATAGCGGATGTGCAGCTTCGCGGTTTCGTCGGCGGAGATGTCGAGCACCTTGTAGCCCAGCGAGTGCAACTGGCCGATCAGCGCCGACTTCTCGTCGCGCGCGCCTCCGAGCTTGATGCCGACAAACACATTGGCCTCGCGGGCGTCGGGGTAGAGATAGTTGAACTCGGTGATGTTGTGGTTGCCGATGGTCTGGATGAAGCGGCGGTAGCTGCCGGGCTGTTCGGGGATGGTGACGCCGAGCAGCACTTCGCGCGCCTCGCCCACTTCGGCGCGTTCGGCGACGTGGCGCAGCCGGTCGAAATTCATGTTGGCGCCGCTGTTGATGGCGATCAGCGCGCCGGTGCGTTCAGGATTGGCGGCGGCGTAGCTCTTCAGCCCGGCCAGCGCCAGCGCGCCCGCGGGCTCGGCGATCACGCGCATGTCCTCGAACACGTCCTTGATGGCGGCGCACATGGCGTCGGTGTCGGCGGTGATGACGTCATCGAGCAGTTCGCGACAGATGCGGAAGGTCTCGGCGCCGGCCTGACGCACGGCGACACCGTCGGCGAACAGGCCGACACGGTCGAGCACCACACGCTCGCCGGCAGCGATCGCGGCTTTCATGGACGCTGCGTCGTCCGGCTCGACGCCGATGACTTTTGTCTCCGGGCGAAGGAATTTGATAAAGGACGCCACGCCGGCCGCAAGCCCGCCGCCGCCGATCGGCACGAACACCGCCTCGATCGGATCGGGATGCTGCTGCAGGATCTCCATGCCGATGGTGCCCTGCCCCGCGATCACGTCGGGATCGTCATAGGGGTGCACGAAGGTCAGCTTCAGCTCGGCCTCGAGCTTGCGGGCATGGGTCGCCGCCTCGTCGAAGGTGTCGCCGAACAGCACGGCATTGCCGCCCCAGTAGCGCACGGCGTCGATCTTGATCGGTGGCGTGGTCACCGGCATCACGATGGTCGCCTTGATGCCGAGCCGCTGCGCCGACAGCGCCACGCCTTGGGCATGGTTGCCGGCCGAGGCGCAGATCACGCCGGCGGCGCGCTGCTCGGCGGTGAGCTGCGAGATCTTGTTGTAGGCGCCGCGGATCTTGAACGAGAACACCGGCTGCAGGTCCTCGCGCTTCAACAGCACCGGGCTGCCGATACGCGCGGACAGCCGCACCATGGCGTCCAGCGGCGTCTGCACCGCCACGTCATAGACTCGGGTGTCGAGGATTTTTCTGACGTAGTCGTTCACAGTGGGCCCCTGGGCGCGCACCAACGGCCATGGGTCGGAGGTTGCCGGCGCGAAATTGGTGTCCTCAGACATTTGCACGCCCGACCAAGGGGTCGAAACGACGTGCGCTGAGCGCCAGTTCTGTTATCAGATCAACGGCTTGCTGCCCACTTACTTTTGATGCTGACAGTGGTCCCGCAGAATGCTTCGCAGCCTGAGCGCTGCCAGGAGCCGCCGCAACCGCAGATCCTGATACAACCCTAGATGAATGAGGAGCATCTCTTTTCTATGCATGCCTTAATTTTGAACATGCATTGCCGAATTTGATGACATTCGCGCAAAGTTCGGCTACGACTCGGCATGCAGACAACCTGCAAGGGTCACGTCTGACGGTTCAAACCATCATCGGTTCAAACCCAACAAGCGGTCCAAGTCTCGGGAGGAGCCCTGACGCGCACAAGCTGCGTCAACCCGGCCATCAAAGGATAAAATCCAACGATCGGGGAAAATAGGGTCGATACAATTCCGAGCAGGGCTGATCGCCCTGCTCTTTTTTTTGAGATGACGGGATGCGCAGTACGTCGCGCGATCAAAGGCTGCGCCCCTTGAGCGCATTGCCTGCAATTTAGGCCGCCACGGGCTTCGGCTTGACGCCCGACAGCCACGAGCACAGCGCGCCCTGCACCGCACCAACGATGCCGAAGGTCAGGATCTGCGGCAGCGGAATCGGCACCGCCGTCCAGATCAGCATCATCGACATGCTGATGACGTAACCGAACAACGTCGACGTCAGCACCTTCGGCCAGAGGCCGATCTTGTCTTCGAGAAACCAGTCCTCGAGCCACATCAGCAGCGACGGGATCAGTCCGAACCAGTAGGCGATCGGCAATCCCATGAGGAAGCCGATCGGACCGCCGATGATCCGGCCCGACAACAGTTCGCGCAGTTCGAACACCGCGAAACCGGCGATCGGACCAATAAGCAGGAAAATCAGGAAACGCTTCATCTGACTAAAACCACACTGGCGCCGGTGTTAGATCGGGATGCCCATCAGCTTCGACAACCGCTCGATGTTGAAGTAGTTCATCCGGTAGGCCGCCATCCCGGCGGCGAACAGCACGGCCGAAATCACCGTGGTCCAAATCAGTTTCCGTCCCATCCGCGCCATCACGGGCGCGCCGGGATCGGTGCCGGCGGCCAGGCCGCCGTCCTCATGCTGGCTGCGTACGCCGAACGGCAATGTCAGGAACAGCGTGATCCACCAGATCACGAAGTAGACCGCCAGCGCCGTCGAGATCGTATAGGCCATGATGCCTCAGGACGGTTCGCTGTCGGACGACTGCTCGATCTCGACCAGCGCGCCGGAGAAATCCTTCGGGTGCAGGAACAGCACCGGCTTGCCGTGGGCGCCGATCTTTGGTTCGCCGTCGCCGAGCACGCGCGCGCCTTCTGCGATCAGCTGGTCGCGGGCCGCGATGATGTCGGGCACCTCGTAGCAGATGTGGTGGATGCCGCCGTCGGGATTGCGCTCGACGAATTTGGCGATCGGCGACGCATCGCCAAGCGGCTGGATGAATTCGATCTTGGTGTTCGGCAGCGTGGCGAACACGGTAATCACGCCGTGCTCGGGCAGCGGCACGCTGTCGGAGATGGCGGCGCCGAACGCCGTGCCGTAGATTCGCGCCGCCTTCTGCGCATCGGTGACGGCGATGGCCACGTGATTGAGCCGGCCCAGCATGGTGGTCTTCCTCCCTGTCCGCCCGCCGGTTATGTCCGGCGTTGCACGATCGACGACTGACACTAGCCGTCGACCTGCAGGATGTGAACGTAGCAGATCGTCTTCTTGCCCCACTGCTCGGCAATCAGCGAGCGCACCGCGCGCCGCACCGACTCCGCAACGGCGTCGGGATCGCGGCGCTTCGCCTTGGGCAGGTTCTCCACCACGTTGACGACGATGTCGTAGACGAGGTCGTCGATCAGCTCGCCCTTGGCGTTCTTCTCAGGGATCCCAAGCAGATCGACCGCGGGATCGTCGGCCATCTCGCCCTTGCTGGTCAGCGCCAGCGCCACGAAGGCGCAGCCGGCGAAGGACAGCCGGCGCCGGTCGCTGACCGCGCGTGACTTCGAGTCCTCTAGAATGTTGCCGTCCTTGAACAGCCGGCCGGACGGGATCTCCTCGATCACCGCGGGATCGCCGGGGCCGAGCCGGACCAGGTCGCCGTTCTTGACGATCATCGTGCGCGGCACGCCGCATTCGCGCGCCAGCTTGGCGTGCTCGTGCAGATGCAGGGCCTCGCCATGCACGGGGATCAGCAGTTGCGGACGAACCCAGGAAATCATGTCGCGCAATTCGTCGCGGCGCGGATGGCCGGAGACGTGCACCAGATGGGTGCGGTCGGTGACGACCTCGACGCCCTGGGTGATCAGGCCGTTGATGATGGTGCCGACCGACTTCTCGTTGCCGGGAATGGTGCGCGACGAGAAGATCACGGTGTCACCCTTGTTCAGGGTCACCAGCGGATGGTCATTGTTGGCAATGCGCGCCAGTGCGGCGCGCGGTTCGCCCTGGCTGCCGGTGCACAGCGCGATGACCTTGTCCGGCGGGAAGTTGCCGTAATACTCGGCGCTGCGGAACGGCTGTACGCCGTCCAAAAATCCGGTCTCGCGCGCGACCTGCACCACGCGCTCCATGGCGCGGCCGACCACCACGACCTCGCGGCCTGACGCCAGCGCGGCATCGGCGACGGCGCGCAGGCGTGCCACGTTGGAGGCGAAGGTGGTGACGGCGACGCGGCCTTTTGCGGCCTTCACCAGTTCAGTGATGGTCTTGCCGACTTCCGTCTCCGACGGCGAGCGCCCTTCCCGCACGGCATTGGTGCTGTCGCCGACGATGGCGAGCACGCCCTGGTCGCCGAGCTCGCGCAGGCGGCGCTCGTCGGTCGGCTTGCCGATGATCGGGGTGGGATCGATCTTCCAGTCGCCGGTGTGCAGCACGGTGCCGAACGGCGTGTGCAGCGCGATGGCGTGGGATTCGGGAATCGAATGCGCGACCGGGATGAATTCGAGGTCGAACGGACCGACATTGATGCGGCCGCCCGACGGCACCACGGTCACCGGGATCTTCGGCGCATTGCGCTCGGCGGCGCATTTGGCCGCGAACAGCG
>JBEVEC010000225.1:0-18125 GCA_040512975.1 Tardiphaga sp. | reverse complement strand
GGCCTCGTCGCACCGCATCTGATGCGCCCCTTGATCGGCCATGATCCCGGCCGGCTGCTGGTGCCGAGCGCGCTGGCAGGTGCAGCATTGCTGCTCGCCGCCGACATCGCGGTGCGGATCATTACCTCGACTTCCGATATCAAGGTCGGCGTGCTGACCTCGATCATCGGCGTGCCGTTCTTCCTTTATCTCATCGTGCGCGAGAAGCGCGCGCTGGGCGGAGGCGTGGCATGAGCGACGCGCTGCTGACCGCCGACCATCTCGACGTCACGCTGTCCGGCCGCCGTGTGTTGGAGGATGTCGCGCTGTCGCTGACACGCGGGCATCTGGTTGCGCTGGTCGGTCCCAACGGCGCCGGCAAGACCACGCTGCTGCGCGCTCTGGCCGGCCTCCAGGTCTCCACCGGAACCATCCAGGTCCAAGGTCAGGCGTTGTCGAGCCTGTCGCTGCGCGAACGCGCCAAACGGTTCGGCTATCTGCCGCAGGGCCATGTGGTGCATTGGCCGCTGCTGGTGAAGGACGTCGTCGCCCTCGGCCGCTACCCGCACGGCGCGACCGATCCGTTGCGCCTGCCGCCGGTCGATGAAGCCGCCGTGCAACGCGCGATGCAGGCCACCGATATCACCGGTTTTGCGATGCGCCCCGTCAACGAACTGTCCGGCGGCGAGCGCAGCCGCGTGGCGCTGGCGCGCGTGCTGGCGGTCGAGGCGCCGATCGTGCTCGCCGACGAGCCCACTGCCTCGCTCGATCCGCGCTACCAGATCGACGTCATGACCAATCTGCGCGCCGTGGCCGACAGCGGTGTGCTGGTGATCCTGGTCACTCACGACCTCGGCCTAGCTGCGCGCTTTGCCGATACGGTGATGGTGATGTCGAACGGGCGCCTGGTCGCCCACAGCACGCCGCGCGAGGCGCTGTCGGATGCCATCATCGCCGACGTGTTCCGCATCAGCGCCTACCGCGCCGATCACCAGGGCGACACCGTGATCCTGCCATGGGCGGGAGTCTGAACGATGCCGCGGCTAGTCGGACAGCGCCGCCGCAAGCCGCTGCAAAGCCGCAGCGTCCGGCGGCAGGCCGAAGCGCAAGAGGTCGTCGGCCCAGCCGAAGCGGCGGCACCAGATCTGCTGACGCGCCAGCGCGCGGTGGATCGCGCCGGCGTCGGTGCGCCGCGCCAGCCGATACAGCGGCGTGCCGCCGACGATGTTGAAGCCGGCATCGCCGAGCACGCGGTCGAGTCTCATCGCATGCGTGACCAGCGCGATGCGGGTCTGCGAGGCCCAGCCCACATCGTTCAAAGCGGCCGTGCCGATGGCGATGGCCGGACCCGAACACGCCCATGGTCCCGCGGCATCGGCAATGCGGCGCGCGAGTTTCGGCGCGGCGACCGCGAAGCCGAGCCGCAGGCCGGCGAGACCGTAGAATTTGCCGAACGAACGCAGGATCACCACCGGCCACTTCTCGCACAGCGCCATGGCGGTGAAGCCGGGATCGACGTCGGCAAAGGCTTCGTCGATGATCAGCCAGCCGCCGCGTCGCTGCAGCTTGGCGGCCGCCTCGGCGAGTTCATCGCGGGGAATGACGCGGCCGTCGGGATTGTTCGGATTGACGACCACGGCATGCATCGCATGGGCCGGCAAGGCGCCGAGCTGGCCGATCATGCCGACCTCGTGGCCGCCCGCCCGCCACGCCGCGGCGTGCTCGTTATAGGTGGGACCGACGACCGCCACGGCGCCGGGCGCCGCGAGATAAGGCAGCCACTGGATCAGCGCCTGCGTGCCGGGCGCCGCGACGACGGCCGCTGCATCGCTCACCTGGTAGGCGCGGCGGGCCGCCGACAACAGCCTGGTCATGTCGGCTTGCGATGGCAGGCGCTGCCAGACATCATCCGGCAACATCGCCGGGACCTTCCACGGCCACGGATTGATTCCCGTCGACAGGTCGAGCCATTGCTCCGGCGCTCCGCCGAATTCAGCCATCGCCTGCGTGAGATCGCCACCATGCTTCATGCGCGTGTCATGCCATCTTTCGCCCGGAAGCGCGAGTGGATCCGCGGCGCGCTCACCGCGGCGCTGTTGCTCACCACGAGTGGCCTGCAGGCGGCGGATCTGCCGCGCGTGGCGTCGATCAATCTGTGCACCGATCAGCTCTTGGTGACGCTGGCCGATCCCGCGCAGATCCTCGGCCTCAGCCCCTATGCCCGCGATGCCGCGCGCTCGTGGGACGCGGGCATGGCGAGCCGGTTTCCGATCCTCTCCGGCGAGGCCGAGGACGTGCTGATCCTCAAGCCCGACATCGTCGTGGCCGGCCGCTTCACCAAGCGCGCCACCCGCGAACTGCTCAAGGACAAGGGACTGCGCGTCGCCGAATTCGATCCCGCGCGCTCCCTCGACGAGGTCAAGAAACAACTCCGCCAAATGGGCGCGCTGGTCGGGCATCCCGACCGTGCCGAGGCCGAGATTGCAAAACTCGACGCCGCCATCGCCCGCGCCCGTACGGTCGCCACGCGCCTGCCGCTCCGCGTGCTCGCAGTGTCGCGCCGGGGCTGGGTCTCGGGCGGCCAGAACCTCACGACGTCGCTGCTGTCGGCCGTCGGCCTCGCCAATGCCGGCGGCGAGCTTGGCCTCAAGGCCGGCGGCTATGCCTCGCTCGAGGCCATCATCAATCTGAAGCCGGATCTGTTGCTGGTGGCCGACAGCAGCGGCTTTGCCGAGGACGAAGGCCGCGCCTTTCTGCTGCATCCGGCGCTGGAGCGGTTTTACCCGGCATCGAAGCGCCTGGTGCTGCCCGAGCGGCTCACCACCTGCGGCGGGCCGACACTGGCGGAAGCGCTCGACCGCCTCGCCGTCGAACTCCAGCGCGTGGCGCCCTGATGCTGGTCGACGGCGACACGCTGCTACTGGTCGTCGCGGCGCTCGCTTTCGACGCTTCGATCGGCGATCCCGACTGGCTATGGCGGCGGCTGCCGCACCCGGTGGTGTGGATCGGCAATCTCATCGGCGTGCTCGAACGCCGGCTTAATCGTCTGGAGTGGTCTCGCAGGCGGCGCAAGAATTTGGGCGTGGTGACCGTGCTGCTTCCGGTGGCGGGAGCCGTCTGCATCGGCGGCCTGCTCGAGGATTTACTCGCAGACACCTGGTACTGGTTTCTGCTCAAGGCGCTGATCGCCTCCACACTGATCGCGCAGCGCAGCCTGTATCAGCACGTCGCCCGCGTCCGTGATGCATTCACGAACGGCGGCCTGGCCGCCGCGCGAAGCGCGGTCGCCATGATCGTGGGCCGCGATCCCGACCGGCTCGACGACGCCGGCGTCACCCGCGCCGCGATCGAATCCGCCGCGGAGAATTTTTCCGACGGCGTGGTCGCACCGGTGTTCTGGCTGGCGCTGCTCGGCCTGCCCGGCCTGATCGCCTACAAGGCCATCAACACCGCCGACTCCATGATCGGCCACCGCAGCGAACGCTATGTGGATTTCGGTTGGGCCGCGGCGCGACTCGACGATCTCGTCAACCTCGTTCCGGCGCGGCTGTCGGGCTTTCTGGTGGCCTGCGTTGCGCCGATGATCGGCGGGTCGATCGCCAATGCATTGCGCATCATGGCACGCGATGCCGGCAAGCATCGTTCGCCGAACGCGGGCTGGCCGGAAAGCGCAATGGCCGGCGCACTCGGCATCGCGCTGGCCGGACCGCGCGTCTATGCGGAAGGCGCGGTGGACGATCCCTATCTCAACGCTGACGGCCGGACGGCTATGCCTGACGATATCCGCCGCGCGTTGAGGATTTTGGCCGCGGCCTGTCTGCTGCAAGGCGCCCTGTACGTGGCGGCCGCCGCCCTGCTCTAGCGACGGCGCGCGATGTCCAGCATCCGGTCGATGTCGAGATGCGTCTCGCAATGATCGGCCAGCGCGTCGAGCGCGGTCTCGATCTGCGCGTCATAGGCCAGCGACGACGCAATGCCGAGATGGGCCAGCCACGCGTTGCGGAACGCGTCGCCGGTGAACAGGCCGTGGACATAGGTGCCCTGGACGCGACCATCGGGCGACGCCGCGCCATCCGGCCGGCCCTCGATGGTCAGCACCGGCCGCGCGCAATCGGCGCCCTCGCTGCGGCCGAGATGGATCTCGTAGCCTTCGACCGCCGCACCGCTGGCGGCATGCGTGCCCGACACCAGCGTCGTGGTCTTGTCGCCGCGCATCACGGTCGCGATGTCGAGCAGCCCTAGTCCATCCACGGTGCCGGGCGATCCGTCGACGCCGTCGGGATCGGCAATGGTCCGGCCCAGCATCTGATAGCCGCCGCAGAGGCCGAGCACATGGCCGCCGCGGCGGACATGGGCCTCGATGTCGATGTCCCAGCCCTGCGCACGCAGGAAGGCGAGATCGCCGATAGTCGATTTGCTGCCGGGCAAGATGACCACGTCGGCATTGCCTGGGATCGCCTCGCCGGGCCGCACGAACACCAGCTTCACGCCGGGCTCCATGCCGAGCGGATCGAGGTCGTCGAAATTCGCGATGCGCGCCAGCACGGGCACCGCGACGATGCGCGTTGCGGTCGATGCGTGCACACGGTCGAGATCGACAGCGTCCTCGGCCGGCAGCATCGCTGCCTGCGGCAGCCACGGCAGCACGCCGAGCGACGGCCATCCGGTGAGACGCGTGATCGCGACAAGGCCGTCGTCGAACAATGTGGGATCGCCGCGGAATTTGTTGACGATGAAGCCGTGGATGCGCGCGCGCTCCTCCGGCGGCAGCACCAGATGCGTGCCGGCGAGGCTGGCGATGACGCCGCCGCGGTCGATATCGCCGGCGAGTATCACGGGCACATTGGCCGCGGCGGCAAAGCCCATATTGGCGATGTCACCGCGGCGCAGATTGATCTCGGCCGGACTGCCGGCGCCCTCGACCAGCACGATGTCGGCGCTGTCGGCCATGCGCGAGAAGCTGTCGAGCACGGCGGGAAGCAGCGCGGCCTTCTTCTCCAGATAATTCTTCGCGCGCAGCGTGCCCCAGCGCTGGCCCTGCACGATGACCTGCGCGCCGGTGTCGGTCTCCGGCTTCAGCAACACCGGATTCATGTGCACACTCGGCGGCAGCCGCGCCGCGCGCGCCTGCACCGCCTGCGCCCGCCCGATCTCCCCGCCATCGACCGCCACGGCAGCGTTGTTCGACATGTTCTGCGGCTTGAACGGCGCGACCTTCAATCCCCGCCGCACCAGCGCACGGGCCAACCCGGCGACGATCGTCGACTTGCCGGCATTGGAGCCGGTGGCCTGGATCATCAGCGCGGGGGTGGAGGTGTTCATGACGAACACCAACCAATCCACGTGTCGTCCCTGCGAACGCGGGGACCCATAGCCACCGTGCTTGCGTTTGGCCGCCGCAGGCGCCCCATCGATATCATAGCACCCTCACGTGTTTTGGGTCCCCGCCTGCGCGGGGACGACGGGAGGCTTCGCATCAGAATTCCACGCCCTTCTGGCCCTTGATGCCCGCGCGGAACGGATGCTTGATCAACGTCATCTCCGTCACCAGATCCGCCATCTCGATCAGCTCCGGCTTGGCATTGCGGCCGGTGATGACGACGTGCTTGTCCGCCGGCTTCTCGTCGCGCAGGAAGGCCAGCACCTCCTGCAGATCGAGATAGTCGTAGCGCAGCACGATATTGAGTTCATCCAGCAGCACCATGCGGTGGCGGTCGTCTCGGATCAGTTCCTTGGCGCGCTCCCAGCCGGCCGTTGCGGCGGCGATGTCGCGTTCGCGGTCCTGGGTCTCCCAGGTAAAGCCCTCGCCCATGATGTGCAGGGTGACGAGCTCCGGAAACTTCGCCAGCACGCGCGCCTCGCCGGTGTCCCAGGATGGCGACTTGGTGAACTGCACCACGCCGACGGGATATTCGTGGCCGATATGGCGAAACACCATGCCGAGCGCGGCGGAGGTCTTGCCCTTGCCGGTGCCGGTGTGGACGATGAGAAGGCCCTTCTCGCCGACCTTGCTCGCCATGATCTTGTCCTTGGCTGCCTTGTGCTTGGCCGCCTTGATCTTGTGACGGGCATTCTCGTCGTCGTTCTGGATAACGTCACTCATGCGATTTCCTCTACGGGCTTGTGTTGGGCCGGCAGCCATTCGGCGATCAGGTCCGCGGCGCGGTTGGAGCGCGGCGTCCACAGCCCGCGGCGAATGGCCTCGGCGAAACGCGCAGCAGTTTCACGCAACGCGGCGGGATTGGCCTCGGCCATGAATTCACGGACCTCGTCGTTCTCCAGATAGGACGCGAACAGCTGATCGAAATGGTGGTTGGCAACGGCATCGGTCGACGCCGCGAAGCCATACAGGTAGTCCACCGTCGCCGCGATCTCGAACGCGCCCTTGTAGCCGTGGCGCATCACGCCCCTGAGCCATTTCGGATTGGCGCCGCGGCCGCGCACCACGCGCGAGATCTCGTGCGACAGCGGCCGCGCGATCGGTGCTTCGGGCCGTGACGTATCGATATGCGCGACGCGTGGCGCCGTGCCCTTCAGCGTCTGGACCGTGGCGGCGAGTCCGCCGATGAACTGGTAGTAGTCATCGGAATCGAGGATATCGTGCTCGCGGTTGTCCTGCGCCTGCGCGACCAGATCAATGTCCTTCAGCCGTGCCGCGAATTCGCCGCGGGCGTCTTCGCCATCGGTGCCGCTGCCATAGGCGTAGCCGCCCCAGTCGAGATAGACGTCCGCGATGTCGGAACGCTTGCTCCAGCCGCCCTCGTCCATCAATGCCTGCAGGCCCGCGCCATAGGCGCCGGGTTTTGATCCGAATACGCGGCGCGTGGCCTGGCGCCGCGCGACATCGGCCGTCAACCCGCCGTCTTCCAGCACCATGGCACGTGCGCGGACATTGGCCGCGATCGGATTGGCGTCATCCGGCTCGTCGAGATCGGCAACCGCCGCGATCGCCGAGCCGATGATATCCATCTGCGTCGGGAAGGCATCGCGGAACAGGCCGGAGACGCGAAAGGTGACGTCGACGCGCGGGCGTTTCAGTTCCGAGAGCGGTGTGACCGCAAAGCCGGTGACGCGTCCCGAGGTCTCCTCCCACACCGGCCGCGCGCCGATCAGCGCCAGCGCCTGCGCGACATCGTCGCCGCCGGTGCGCATATTGGCGGTGCCCCAGGCCGACAGCGCGATGGCCCGCGGCCATTCGCCGGCCTCCTGCCAGTAGCTTTCCACCAGACGCTCGGCTGCCAGCTGCCCGATGCGCCACGCCGACGGCGTCGGCACGGCGCGGACGTCGACGGCGAAAAAGTTGCGTCCGGTCGGCAACACGTCCGGCCGCCCGCGCGTCGGCGCGCCGGAGGGACCAGGGCGCACGAATTGTCCGTCGAGGCCCTTCAGCAACGCGGCCATCTCCGCCCCACCGCACGCGTCGATGGCGGGGCGCAACGTCGCATCTATCCAGCCGAGCACAGCCGCGGAGGCCGGCCCGACGACGTCGTCTCCGCGAACGCGGGGACCCATACGCCGTGAGGTCTCGTTGTTGATCGCAGGCGGCACGTCGTTTCCACCCTCACCGTCACGGGTTATGGGTTCCCGCGTTCGCGGGGACGACTCGGAGCGTGACGCTGCGACCAACTGCAGCGCCAGCATTTCGATGCGCTCGATGGTGTCGCCGACCGTGCGCCACGGGGCATCGCTGAGATCAGCCAGCATCGCAGGCCGCGGGCCGCGATAATCTTCGGCCATATCGCGCGTCAGCGGATCGAACGCGCCGAGGCCGAGATCGACGGCCAGCGCGCGATGCAGCGAAGCGTCCTCCGGTTTGATCTCCGACCGCGGCAGCCGTGCGATCGACACCAGCAGGTCATTACGCGGGCCATCGTCAGGCACGCGGCCGAAAATGTGCAGCCCGTCACGGATCTGCATTTCCTTGAGGTCGCAGAGATGTGCGTCGAGCGCACGCAACGCCTCCCCGGTGGGCGTGTCGCGGGTCAGGTTGACGTCGGCGTCGATCTGCTGCGCGCGCGCCAGCGACAGGATGTCCTCGGCGATGACAGCGGCGCGCTTGGGATCGAGGTCGGTCGCCATGGCGTATTCGTCGACCAGGTTTTCCAGCCGCGCGAGGTCGTCGTGCAGCTCGGCGCGCGTCATCGGCGGCGTCAGGTGATCGATGATGACCGCCGCAGTGCGGCGCTTGGCCTGGATGCCTTCGCCGGGATCGTTGACGATGAACGGATAGAGATGCGGCAGCGGGCCGAGCACGGCGTCCGGCAGGCAATCCGCCGACAGGCCCGCGCTCTTGCCCGGCAGCCATTCGAGATTGCCGTGCTTGCCGAGATGCACCACGGCATGGGCGTCGAAGGCGCGGCGGAGCCAGAGATAGAACGCGAGGTAGTGGTGCGGCGGCACCAGGTCGGGATCGTGATAGGTGCTCTTCGGATCGATATTGTAGCCGCGCGCCGGCTGCACGCCGATAATGATGTTGCCGAAGCGATGCAGGCCGAGGCGGAACGCGCCGCCTTCCACATGCGGATCGCTCGCCGCATCGCCCCAACGCTTTTCGATGGCGGCGCGCACGGCGGCAGGCAGCGTGGCATAGGCCGCGCGATAATCCGCCAGCGGCCATGTGACGCCGCCGCTGCGCGCCGAGCGATCGGGCAGCGCATTGGTCGGACCCTGCTGCAGCCGTTGCATCATCGCCGCGCTGGTGTCCGGCGCATCGCCGGTCGCGTAACCGGCCTCGCCCATCGCCGCGATCACATAAACCAGGCTTTGCGGCGTATCGAGGCCGACGCCGTTGCCGAGACGGCCGTCACGGTTAGGGTAGTTGGCGAGGATCAGCGCAACGCGGCGATCGGCCGCCGGCGCACAGCGCAGGCGCACCCAGGCCCTGGCGAGATCGGCGGTGGCGTCGATACGGTCCTGCACCGGCTGCAGCGTGGTCGGCGCGAAGCCGCCTTCGCCGCCGCCGCGCTCCTTGAAGGCGATGGCGCCCGCGAAGATGCGGCCGTCGACTTCGGGCAGCACCACATGCATCGCGAGATCGCGCGGCGTGAGGCCGCGGGTCGAGGCCTCCCAGCTGGCGCGTGACGTGCCGGCCTGCGCGACCTGCAGGATCGGGCAGCCGGAGGCTGCCAGCACGCCGGCATCGTCATGAGCGGTGGCCGTGGCGAACGCCGTGGCGTTGATGATGATGGCGGGCGGATGCGCCGCCAGTGCGGCGCGCAGGAATGCGGCCGAGCGTTCGTCCTTCAGGCTGGTGACATAGAGACCGATCGCGTTGAGGCCCCGCGCCTGCAGTGACAGGCGCAGCGCATCGATCGCCGCGGTGTCGCCGCCGGCCGCCAGCGCGCGGTAGAAGATCACGATGGCATGGGGCCGATCGTCCACCGCGGGCTCGCTCGGCCAGAAGCCGGCGGCGGGCATCGGCCGCGCGGCGGGCGGCGCGTCGCCGTGGCCGATCAGGTGCGCGGCATAACGCAGCGCCAGCTGTGCATTGTCGACGCCGCCTTCGCTGCAATAGCGCCACAGCGCGTGGGTTGCCTCGGAACCCACGGTGCCGCGCGCGGCGAGTTCAGCATTCCACTCCATCTCGCCCGGCAGACAGGCGAAGCGCGTGCCACGCCGCAGCGCATCGCTGCGCAGGCTGTCGACGCCGTGCGGCCAGTAGCTGATGCCGCCGAGCATGCGCAGCACCACGATCTTGGCGCGGGCCAGCGTGCGCTCGACATAAAGATCGACCGAGGCGGGATGGCCGAGCGCCAGCATGTTGGTCAGCCGCACGCTCGGAAAGTCTGCGGGCAACGCCACATGCGCCGCGTTGAACGCCGCCAGATCGCTGTCGGCCGCCGACAGCACGACGATATCGGCGGAGTCCTGCCCGAGGTCCCGGGCGACGTCGCCGTCGTCGATATTGCCGGAGGTGTCGAGCTTGAGGTGCATGGTAAAGTGAATGCCTTTCCGCGTCGTCCCCGCGAAGGCGGGGACCCATAACCCCTGAGGTCAGTGGCGACAGGAAGCATCGCCTGTCTTGCAATACCGGGAGTCCGCGCCGTATGGGTCCCCGCGTTCGCGGGGACGACGGACGTCAGCCCGCCAACGCCTTCCGCACCGCGTCGCCGTCGAAGCCCTTCAGCCCAATCACCACCAGATGCTCGGCCTGCGCCACGTCCGGCCTTGCGAACGCCAGTTCGACACGCGCGCCGACGGCCTGCACCACGATCGGCGCCGGCTTGTCGGCGATGCGGGCATGGCCCTTGACGCGCAGCACGCCGTCGAGGCCGAGGGCGTCGCTGATCCGCGCGCGCATGGCGTCGACGCTTTCGGCGGCACCCGGCCTGACGACAATGCTGTCGAAGTCGTCGTGGTCGTGCTCTTCGTCCTCGCCGTGGTGGCCGACGCGGGCGGCCATGTCGTCTTCGGCGGCAGCCTTGAGGCCGATCAGCACCGATGGCGCGAGATTGCCCCGGGAGCGCACGATGCCGACGCCGGGGCGCAGCACGACTTTCAGTTTGGCTTCGACCTCGGCGAGCTTGTCCGGCTCCACCAGGTCGCTCTTCGACAGCACGACGAGATCGGCACAGGCGAGCTGGTCCTCGAACACTTCCTCGATCGGATCGTCGTGCTCGATGCCCTGATCCTTCGCGCGCTGCTCGGCGACGGCATCCTCATCCAGCGTGACGCGGCCTTCCGACAGCGCCAGCGCATCGACGATGGTGACGACGCCGTCGACGGTGGCGCGGGTTTTGACCGCTGGCCAGGAGAAGGCCTGCAGCAGCGGCTGCGGCAGCGCCAGGCCCGAGGTCTCGATCACGATGGCGTCGAGCGGGCGCTCGCGCGACAAGAGCTTGTCCATGGTCGGCACGAAGTCGTCGGCCACGGTGCAGCAGATGCAGCCATTGGTAAGTTCGACGATGTCACCGGGCGCGCACGCCTTGGCGGCGCATTCCTCGACCAGGCCGCCGTCGAAGCCGGCGTCGCCGAATTCATTGACGATGACGGCGATGCGCAGGCCATCGGCCTGGGTCAGCAGCGAGCGCAGCAGCGTGGTCTTGCCGGCGCCGAGGAAGCCGGTGAGGACGGTGACAGGGACGCGGGACATTCAATTCTCCTGGGTACGCTTCAGCCAGAGCGGAAGCCCGGCAGCGATGAACACGACATTCGGCACGGCGGCCGCGATGATCTGGTTGAGCCGGCCCTGCGCGTCGCGGAAGGCGCGACCGAGCGGCGTTTCCGGCACGAGGCCGAGGCCAACTTCGTTGGATACGAACACGATGGGATAGCGCGACACATCGAGGAAACGCACCAGGCGGCGCGCCTCGATCTCGGGATCGCGCTCGGCGAACATCAGGTTCGACAGCCACAGCGTCAGGCAATCCACCAGCACGACGCGGCCGACGGTGGCGTCGCGCGTCAGCGACTCGACCAGCGCCAGCGGTTCCTCGACGGTGGTCCAGCCGTCGCCGCGCTGCTTCTTGTGCTGCGCGATGCGCGCGCTCATCTCGTCGTCGCCGGCGGTGGCCGTGGCCAGATAGAATTTGGTCGGCGCAATTTCCACGCACAGCCGTTCCGCGAAGGACGACTTGCCGGAGCGCGCGCCGCCGAGCACCAGCGTGGTCAGCGCGGCGGTCATTTCGGCGCGCGTCCGTCGTCGGGCGACCAGCGCAGCGGCGGCACGCGGGCGACCATGCCCTTGCGCAGCACCTCGGCGCGCTCGCGCCACGGCACCAGGCCGTAGTCGGATGTCTGGTAGGACTGCACGAACGACACCAGCGCGGCGCTGCCGCTGTCGGTCTGCAGATCGCCGAACAGGAAGGTGTAGCCGTCGGGACTGGTGACGGCGACGGTTGCAGGGCGTTTGCAAACGCTGAGGCACTGCACGGGACGCACCATCACGGCCGCGTCGCCGAGCGCCGCCTTCACCGCGTCGAGCATGTCGGCGCCGACGAGCGCGCCGGTGTCGGCCGCCTTGCAGTTGACGCAGACGCTCACGACCACGGGTGCGCTCGGCACGGGACGCTTTGGTTCGGCCAGAATGGCAGCACCAGAGAGTTCGGCGTGCGCGTGATCCATCATCGGCTCAATTCATGCCCTTGCGGGTCTGCGAGCTTTGCTGGATCGCGCCGACGGAATCCCGTCGATTCGCTCCCGTCCGGTGCACCCCGCCCGACGACGCCTTCAAAGCACAATTCGTGATGGCAGGTCTCCTGGCTCGCGGGTCAAAGCCTCAGGCCGCCTTCCCGGGACATCCCAGTGGCATTGGCATCGGCTCGTCGCTTACAGTTGCGGGGGCAGCGCCGGCCTGACCCGAAGGCGCACCGGCTTCCCTATTCACCTTCCACGCGGAAGGACCATCGGCGGCGACGCTATCCGCCTGACCTGCCGGGGTCAACCGCGCCGGGCGCCATTGACCTGCGGCCCGTCGATGCGGCAGGTAGGCCGCGAGAAGGAACCCGATGTCCGAACCAGTCTGGCAGCCGCCCGCCATTGCCCCCGTCGACCCGCTCGCCGAGGCCGCCATCCGCGCCCGCGTCGACGGCAAAGCCAAGCCGCCCGGCTCGCTCGGGCGAATCGAGGACCTTACTGTCCAGCTAGGCCAGATCCGCCATCCCGGCGAACCGCGCGGCGACCATGCCGTGCTGCTGGTGTTCGCCGGCGACCATGGTCTCGTCGCCGAGGGCGTGTCGCAATATCCCGCCGCGGTCACCGTCGCCATGGTGAACACCTACCTGGCCGGTCGCGCCACGGCCAATGCCTTTGCGGCCGCCAACAATATCGATGTCCGCGTGATCGACATTGGCGTCGCGGCGGAGTTGCCGGTGCATCCGCGCTTGATCGACGCCAAGGTCCGTCCCGGCACCGCCAATGCGGCGCGCGAGCCGGCGATGACGGCGCAACAGGCCGCCGATGCATTGATGCGCGGCACCCGCATCGCGGTCGGCGAGATCCGCGGCGGCGCCGACATCATCGCGCTCGGCGAGATGGGCATCGGCAACACCGCGGCCTCCGCGCTGATGGTGCATCGCCTCGCGCCGGCCGCGCTCGACGACTGCATCGGCGTCGGCGCCGGACAGGACGACGCCGGCATGGCCCGCAAGCGCGCCGCCATCGCCATGGCAGCGGCGCGCAGCGATGCCGCCGCGCCGCTCGATGTGCTGTCCGAATTCGGCGGGCTGGAGATCGCCGGGATGGCCGGTGCTATCCTTGGTGCTGCCTCGCAGCGGCGGCCGGTGATCATCGACGGTTTCATCTCCAGCGCTGCGGCGCTGCTCGCCGTGCGTCTCTGCCCCGCCGCGCGTGACTACTGCATCTTTGCACATCGTTCGGCAGAGCGCGGCCACGACATCGTGCTGAAGGCGCTCGATGCCGCGCCGCTGCTCGACCTCGGCCTGCGGCTCGGCGAGGGTACCGGCGCCCTGCTCGCGGTGCCGCTGGTGCGGGCCGCGGCGCGGATGTTGACCGATGTCGCCAGCCTCGACGACGTGCTGGCCGGAAAGATCTAGATGACCCCGGATCCGCACCTCATCAGCGCGGTCCGGTTTCTGACCGTGCTGCCGACGCCGCACACGGATGATGCACTGCGGCCCGACTGGCTGGCGCGCGCTCTCCGCTACTTCCCGCTGGTAGGCGCCGGGATCGGCATCGCCTCGGCCTGCGTGTGGCTGATCGCCGGCGACTGGTGGTCGCCGACGATTGGAGCATTGTTGGCGGTGGCGGCGAGCATCGCCATCACGGGCGCGCTGCACGAAGACGGCCTGGCCGACACCGCCGACAGTTTCGGCGGCGGCTGGAGCGTCGAGAAGCGCCTCGCCATCATGAAGGACAGCCGCATCGGCACCTATGGCGCGCTGGCGTTGGGCATCGGCGTGGCGCTGCGCGTCGCGGCGCTGGCAATGCTGCCGCCATGGATTGGTGCAGCGGCACTTGTCGCCGCGCATGCGCTGGCGCGGGCAACGCCCGGGTTCGTGATGAACCGGCTGCGCTATGCCGGCGATACCGCAGCGATGAAGGTGAGCTACGCGGAGGTCCCCGTGCCGCCGCCGGAGATCCGCGCCGTGCTGCTGTTTGCGGCGCTGGCGACACTGCCATTGTTGATGCTGTCGCCGCGTTCGGCGCTGCTCGGACTTGTGCTCGGCGTCCTGCTTGCATCGTTGCTGGCGCGATGGTCGCGGCGTCTGCTCGGCGGCTACACGGGCGACGTGCTCGGCGCCATCGAGCAATTGTGCGAGATCGGCTTCCTGCTCGGCGTCGCCGCCGTCATCGGATAGGCCAGATCAGCGGCAACTGGTACGGCGCGCCCTCGAAGGCATCGGCGCCGCGGCCGATCCGCGCGATGGCTTCACGCATGCGGCCGCCGCGCGTCAGCAGATCGTCGGCGATGGCGACCATCAATTTGTTCGGCGTGACGCTCGGCGCGCGCCGGCGCAATTCGTCGGCAATCGCGTCCTCATGGCCGGGATTGCGATCGCAGGCGATGACATAGGCCGCGGCGCTCGATCGGCTGATCCCCGCCCAGCAATGGATCAGCATCGGGGTCTGCGCATCGGCACCGCGGCCGAAGTCGAGGATCGCCTGCACACCCGCGCGATCGGGCGCGATCAGGCCCGGCGTCGCCTCGACGATGTCGTGGAACGCCAGCCGCACATGCCTGCGACGCGCCAGCGCGCTCCAGTCGCGGGGCTCTGCCGCGGGCGACAGCAGCGTCAGGAGATCGCACGGCGTCAGCGATGCGGCGACCGCATCGAGGCGGCTCAGCGAACTGACATGGATCACCGGCGCGGCCACGCCCTACTCGTTCTGTCCATCGAGCAACCGCACCGCCTCATACAGTGTGGCTGCGCCGACGGCGAGTTGCTCGGGCGTCGAATATTCCTCGGGGCAATGGCTCTTGCCGTCCTTGGACGGGATGAACAGCATGGCGCTCGGGCCGATATGCGACATGAAGGCGGCGTCGTGGCCGGCGCCGGAGGCGAGCGTGGTGGTGGAATAGCCGAGCTTGGCGGCGCTGCGTCCGAGAATGTCGCGCAGGTGCGGATCGCAGGGCGACGGCGGATTCTGCGACAGGATCGCGAAGCGCGGGCGATCGACCCGTGCGCGTTCGGCGATCGCGGCGCTCTCGCGATCCAGCAGCGTGACAAATTCGTCGACCAGCGCTGCCTGCTCGGCGCGGATGTCGAGCACCATCCGCGCGCTGCCGGGGACGACATTGGCGGCGTTGGGGCTGATCTCGAGAATGCCGGTGGTGGCGACGAAGTGGCCCTGCTTGCGCGCGGCGAAGGCGTTGGCCTCGCGCGCCACCAGCAGCAGGATCTCTGCGGCGGGCAGCGACGCGTCGCGGCGATACTGCATCAGCGTCGAGCCCGCGTGATCGGCGGCGCCCTGCAGCACAATCTCGACGCGGGTGATGCCGGCGATGCCGGTGACCAGGCCGAGGTCAAGCTGGTTGCCCTCCAGCACCACGCCCTGCTCGATATGCAGTTCAAGATAGCCGGCGAATTTTGGCTTTTGCATCGATGCAATCGCATCGGGATCACCGCCGATGCGGCGGATGGCGTCGGCCAGGGTCTCGCCACCGGCATTGGTGTAGGTCAGCATCCTGGCGTCGAGTTCGCCGACCATGGCGCGGCTGCCGACGCAGGACAGGCCGTATTCGCTGGGCTCCTCGGCGAGGAAATCCACGATCTCGATCGGATGCCGCGGCTGATAGCCGGAGGCCTGCAACGCGCGCAGGGCCTCGAGCGCGGTGAGAATCCCGGAGATGCCGTCGAAGCGGCCGCCCGAGGGCACGGTGTCAGAATGGGAGCCGAGCATGATCGGCGGTAGGCCTTCGACGCTTCCTTCAAGTCGTGCGATCATGTTGCCGCCGGCATCCATGCGCACGGTCATGCCGGCGGCCTCGTAGCGGGCCCGCAGCCAGGCGCGGCCGTCGAGGAAACGCGGCGAGAACGAGCGCCGCGTCCACGGCTTGTCGGGATCGGTGATCTCGGCCAGCGCCATGTGCTCGTCCCACAGGCGGGTCTGGTCGATCGGCGGCTTCACGATGTCGGTGGGCATGGAGGTTGAACTCACAAAAATATCGCGGGGGCGTGACTGGCGCTCGAAGCATAATTGTTGAACATTTTGCGGATCGCGACGCAAGAAACGATCGAGGAGAACGATATGAGCGAGCATGCCAACAAGATCGCGTGGGTCACGGGCGGCGGCACCGGAATCGGCAGGGCCGGCGCGGAGGCGCTGCTGAAGGAGGGCTGGACGGTGATCATTTCCGGCCGCCGCGCCGAGGTGCTGGACGAGGTCGTGCGCGGCACCGGCGGCGGCAAGCCGATGTCGGCGATGCCGCTCGACGTCAGCAATGCCGCCGATGTGCAGCGCGTGGCCGATGCGATCCTCAAAGCGCATGGCCGCATCGATCTCCTGGTCAACAGCGCCGGCGTCAATTTGCCCAAGCGCAGCTGGGCCGACGTCACCGAGGAAGGCTGGGACCAGATCGTCGACATCAACCTCAACGGCGTGATGTATGGCATGCGTGCGGTGCTGCCGGCGATGCGCGCGCAGCAGGACGGCTGCATCATCAATGTGGCGTCGTGGGCGGGCCGCATCGTGTCCAAGATGACGGGCCCGGCCTATACGGCCACCAAGCACGCCGTGCTGGCGCTGACGCACTCCTTCAACATGGACGAATGCGTCAACGGCCTGCGCGCCTGCTGCCTGTCGCCCGGCGAGGTCGCGACCGACATCATGAAGAACCGCCCGGTGCCGCCGAGCGACGAGGTGCTGGCGCGGATGCTGCAGCCGGACGACGTGGGCCGGACGATTGCGTTCGTTGCGGGCATGCCGAAGCATGTGTGCGTCAACGAGGTGCTGATCTCGCCGACGTGGAACAGGGCGTTTATCGGGGCGATGTGATGATGGGGTGCAGCCATCCCCCAACCACTGCCTTCACCCAATCACTGCCGTCTCTCCCGCGAAAGCGGGGTGCGCTTCACTGTGCAGCTGCACTGTGCAGCTGCGCTGTGTAGCTACGTTGCGTAGCCATGCTGCCGCAACACGCCCTACCCGCGCGGCTTTGGCGTAAACGGACCTTTCGGCGCTTCGCTCATCAAAGCGACGCAAGCGAGAGCCGCGATGGCAAACAACACCGTGAGCCAGAAGCCGTCGATATAGGCGAGCACATTGGCTTCGCGCTGCACGAGGCCGGCCAGCGTGCCGACGGCGCGCGGCTGGGCAAGCGCGGCGCCGTGGCTGGCGAAGCGGCCGGTGAGCTGCGTCAACACGCCGGTGACGTCGGCGTCGCCGGTGGAGATATTGTAGCCGAGCAGATTAGAGTGGATTTGTTCGCGGATTCGCAGCCAGGTGCCCATCAGGGCGTTGCCGATCTCGGCGCCGCCCAGCCGCATCACCTGGATATAGGCGGCAAAGGCAGTGGCGCGCGACGGATCGGAATTGGACAGCGCAATGATCACGATCGGCAGCAGCGTAAAGGCCTGGCCGAGCCCCTGCAGCAGCACCATCGGGATGAAATCGCCGATCGACCAGGCGTGGGTCAGTTGCGTGCCGAGCAGGCCGGCGATGGCAAAGGCGCACAGCCCGATGATCAGCGTCAGCCTGACATCGTAAGTGCGCAACAGCCAGATCGACACCGGAAACAGCGCCACCATCGGCAGCAGGGCGTAGATCAGGAACAGCCAGCCCGACTGCTCCGGCCGCAGCAACGCGATGTTGGTGAGGAAGTTCGGCGCCAGCGACACGTTCGACAGGCTGGTCAGCGTGTAGAGCAGGATCACCATCAGCGCGAGGCCGATATTGCGCGACAGCAGCACTTCGGCATGGGCCCACGGCCGCGTCACCAGCGACTCGTTGATGAAAAAGCCCACGGTGAGGACCACGCCGCTGCTCAACAGCGCCACCACCGTGCCGGAGCCGAGCCAGTCGAGCCGGTTGCCCTGGTCGAGCCCGGCATAAAGCATCGCCATGCCGGTGCCGAGCAGCAGCATGCCGCCCCAGTCGGCTTCGGCGAGCACGAAGCGGTTGACCGGCTCGCGCGGCGTGCCGAGATAGACGAACAACGTCAGCAAGGGCGCGATGAACACGTCCTGCCAGAACATCCACTGCCAGCCGACCTGCTCCACATAAAAACCGGCCAAGGCCGTGCTAGA
>JBEVEC010000197.1:0-6118 GCA_040512975.1 Tardiphaga sp. | reverse complement strand
GGTCACCGCACAGCAGGCCTTCTCGCGGCCGGCGACCAC
Source organism: Tardiphaga sp. (assembly GCA_040512975.1). GTDB lineage: Bacteria > Pseudomonadota > Alphaproteobacteria > Rhizobiales > Xanthobacteraceae > Tardiphaga. Next base: position 6,079 of record JBEVEC010000197.1, on the reverse strand, counting down.
CGGCGGCAGCATGCGCTCGCACTGCTCGGGCGTGCCGAAAACCGCCACGGGCTTGAGGCCGAACACATTCATATGCACGGCCGAGGGGGCGGACATGCCGGCGCCGGACTCGGCGATGGTGCGCATCATGATCGCGGCCTCGGTGATCCCCAGCCCCGACCCGCCATATGCTTCGGGAATGCAGATGCCGAGCCAGCCGGCATCGGCCATCGCCTTGTGGAAGTCGATGGGGAAGCCGCCCTCCTTGTCCTTCTTCAGCCAATAGGCGTCGTCGAAGCGGGCGCAGATTTTCTGGATGGCGTCGCGGATGGAATCCTGGTTGGCGTCGAGAGCGAAATCCATGTGCTACAGCTCCGACGTATCAGGCATCACGGCCTGCTTCAGCACGCCGTCTTTATGCATCCTGGCGATGTCCGCCACGCTGTAGCCGACCTCGGCCAGCACTTCGGCATTCTGCTCGCCAAGATGCGCGGCGAGCCGCGTCGGATTGACCGGCGTCTTCGACCAGGTCGCCGGCACCTTCATGCTGCGCACCGCGCCCTCGGTCGGATGCTCGACATGCTGGAAGAAGTCGGTCGCGACCATATGCGGATCGTGCATCATGCTCTCCAGTGTGTGCATCGGCGTCGAGGGCACGTCGGCTTCATCCAGGAGTCTTGCCCACTCCGCCGTGGTCCGGGTCTGGAAGATGCGCGACAGCTCGGCATTGACCGCGTCGATATGCTGGATGCGCTGCGGGAAGGTTGCGAAGCGCGGATCGTCGAACAGCTCCTCGCGGCCGACATGCTTGAGAAAACTCTTCCACTGCTTGTCGTTGTACACCATGGCGCAGATGTAGCCGTCGGAGGTCTGGTACGGCCGACGGTCCGGCGACAGATGCCGGCCATAGCCGCCTCTGTCCATCGGCGGATCGAAGGTCAGCCCGCCCATGTGATCGCCCATCATGAAGGCGGCCATGGTCTCGAACATCGGAATGTCGACCCGCTGGCCCTCGCCGGTCTTGTCGCGATGCACGATGCTGGCGAGGATCGCGGTCGCCGCGGTCAGGCCGACGATGCGGTCGACCAGCGCGTTCGGCACATAACGCGGCACGCCATCGCTGGAGATCCGCGCATTCAGCGACGCCAGCGCGGTGGCGCCCTGGATCAGGTCGTCATAAGCAGGCTTCGCGGCATAGGGCCCCGCCTGACTGAAGCCGAACACGCCGGCATAGACCAGCCGCGGATTGATCTCTGCCAGCACCTCATAGCCGAGATTGAGCCGCGCCATGGCGGCCGGACGGACATTGTAGACCAGCACGTCGGCGCTCGCGACCAGCTTCAGCAGCGCGGCGCGGCCTTCATCCTTCTTAAGGTCGATGCAGACGCAGCGCTTGCTGCGGTTGGTGTTCAGAAAGATCGGACCCATGCCGGGATTGCGCATCGGCCCGATGGCGCGCACCACGTCGCCGTCGGGGCTTTCCACCTTGATGACGTCGGCGCCGTAGTCGCCCAGCGTCTGAGTGCAGAATGGCCCCATCATCACCGACGTCATGTCGATGATCCTGATCCCGTGCAGTGGTCCCGTCAAAGGCGTTGGCTCCCGCGTGTGGTTGGGCGCTGGTTGGCGCCGCTGTTGCCCCGGGTTTTGCGGCACGGCTCCGGCAAGATCAAGGCCGCCCTGCGCGGGGCCGCATGCAGGGGATGCGGGTAGAGTTCACGGAATACTAGGTCACCCGCTTTTGCGGCTGATGACGGCGCAGTACCGGGCAGCCGCATCAGCTCAATCAGCCCGATGTCTTCATCATTTGGCGCAATTCCGTCTTCAGCACCTTGCCGTAATTGTTCTTCGGCAAAGCCTCCAGACGTACATAACGCTTCGGACGCTTGAAGCGCGCGATGGCGTTGAGACAATGCGCGTCGAGCACGGCATCGTCGGCTTCGACACCCGCCTCCAGCACCACGCAGGCCACCACCACCTCGCCCCAGTCGGGATCGGGCACGCCGATGGCCGAGACCTCGCGCACCGCGGGATGGGTCAGCAGCGCCTCTTCCACTTCGCGCGGATAGATATTGGTGCCGCCGGAAATGATGACGTCCTTGGAGCGGTCGGAGAGCGTCAGAAAACCATCGGCATCGAGCCGGCCGACGTCGCCGGTGCGCAGCCAGCCGTCTTTCAACGTCTCGGCGTTCGCCTTGTCGTTCTGCCAGTAGCCGAGCATGACCGCAGGTCCCCGGGCCTCGACCTCGCCGGTCTCGCCGACCGGCAGCGGCTGTCCGTCGGCGCCGGTGATCCGCACCTCCATCACGCTTTGCGCCGGGCCGACCGAGGCCAGCCGTTCGAGATAGCGCGGGTGATCGGTGTCGGCATGAAAGGCGCGGCCAAGTGAGGTGATGGTCATCGGCGACTCGCCCTGGCCGTAGATCTGCACGAAACGCTGACCCATGGTGGCGATGGCATCGCGGATGTCGGCGGTGTACATCGGCCCGCCGCCATAGACGATGGTGCGCAGGCCCTTGCCGGTCTCGCCGCGCTTCTTCGCCGCATCGACCAGCCGCCGCACCATGGTGGGTGCGGCAAACATCGACACGTTGCCGAGCGCGCGGCCGAGGTCGAGCACCTCGTCGGGTTCGAAACCCTGGCTTTGCGGCACCACATGGCGCGCGGCCATGCGGACATGGATGAAATTATACAGGCCGGCGCCGTGGGAGATCGGCGCGGCGTAGAGGACGGCATCGCGCTGATGCACGGTGTCGACATCGGCGAGGTAGCACAGCGACGCCGCGACCAGATTGCCGTGGCTGAGCATCACGCCCTTGGGCCGGCCGGTGGTGCCGGAGGTATAGAACAGCCAGGCGAGATCGTCGTCGTCGCGTGACAGAGGCGTGTGCGAGGCCGGTTCGCCATGCTGCAATTCACGAAACGTTTCGCCGGCGATGGACAGCATCTGCATGGTGGACGGCAGGTCCTCCTGCACGGCCGCAAGCGCGTCGTGGCTGTCGGCATCGACGAATACCAGCCGCGCCCCGGCATTGTCGCAGATCCATGCGGCTTCGCGGCCGTGCAGCTTGGCATTGATGGGGATGACCACCGCGCCGATCCACCACACCGCATAGAGGCATTCGAGATAGGCGGTGGCGTTCGACATGAACAGCGCCACGCGGTCGCCGGGCGCGATGCCGTGATCGCGCACGAGACCCGCGCCGATGGCGGCGGCGCGCCGCGCGAATGTCGCGTAATCGGCCTCAAGCGTCGTGCCGGTCAGGAGGGCCGGCGCCTGCGGATGCAGACGCGCCGATGCTGCCAGCCATTGTGCGACATTCATGGCGCCGCCCGCCGCGTTACTTTGCCGGCTCCAGAATCGAAACGTAATTCGCCACCGCAGCACCACCCATGTTGAAGATGCCCGCGAGCTTTGCGTTTTTGATCTGCATGCCTTCGGGCGCCTGTCCCAGCAGTTGCATGGCGCTCAGCACGTGCATCGAGACGCCGGTGGCGCCGATGGGATGGCCCTTGGCCTTGAGCCCGCCGGACGGATTGACCGGCAGCTTGCCGTCCTTCTGCGTCCAGCCTTCCTTGATGGCGCGCGCGCCCTGCCCCTTCGGCGTCAGGCCCATGGCCTCGTACTCGATCAGTTCGGCGACGGTGAAGCAGTCATGGGTCTCGACGAAGGAGAGATCGCCGATCGCGACGCCGGCGGCGCCGAGCGCCTTCTGCCACGCCACGGTGCAGCCCTCGAATTCCAGGATGTCGCGCTTGGACATCGGCAGGAAATCCTGGGCGTGGCCGGTGGCGCGGATGTTGACCGCCTTGCCCATGGTCTTCGCGGTCTCGGCATCGGTCAGCACCAGCGCGGCGGCGCCGTCCGATACCAGCGAGCAGTCAGTGCGCTTCAGGGGGCCGGCGACGAACGGGTTCTTGTCACCCTCCGAGCGGCAGAACTCGAAGCCGATATCCTTGCGCATCTGCGCATAGGGATTGGAGACGCCGTTGTGATGGTTCTTGGCGGCGATCATCGCCAGCGCATCGGACTGGTCGCCGTATTTCTGAAAGTATTTTTGCGCGATGTTGCCGAACACCCCGGCAAAACCCGCCGGGGTCTCGCCGTCCTCAGGCAGATAGGAGGCGCGCAGCAGGTTCTTGCCGATCTCGGGCCCGGGCGTACGCGTCATCTGTTCGACGCCGACCACCAGCACGATTTTCGCGGCACCCGCTGCGATCGACTTGATGCCCTGATGCACGGCGGCGGAGCCGGTGGCGCAGGCGTTCTCGACGCGCGTCGCCGGCTTGAAGCGCAGCGCCGGATCGGCCTGCAACACCAGCGATGCCGTAAAATCCTGCGGCGAGAAGCCGGCGTTGAAATGGCCGAGCACGATCTCGTCGACATCGGCGGCCGAGATACCGGCGTCAGCCATCGCCTCGGTGGCGACGCGGACCACCATGCTTTCGACGGTCTCGGCGTCGAATTTGCCGAAGGGCATATGTGCCCAGCCTACGATGCTGGCCGTCATGGTCGTTCTCCCGGGATCATATTGCTGTTGCCGGCAATATAGGCCGCCATTTCGCAGGCGGCAATTCGCGGGCGGCTTCCTTCTCCCCCGTGCGGGGAGAAGGTGGCTCGTATGCGCGAAGCGCATTCCGGTCGGATGAGGGGGCGTCTCCGCTCGCTCGGAGCAAGTGGATGGCGCCCCTCACCCGCCTTCCACATGCGTTGCATGTGAAAGGCGACCTCTCCCCGCAGGCGGGAAGAGGTGAGCGCACCGCTCAGGCGACGAACGTGCCGCCGAGTTCGTCCTCGATGTGGATCCGGATGATGTCGTCGAACGTCTTTTCGGCCGTGGAGAAGCCGAGCTTCAGCGCACGGGCAGTATCGAAATCGCGCGGCCAGCCCGCCACAATGCCGGTGATCACCGGATCGGTCTCGCGCCGGATGCGGGCGACGACGCCCTTCCCCGCGACGCGCTCCAGTGCTGCGATCTGTTCGCCGACCGTCACCGACATCCCGGGCATGCTGAGATTGCGCCGCGGCCCCATCGCCGCGAGGTCCATGGTGCCGGCATGGAGCAGGAAACCGACCGCCGAGCGCGGGGACGCGTGCCAGTGGCGGACGTCCTCGGTCACCGGCAGCACCGCCTCCTTGCCGGCCAGCGGCTCGCGGATGATGTTGGAGAAGAAACCGGACGCCGCCTTGTTCGGCGCGCCGGGCCGCACGCAGATGGTCGGCAGGCGGATGCCGATGCCGTCCAGCAGTCCCTTGCGGGTGTAGTCGGCGATCAGCATTTCGCAGATCGATTTTTGCGTGCCGTAGGACGTCAGCGGCGTGTGGATGAATTCGTCGCCGATCTTGTCGGGGAATGGCGCGCCGAACACGGCGATGGACGACGTGAAGACCAGCCGCGGCTTGTAGCCGCCGCCGACCGCGCGGATGGCGTCGATCAGGAAACGCGTGCCGTCGAGATTGATGCGGTAGCCCTTGTCGAAATCGGCTTCCGCCTCGCCGGAGACGATGGCGGCAAGATGGAAGATGACGTCGGGCTTCGAGGCCACCAGCGGCGGTGCACAGGCAGCGTCGGCAAAATCGGATGTGACGGTTTCGGTCGGAATCGAGGTCGCGGGCTTCGCGGGTGCGACGACGTCCTGCAGGGTCAGGCGGGTGATCTCGCTGGTGCCGAGGCGGCCGTCCTTGACCAGACGATCGGTCAGCTTGCGGCCGACCATGCCGGCGGCGCCGAGGATGAGGATGTGCAAGGCAAACTCCTTTTTGTTTTTGATTGATGACGTGCGGTCGTCCCCGCGCACGCGGGGACCCATAACCCCGGAGGATCGTGACGAAGGAAGGCACCTCCTCAGCGGGCCAAACGCAAGTCCGCGCCGTATGGGTCCCCGCCTTCGCGGGGACGACGGTCTACTCCTTCACGGCGCCCGTCATCGCCGACACATAGTGCTCGACGAAGAACGCATACAGGATCACCAGCGGCAATGAGCCCACCAATGCACCCGCCATCAGCGATCCCCACTTGTAGATGTCGCCGTCGACGAACTCGTTGACGATGGCCACCGGCACGGTCTTGTTCTGGGTCGATTGCAGGAAGGTCAGCGC
>JBEVEC010000142.1:0-18492 GCA_040512975.1 Tardiphaga sp. | reverse complement strand
TCGTCAAGCAACGCCGCACCCTCGAGACCATTTTCAAGGCGAGGGGCATCGACGTGAAGTGGGTCGAATTCCAGTTCGGCCCGCCGATCCTGGAGGCCATCAACACCGGCAATGTCGACTTCGGCTATACCGGTGACGCGCCGCCGATCTTCGCCCAGGCCGCGCGCGCCAACCTGCTCTACGTGGCCGCGGTGCCGTCGGCCGGCTACAATCAGGGCATCGTCGTTCCCGACAATTCGCCGATCAGGACGCTGGCCGATCTCCGGGGCAAGAAGGTCGGCTTCGCCAAGGGCTCCAGCGCGCACAACACCACGGTGGCGGCGCTGGAGAAGGCGGGGCTGGCCTACACCGACATCACGCCGGTGACCCTCAACCCGGCCGACGCGGTGGCGGCGTTTGCCGGCGGCAATATCGATGCGTGGGCGATCTGGGATCCCTATCTGGCGCTGGCCGAGAACGGCAAGGTGCGCGTGATCGCTTTCGCCAAGGACGTGCAGGACAGCAATTCGTTCTTCCTCGCCAACAAGGACTTCACCACCAAACATCCCGACATCGTCGCGCTCCTGAACCAGACCTTCAACGACGAGGGCAAATGGGCGGTCGACCACCGCGCCGAGGTCTCCACCAGCCTGCGCGAGGCCACCGGCGTTGACCAGGCGGCCACCACCCGCGCCGTCAACCGCTCGCAATATGCGGTGACGCCCATCACCGACAAGATCATTGCCACCCAGCAGGAGACGGCGGACCGGTTCTTCAAGCTCGGATTGATCCCGAAGGCGGTGAACGTGCGCGACATCGTGTGGAAGTGGACGCCCGGGTCGTGAGGTTGCGGTGATTGTTTGACTGACGGACGCGCACTGCCGTCGTCCCTGCGAACGCAGGGACCCATACGCCGTGAGGGTTTTGACAGGGCGACGGGGCGCGGCCGTCTGCTAGCCGATCCCTCAGGGGTTATGGAGCCCCGCCTGCGCGGGGACGACTCGTGGTGAGTGCTAGTACTTCATCGCCGCAAGGTCCGCGATCAACCCCGGGCCGGTCGGCTTCCATCCCAGCCGCTCTTGCGTCAGCGCGCTCGAGGCCGGCATGTCGAGGCCGACGAAGGCGCCGATGAAGCCGAAGTGAGCCTGGGCCTCGTCGGGCGATAGCGACACCACCGGCACCTTCAGCCCGCGGCCGATCACCTCGGCGATGTCGCGGGCGGCGACGCCTTCTTCGGCGACCGCGTTGTAGCGCGCGCCGGGCTGCGCCTTTTCCAGCGCCAGCCGGTAGAGCCGGGCGACATCGACGACGTGGCCCGCCGGCCAGCGGTTGCGGCCGTCGCCGACATAGGCCGACACGCCCTTGGCGCGCGCCACATCGACCAGCGGCGAGACGAAACCCTGCTTGACGGGATCGTGCACCTGAGGGAGCCGGACCACGGACACGTTGACGCCCGCATCCGCGGCCGCAAGACCTGCCTCTTCCGACGCCTTGCGCGGGTGCGGGTGCTCGACGTTGAAATAGTCCTCGCTCGCGAGCTGTCCCTGTCCGGTGCTGCCCATGGCGGTGCCCGAGGTGATCACCATGGGACGGTTCGATCCGGCCAGCGCCATGGCCATCGCCGTGATGTTGCGACGGTCCTTTTCGCAATTGGCGACGAACTTTGTAAAATCGTGGTCGAAGGCGCAGTGGATCACGCCGTCCGCCTGCGCCGCACCAGCGCGCAACGTCTCGGGGTCTTCCAGCGTGCCGCGATGCGGCTCGGCGCCGGCGGCGATCAGCGCCGCGGCGCCCGCGTCCGAGCGGGTCAGGCCCAGCACCTGATGGCCGGCCTTGATCAGGTCGGGGACGATATGGGAGCCGATGAAGCCGGTGGCGCCGGTCAGGAACACGCGCATGAGAATTCTCCAGGGTTGTCTCCGGCGCGGTATCGGCCAGCCTAGCATCCTGTTAAAGTAGTGATCTTATCGTGGTATAATCACCAACAGGATCGCCGATGTCCACCGAAGGCAATCTGCTCGGGAATTACCTGAAGGACCGGCGCAGCCGGCTTGATCCGGCGGCCTTCGGCTTTCCGGCCGGGCGGCGACGGACGCCGGGACTGCGCCGTGAGGAGGTGGCGCAGCGCTCCAATATCAGCCCGACCTGGTACACCTGGCTGGAGCAGGGCCGCGGCGGCGCGCCCTCGGCCGACGTGCTCAACCGCATTGCCGTCGGGCTGATGCTCACCGAGCCGGAGCGGCAGCATATGTTCATGCTGGCGCTCGGCCATCCGCCCGAGGTCCACTACAAGCCCACCGACGGCGTCTCGCCGCGCCTGCAGCGGCTGCTCGACACGCTCGACTTTGCTCCGGCGATGATCCGCACGGCGACGTGGGATGTGGTCGCCTGGAATCGCGCGGCCGCCGTGGTGCTGACCGATTACGGCCAGCTTCCGCCGGCCCAGCGCAACATCCTGCGCATCATGTTCGGCAATGCGCAGGTCCGCGCGGTGCAGCCGAACTGGCAGGTGGTGGCGCGCTTCGTGGTCGGCGCCTTCCGGGCCGACGTGGCGCGGGTTGGTGCGACATCGGAGATCGGCCTGCTGGTGGACGAATTGTGCAAGCTCAGCCCCGATTTCGCGACCCTGTGGCGCGAGAACGATGTCCATGCCCACGGCGAGGGGACCAAGAACCTGCACCATCCGGTGCTGGGGCCGATTGCGATGGAGTACTCCTCCTTCATCGTGGACGGCCGGTCCGACCTGACCATGATCGTCTACAATCCCGCCACGGCGCAGGACGCCGTACGGGTCCGGGCCTTCATTGCCGAGACCGGCCCCGACACCGCGCCCGCAGCCGATTAATGCTGTCGTCAGGCCGGGTTTGCGGCCATTCCACTGCCGCCGAAGCCGCTTGCGGCCGATTTTCGCTTTTTGTGCGCTGCAGTTGAAATATGGCGGAATTTCCGTAGGTTGCGGCCGAACGGCACCAGCGCCGTGCTTCCCATCCGCGCGGAAACACCGTCCTATGAACGCCCCTTTGTCCAAGCCGACCGGAGTCCCCGTGTCCGTTCGCGATCCGCAAGGACGCGCCATCATCTCCTTCGATGGCGTCAGCAAGATCTTCCCGTCGCGCAGCGACAGCGCCGAGGTGAGGGCGGTCGACCAGATCGATCTCCAGGTGCCCGAAGGCGCCATCGTCGGCGTGATTGGCAAGAGCGGCGCCGGCAAGTCGACGCTGATCCGCCTGATCAACGGCCTCGAACAGCCGACCACCGGCCACGTCACCGTGGACGGCCTCGACATCGGCGCCATGGACGAGCGCAGCCTGCGCCAGGCGCGGCGCTCCATCGGCATGATCTTCCAGCATTTTAATCTGCTGTCGTCGCGCACCGCCTTCGACAATATCGCGCTGCCGCTGGAGATCGCCGGCACGCCGCGCCGCGAGATCAAGGCCATCGTCGAGCCGCTGCTGGCGATGGTCGGCCTCGCCGACAAGCGCGACCGCTATCCGGCCGAACTGTCCGGCGGCCAGAAGCAGCGCGTCGGCATCGCCCGGGCGCTGGCGACCAAGCCGAAAGTGCTGCTGTCGGACGAGGCCACCTCGGCGCTCGACCCCGAGACCACCGCGTCGATCATTGCGCTTCTGAAGCAGATCAATGCCGAACTCAACCTCACCATTTTGTTCATCACCCACGAGATGTCGGTGGTGAAGAAGCTGGCGCAGCGCGTCGCCGTGATGGAAGGCGGTCGCATCATCGAGCAGGGCACCACCTACGAGATCTTCGCCAATCCCCGCCATGCCACGACGAAGCGCTTCGTCGGCGAGGTCACCGGCGGCAACGTGCCGGAGTGGCTGCAGGGCAGATTGCTCGCCGACTACGCGCCGGGCCGCCAGGCGGTGATCCGCATCGCCTTCACCGGCGCCGACGCCGACGAGCCGGTGCTGTCGCGGCTAACGCGCACGTACAATGTCGACTTCAACATCATGCATGGCCAGATCGAATACGTCGCCGATCATCCGTTCGGCACGCTGATCGCCTCGGTCGCCGCCGATCCGGAGCTGCTGGCCAAACTGGTCGCGGATCTCACAGCGACCCGCAACACCGTGGAGCATCTCGGCTATGTCGCCTGAACTGATCAACATGATCGCGTGGTCGACGCTGGACACGCTCACCATGGTGGCGCTGGCCGGCGTGTTTGGCACGCTGGTCGGGCTGCCGCTGGGCGTGTTTCTTGCGACCTCCCGCGCCGGTGAGCTGTTTCCGGCGCCTGCCGCCAATCGCCTGATCGGCCTCGTGGTCAACGCCACGCGCTCGACGCCGTTCATCATCCTCGTGGTCGCCATCGTGCCGCTGACGCGCTTCATCGCCGGCACCTCCATCGGCACCAGCGCCGCGGTGGTGCCGCTGACCATCGCCGCGATCCCGTTCATCGCCAGGGTCATCGAAGGCGCGATCCGCGAGGTCGACCAGGGCCTCGTCGAGGCCGCGCGCGCGTTCGGCGCCAGCCCGCTGCAGATCGTGCGGAAAGTGTTGCTGCCCGAGGCGATGCCGGCGGTGACGCTGGCGCTGACGCTGGCCACGGTCAGCCTGATCGGCTATTCGGCCATGGTCGGCGCCGTCGGCGGCGGCGGGCTCGGCGATCTCGGCATCCGCTACGGCTACCAGCGCTTCATGCCCGAGGTGATGGCCACGGTGGTGGCCGTGCTGATCGTGCTGGTGCAGAGCGTGCAGAGCATCGGCGATTTCATCGCGCGCCGCCTCGACAAGCGCAACCGTCATTCCTGAGCGCTGAGCGCTCGCGTCACCCGCATCTTCACAATGGAAACCATGATGTCCCTTCGCAAGCTCGTACTGTCCGCCATCGCCTTTGCCGCCGTGAGCAGCGCGGCCCATGCCGAGACCATCAAGGTCGGCGTCACCCCGGGCCCGCATGCCCAGGTGCTGGAAGCCGCCAAGAAGGTCGCGGCCACCAAGGGTCTCGACATCCAGATCGTCGAATTCTCCGATTACGTGGTGCCGAATTCGGCGCTCGACGCCGGCGACATTCAGGCCAATTCGTTCCAGCACCAGCCCTATCTCGACAACCAGGTCGCCGACCGCAAGTTCAAGATCGTCTCGGTGGCCGGCACCATCAACTTCCCGATGGGCGTCTATTCGAAGAAGTACAAAACTTGGGACGCGGTGCCGAACGGCGCCTCGATCGCGATTCCCAACGATCCCACCAATGGCGGCCGCGTGCTCATCCTGCTGCGTGGCAAGGGCATCATCAAGCTGAAGGACGGCACCGGCTTCAAGCCGACGCTGCTGGACATCACCGAGAACCCGAAGAAGCTCAAGGTGGTCGAGGTCGACGCCGCCCAGATCCCGCGCACGCTGCCCGACGTTGACGTCGCCGGCATCAACACCAATTACGCGACGCAGGGCGGACTCGATCCGGTCAAGGACGCGATTTTGCGCGAGGAGCCGAAGGGGCCGTACGCCAACGTCATCGCGGTGCGCGCGGTGGACAAGGACAAGCCGTGGGTCAAGACGCTGGTTGAGAGCTACCAGTCGCCCGAGGTGAAGGAATTTATCGACACCAAGTTCAAGGGCTCCGTGCTCGCGACCTGGTAACCGCAGGACAGGCGCGAGGGGTGGAGCACCGCCCACCCACCGCCGTCATCCTACGCGAAAGCGGGGGGCCGGTATTCCTATTCGAGGGCGCCTGAGGTGCGGCGATTCCCTTCGCCCGCCGTTAGCCGCATCTGATGACATGGAGTAAAACTGTAAGCCTTGATCGTCTGAAGGGTCCGGGCGTGAGACGCCCATCCTATTGATCTAGATCGGAAATCCCGCGATTTTACCAGGCTCAGGACGCGGCGTCGGTCACGGTTGAGACCTGCCGCCCGACGTGTTACCTGATGCCGCGCGCGGGTGTAGCTCAATGGTAGAGCAGCAGCCTTCCAAGCTGAATACGAGGGTTCGATTCCCTCCACCCGCTCCATCCCCCTCAAAGCCTGTATAACTTTGGCAATCCTGTTCGAACGGCTGCGGTCGCTCGTCCGGATGAATGTCGCCGCGATCGAAGCGGGACGGCGGCATGGGGGACCAGCGTTAATCGGGAAGAGCGCCGGTCGCGCGCAGCGCCCATTCGAGCGCCTGCAGTTCTTCCGCCGTGACGCGCGGCTGGGGCGGTCGCAGGGCGTCGTCGGGGATTCGTCCGCAGAGTTTGAGGCAGGCCTTGAGCCTCGCCGTTGCGCGGCCTCCCGGCGCGTCGCGGTAGACGGCGACGGCCAGCGGGTAGAGTTTGTCATGCACCGCGCGCGCCTGCATCCAGTCGCCGGCCTCGGCGGCGGTCCAGAGGCTGACGACGAGTTCGGGCACGACGGCGGCCAGGCTGACCTGGCTGCCATGGCTTCCGATCATATAGCTGGTCAGCAGATGCTCATCGCCCGAGCCGAGCACGGCGAAGTCCGGGCGATGGGTCCGGATCAGCCGCCAATTCTGTTCGTAGGTCGCGACTTCCCAACTGCCTTCCTTGATGGCGACGTAGCGGCGATCGTCGATCAGGCGCTTTAGCAGGGGCGGCGCATAGGCCATGGCCCCGGCGCCGACCGGGGCGCCATACAGCATCAGCGGAACGGACGTGGTGTCACGAATATGCGCGTGATGCGCAAGGACACAGGCGTCGGCGTGCGGCAGCGCCCAGCTGTTGGGAGGAAACACCAGCAGCCCGTCGACGCCGGCCTGCTCCAGCGCGGCCGCCTCGCGCGCCGCCTCCAGGCTGGCTTCGTGATTGACGCCGGAGACGATCAGGCAATGCGCCGGCGCGCTGGCGCGCGCGATGGCGACGACGCGCAGCTTCTCGGCCAGCGACAGGACGAAATTCTCGCCCGCATGTCCGTTGACCAGCAGTCCGTCGACGCCAGGGACCGCAGTGACCGACGCGATGTGCGCGGCCAGTGCCGCTTCGTCGATGGAGAAGTCTGGCTTCATCGGGACGATGGTCGCGGCGTGAATGCCGCGCAGCCGTTCGGTGAAGGAGGGGGCCATCGCGCTAGCGGATGACCTGGTCGAGAAAGGTCCGCGCCCGCTCGGATTTCGGCTGGGTGAAGAAATCCGCCGGCGGCGCCTGCTCGACGATCCGTCCGTCATTCATGAACACGATGCGGTCCGCGACCTCCCGGGCGAAGCCCATTTCGTGGGTCACGCAGATCATGGTCATGCCTTCCTCCGTGAGCTTCTTCATGGTCTCCAGCACTTCTTTCACCATTTCCGGATCGAGCGACGACGTCGGTTCGTCGAACAGCATGATCTTTGGCTGCATGCAGAGCGCGCGCGCGATCGCGACGCGCTGCTGCTGGCCGCCGGACAGTTGCCCGGGAAACTTGCCGGCCTGGTCGGGGATCCGGACCTTGGTAAGGAAGTGCATGGCCAGCTCCTTGGCCGCGTCCTTGCCGAGGCGGTTTACCGTCATCGGGGCCAGCGTGCAGTTATCCAAAATGGTCATGTGCGGGAACAGGTTGAAGTTCTGGAACACCATGCCGGTTGCCCGCCGGACGGCGTCGAAATTTTTCGGCTGGTTGTCGAGCTGGATGCCATTGACGTAGATCAGCCCCTGGTCGTGCTTCTCAATGTAGTTGATGCAGCGGATCAAGGTCGACTTGCCCGAGCCCGACGGCCCGCAGATGACCACCGTCTCGCCTTTGGCGACCTTGAGATCGATCTCGGTCAGCGCCGGAAAGTCGCCGTAGTATTTGTAGACCGCCTCCATCTTGACGGCTTCGAGGTCCTGCGCCGCCGCCGTCATGCCCGCGCCTCCAGGATCACCGGCGCTCGTGCAAGCGTCCGCGGCGCCCGTGCCGCGGTCGATCGCCCGAAATGTTTTTCGAGTCGGCGCTGGGCGAGGTCCCACAGCGAGGTGAGGATCAGGTAATAGGCCGTTGCGGCGGCGTAGACCTCGAGAATCTGGAAGTGTTCCTGCATCAGCATGTCGCTGCGGCGCATGATCTCCTCGACCGAGATGACAGAGGCGAGCGATGTCGCTTTCAGCAGCGAGTTGACCGAATTGCCGAGCGGCGGGATCATCAGACGAAAGGCTTGCGGAAGCGTCACGCGGCGGAACGTGACCGATTTGGGCAGACCCAGCGCCCACGCCGCCTCGCTCTGTCCGGGCGACACCGCCATGAAACCGCTGCGCACGATCTCGGCGAGATAGGCGGCCTCGTTGAGGATCAGGCCGACAAGGGCGCAGGTGATCACGTCGAACTTGATGCCGAGTTGCGGCAGGCCCGTGAAGATCACCACCAGCTGGATCAGGAGCGGCGTGCCGCGGAAGAACCAGACATAGGCGCGCGCAAAGCCGTGGAGCACGGCATTGCCGGACATGCGCATCAGCGCGATGGCCATGCCGAGCACCAGTCCGCCAGCGACGCCCGCGGCGGTCAGGCCGATGGTGACCAGCACGCCCTTCATCAGGAAATAGTTGAAGAAGTAGTCGACGCAGGCTGACGGACTGAAATGACTCATCGGCGGTTCTCCGTCGGTCAGGTTGGGCCGGGGCCGGCGATGGCGAAGGGCTCGCCGGCCGGAATGGCGGTCAGGCCGAACTTGTCGACGAGCTTCTGGTAGGTCCCGTCGGCGCGCATGGCGGTAAGTGCGGCGACCACCGCTTCGGCGACGACCTTCTTGCGGAACGCCATCGCGGTATTGGCGCGGCCCAGTCCGCTCAGGACTTCCTTGACGCGGCCGCGGCTGACGAGGTCGCGCGCCACGCTGTCGACCAGCAGCGCATTCTCGACCTGGCCGGCGAGCAGCGCGCTGACCACGTTGGTGGCCGTCGGGAAGGTTCGCATCTCGACCGCCCCGCCGCCCTTTGCGACGCTGGCGTCGCTGAGTTTCTTCAGCCAGTTCATCTGATAGCTGCTGACCTCGACGGCAGATGTTTTTCCAATGAGCTCCTGTTCATTGGCAAGTTTCGTGCCGCTCTCCGCAGTCACCACCACGGAGATCGCCTGCACGCCGGCCGGCACCATGAACATCAGCTTCGAGCGTTCCTCGGTCCAGAACATGCCGGTGTTGATGCCGTCGAGGCGCGCTGCGGTCATCGCCGGCACCATGGCCGGAAAATCCATCCGGATCAGTTCGACGGGCAGGCAGATGCGCTTTCCGATCTCGGCGGCGAGTTCGACATTCAGGCCCTGCAGCTGACCGTCCTTGTCGACGAATTGTTGCGGCGGATTGGTCGGGTTGATGGACAGCTGCAACTTGCCGGGCGCGATCAGATTGTCGTCACTGATGGCGGGCGTGCAGGCGGCCCGCGCCGCCATGGGCGCGAGCGCGATGGTTGCGATAGCGACGAACTTGAAGACCTTCGAGAGCATGGCGAACCTCCGTTTGAACGACAGACAGCAACTCATGTTTTGTCCCCGGCGCTCCCTCGGCCGTCTTTTTTTGCGTGCACACCTCACCGCTTCCATCACGGTGGCGTGCATCGTCGTTGTCAGTCCGAAGAAGCCGCTGCGGACAGCGGCTTCAACTGAATGCGCATGAAATTCGTCACGAAGGGCGTGAAGGGTCCGAAGCCGGCGACCTTCTGAAATTCAGGCGTCTCGAAGGCCCATCGGCCGGCCACTTCATAGACGGTCGCGTATTTCGGACCATCGCCGATCGACACAAAGCGCTTCGCCGATAGCCATCCGGGGCAGGCGAGCAGATCCGGGCAATGCACGGTTTCGTACCAGGTGTTGAACGCGGCGTCGTGCTCGGGATCGATGTCGACCCGGACGATATGCGTGAACGCTTCGTCGGAACCGGTCATGCTGTCAGCCTGATGTCGCCGGCGCTCCGTGCGGCGCCGACGGTGGTGGCGATGGCGTCGCAGAGCTCCGGCAGCACCGGCATCAGCGGCGGCCGCGGATCGGCATGGCGGATCAGGCCAAGCGCCTTCAGGCCCACCTTCATGCGGGTGTGCATGTCGATGATCGGCGCCGGGCCGTAGATGGCCCGAACGATCGGGTACAGGCGATCGTTGATCGCGCGCATCGCGCGGAGATCGTCGGCCACCGAGGCCTGCCACAGGTCGATGAACAGATGCGGCGCGAGACTTACGAGACCGGACAGGATGCCGTCGCCGCCGATGGCGAGTTGCGGCAGGAACCAATGGAAATTCGACGGCAGGATCGCAACGTCCGGATTGGCGCGTTTCACGGCCCGGCGATTCTCGTCATAGGCCAGCATGCTGTCGCTGCCTTCCTTGATGGCGACGATGCCATCGATCTTTGCAATCTCGGCCAGCGTCTGCGTGGCATAACCGGCGCCGGAGGCGATCGGATACTGGAAGATCGAAACCGGGATGGCGATGGCGGCGGTGACAGCCCGCACGAAGGCCACCGGCGCGTGGGGCGTGGCCGCAGCGCCGCCGCCGAGTGGTGCAGGAGGAAACAACACCGCGCAGTCGGCCCCGGCCGCCTCCGCAAGCTGTGCCTGGCGGATCGCCTCGGCGGTGGATTGCGCGATGATGCCGGCGAGCAGCGGTTTGGTCCCGATCTGCGCGCGCGTTCGCGCGATGACCTGGTGATGCTCTTCATCCGTCAGCGAGCCGCCTTCACCCGCGTGCCCGTTGACGAACACGGCCGCAATGCCGTCCGGGCAGGCGCAATAATCCAGCACACGGGCGTAGCCGTCCCAATCGAGGCTGAGATCGGCATTGAAGGGCAGCACCGTGGCGACCGTGACGCCCCGCAGGTCGGGCTTGATCATCGCGGCGCTCATGATGGTTTCCGCCGCGGAAACTTCAGGCTGGCCCGCGCCTTCAGCACTTCGAGGCCGTCTTCGTTACTGGCGCTGGCTTCCCAGATGATGGTGCGGGTCTCGTCGATCTGTTCGGCGATCCACACATCGAAGGTCAGGGTGTCGCCATAGAACACCGGACCGGTGAACCAGAAGCGATCCTCGATCGATACGCCGACGGTGCCCACCAGCTCGCTGGTCAGCACGCTGGTGCAGAGCCCCGCCACCATGATGCCCGGCGCCAGCCGACGGCCGAAGCGCGTGGTGCCGGCATAGATATCGTCCACATGAACGGGGCCGAAATCACCGGTCGCGGCGATATACAGCGCGCCGTCCGCCTCGGTGATGGTCTTGCTGAGGCTGACCCGGTCATTGACCTTGAGATCGTCGAAGGATTTCAACTCATACATGGCTCAACCCTTCCGCTCGAACGGGACCAGGGTTGCGGTGCCTTCCACCGCGACTTCGCTGGACGGTGCCAGCGTGCAGGTGATGCGGCACACGGCATCGTCGCCATCCAACGAGATGATCTCCGCGCGCGCCTCGACGGACTCGCCGACGATCACGGGGCTGCGGAAATCCAGTGCGACGCGGCCAATGCGGCGCGCGGGGCCGCCGAGCTGGCTGAGGCAGGTGGTGGCCAGCGCGGCCACGGCCAGTTCGAAGGCCACCATGTTGGCAGCGCCGGTTTTTTTGGCGCGCACCGCATCGACATAGAGGCCGCCGAGATTGCCGCTGATGCCGGTGAACATGGCCTGTTCGGCGACCGTCATGGTCTTGCGGAACGAGAAGGTCGCGCCGACGGTCAGCGGTGTCTGGGAAAGGGGCATCGGCAGTTCCTAGAGTTGCAGGCCGTTCTTGATGGTGCTGCGCGCGATCAGCATGCGGTGGATTTCCGACGTGCCGTCATAGATGCGGGTGACCCGGGCGTCGCGGTACATGCGTTCCAGCGGCAGCGCCTTGCTGAAACCCATGCCGCCGAACACCTGGATCGCGCGATCCACCACGCGCCCTTGCATTTCCGATGCCGCGACCTTGATCATCGACACCTTGTCGCGCGGGTCGCGGCCGTGGTCGATTTCCCAGGCGGCGTTCAGCACCATCATCTTGACACCGAAAATCTCGGTAGCGGAGTCGGCGATCAGTTTCTGCACCATCTGGAAATCGCCGATCGCCTGACCGAACTGACGTCGCTCCCCGGCATAGCTGCGCATCATCTCGAGCGCCCGCGACGCCATGCCCACGGCGCGGGCGCCGATATGGGCGAGGCGGATGTTCAGAACGCTCTTCATGATCAGCTTGAAGCCCTCACCGACCTTGCCGAGCACGGCACCAGCGGGAATGCGGCACTGATCGAAGACCAGCTCGGCGTGGCCGTAGCCGCGGTGGCCCATCATCGGCTGGGTGCCTGCCACGGAAAAGCCGGGCGTGCCCCTGTCGACCAAAAACAGGGTGATGCCGCCGCGGGCGCGCTTGTCCCTGTCGGTCAGCGCCATCAGGATGATGTAGTCGGCGATGTCACCATCGCTGATGAAATGTTTGGTCCCGTTCAGGATCCATTCGTCGCCCTCGCGACGCGCCGTCGTGCTGATCGAGGCGGCGTCGGAGCCGGCATCGGGTTCGGTGATGGCCATGGCGCAGATCTTGTCGCCGCGCACCGTCGGCAACAGATAGTTTTCGATCTGGTCGCCCTTGCAGGCCAGCAGCATTGGATAGACCTGGCCGAACACCCGGCGGATCAGGGCATCCGAGGTCTTGCCGAGCTCTTCCTCGACCAGGCAGTGCTCGACGCAGGACAGGCCGCCGCCGCCCACGTCGGCCGGCATGTTCATGGCGTAGAGGCCGAGCGCCTTTGCCTTGCCTTTCACCACCGCCAACACGTCGGCCGGGACGGTCGCCAGGCGCTCCACGTCGCCCTCCAGCGGCTGCACTTCCGTCTCGACGAAGCGACGGACGGTATCGACCAGCAGGCGGGTATCGTCGGGCAAGGAGAAATCGATCATGCTGCGCCCACGGCCTTTCCGGCAATCATCGCGTCAATTTCGGCCGCGTCGTATCCGACCTCCGCAAGCACGTCGCGCGTCTGCGCACCGAGTTGCTGTGGCATCAGACGAATCTCCGCGGATTGACCGTTGTAGCGGGCGGGGTGCATCACCAATGTCACCGGCGCGCCCTGCGTGCTCTCCACGGTCCTGAACGTGCCCAGATGATCGATCTGCGGATCGGCCTGGACGTCGGCATAGTCCTGCACCGGCGCGTGCCAGATGCGGCCGGCCTCGAGCAGAGGCAGCCACGCCGCGGTGCTGCGCTCGCGGAGCCGGGCGGTGACGAGCCGTGTGATGTCTTCGCGCCGCGAAAAGCTTTCGTTGTCGCCGAAGGATTTTAGCTCGGCGATCTGCATCGCCGCAGCCAGTGCTTTCGGCGATGCCATGGAAATCGCCATATGGCCGTCCGCCGTGGCGTGAACACCGTAAGGGCCGGCGCTGCACCATGTGGCGATGCCTGCCGGTGCCCGTGATGTCGGCGATGGCGCGCCGTTGAGCCACGCGGTGAAGGGCTCGGTCTGCAGGTCGATCGCCGCCTCCAGCAGATTGACCTCCACGAGCCGGCCTTCGCCGGTCTTGGCCTTCGCAAACAGCGCGGCGAGAATGGCCATCGCATAGAGCGACGCGGCGTGCTGGTCGACGATCACGGCGCCGACCGCGGTCGGCGGTCCGTCCGCGCGCCCGGTGCGCATGGCGAGGCCCGACAGCGCCTGCAGCAGCAGGTCCTGACCGGGGCGATCCTTGTAGGGGCCGCTGGTGCCGAAGCCGGTCGCCACCGCATAGATCAGACCGGGATTGATCGCCCTGAGATCGTCGTAGCCGAGGCCGAGTTTCGCCATCGTGCCGGGGCGAAAATTCTCCATGACGACATCGGCCGTGGCGGCCAGCCGCTTCACCGCTGCGACTCCGTCGGGGTGCTTCAGATCAACGGCGAGGCTGCGCTTGTTGCGGCCCGTGCCGAGATGATTGACGCTCTGTCCGGCGACGAAATGATCGGCGACGGCCCAGTTGCGCTGGAATGCGCCGTCTATCGCCTCGATGGCGATCACATCGGCGCCGAGATCGCCCAAGGTCTGCGCCGCCAAGGGGCCGGCGAGATAATGATTGAAGCTCAGCACCTTGACGCCGTTCAAAAGGTTCATGCGCGCGCCCCGCTGCGGCTGGAAGCCAGCATTGCCGACTTCGGCACCTGCAGACCGAATTGGTTGACCAGCGCCTGCGCGACGGCATCGCGCGCGGGCGGCAGCGGCAGGCGTGGCGGCCGCGGCGGTCCGACATCGAGGCCCATATGGCCGAGCAGGGCCTTGGTGCCGGCGACATAGGCCTGTCCGCCGACGAATTCGATCAGCGGCAGATATTCGAGATAGAGTTCGCGTGCGGCCTTGATCGCTCCGTCATCGGCGACCAGCGTGAAGATGCGGGCCATGACGTTCGGAGCGACATTGGATGCGACGGCCACCCAGCCCTGCGCGCCTTCCACAAATGACTCGAAGCCGAGGATGCCGCCGAACACGGTCATCCTGTCGCCGCACAGCTGGATGATGTCGCGCACGCGCGTCACTTCCAGCGTCGACTCCTTGATATAGAGACAGTTGTCGATCTCGGCGATCCGCGCCACCAGCGGCGGCGTAAGGTCGACATTGGCGGTCGCGGGATTGTTGTAGATCATGATCGGCAACGAGATCGCGTCGGCCACCGTCCTGTAGTGGTGCACGAGCTCGTCGTCGGTCGGCGTGCTATAGAACGGCGGGATGATCATCACGCCATCGGCGCCTAATTTTTCGGCGCGACGGCTGAGGCGCACGACCTCGCGGGTATCCTCGGCGCCCGTTCCGATCAGCACTGGCACGCGGCGAGCCGCCTGATCGATCACCGTCTCTGCGACCAGCGCTTTCTCATCATCGCTGAGCGACAGGAATTCACCAGTCGAGCCGAGCGGGACCAGCCCGTGAATGCCCTGTTCGATTTGCCAGTCCACAAATCCGCGCAACGTCTCGACATCGATGTCACCTGTCGGCGTAAACGGCGTGATCATCACGGTGTAGGTGCCGCGGAAGCTGCTCATGCGGCGCGAACCGATATGACGTCAAAGGCTGACGCCCGGAAACGTTTCCATTCATGCTTCGGCATTGAGCACGATCGATCCATTATTTGAGCTTGCACGGCGCGCACGGTGTCCATAGCGTTTTGCAATCGTTTCCAGTCTATTGGCGAGAATGATGAGCGTCACGCTCAAAGATGTTGCAGAGGCAGCCCGTGTTTCGATCAGCACGGCATCGCGCGCGCTGGGTGGCGGCGGGCTTGCCAGCGAACGCACGCAGCAACGTCTGATACGCATCGCGCGCGAACTCGGCTATCGCCCCAACCCGATTGCGCGCGGACTGAAGACCGGACAGTCGCGGCTTGTCGGACTGTTGATACACAATCTCACCAACGCATCGTTCCAGGTGATTGCCGAAGTGGTGCAGGCCCGGCTCAAGGCGCTGAACTATCAGATGCTGCTGTGTCTGGCGGGCGACGATCCGCAGCAAGAGCACGACACGCTGAACACGCTCGCCGATCACCGCGTCGACGGACTGATCGTGGTGCCGACGGGCAGGAACGGCGCACAACTCACGGCCCTGGCCGACAAGCTTCCGATCGTCTGCCTGGTCCGTCGTGACAACGACACGGATCTCGAGACGGTTCTGGCCGACGATCCGCAGGGCGCCTATATCGGCACGCGCTATCTGATCGAACTCGGACATCAACGGATCGGGCTGATCGTCGGCCGCGGGGACACGACGTCGGGCCGCGAGCGGTTATCGGGTTATGTCCGCGCCTTGCGCGAAGCGGGCATTCCGCTGGACGAGACACTTGTCCATGCCGGGCATTTTGAACCGGAAACGGGTTCGGCATCGTGCCGCAAGCTGCTGGATCTTGCGGAGCCGCCGAGCGCCATCTTCGTCGCCAATCATGAGGCGACCCTCGGTGCGTTGCGCGTCACGGCGGAGCGCGGCCTGTCGATCCCGGACAATCTCTCGCTGCTCTGTTACGAGGACATGCCATGGTTCGCATGGCATCGGCCTGCGATCAGCATCGTCGACAACGGCGCGCGGGATCTCGCCAACCTGGCCGTCGACCGGTTGCTGAACCGCATGGACGCCAAGGGGCAGGGCGCCGACGGCGTGCGCGAATATCGTGTCGGCGCGCGGCTGATCAAGCGCGGCTCATGCAAGCCCTATGTGTCGCCAATCCGCCCCTCCATCTCCCGCTCTGCTGCAAAGGCCTGACCGATGCCCTATGTCGAAATACTAGCACCGCCCGCGTCATCAGAGGTCAAGGCCGCGCTGGCGAAATCCCTCACCGAAGGGCTGATGTCGTCGTTCAGCGTCGGCGCGGACACCGTCACGCTTTATTTCCTGCCGATCGTGCCGGGCGATTATGCCCATGCCGGCGAGATGAGCCCGAAGGGGATCGGCCAGCGTATCCTGCTCAAGGTCCATGCCTTCCGCCGCGGCGAGGCCGAGCGCCGCGCTGCGGCCGCAGCGCTGACGCAGAGTGTGATCTTTGCCTACGGCGTGCCGGGTGACGATGTCGCCGTCTATTTCCTCGACCGGGACAAGAGCGAGGTGGCGCACGACTCCCGGCTGGCCAGCGACTAAAAAGAGCAACGCATGCATCGCTTCTACACTGACGACCAGAAGGCACTGCGTGACACCGCGAGGCGTTTTGCGCGCAACGAAATTCTACCGCGCGCCGCGGCAATCGATCGTGAGGACCAGTTCGACCGTTCGCTGTACAAGGGCATGGCCGATCTTGGGCTGTTCGGGATCTGCCTGCGCGAAGCCGCGGGCGGCGCCGGGCTCGACACCATCGCGGCCTGCATTGCCATGGAAGAACTGGCGTCGTGCTCAGGCGCTGTGGCCAACGCCTTTGCGATTCCGGTGGAGGCGGCGCTGTTCTTCGACCAGCATGGCACCGAGGCCCACAAGGCGCTGATCCCGAAAATTCTCAGCGGCGATATCATCCCTGCCACGGCCGTTTCGGAGGCTGACCACGGCTCTGACGTTGCCGGCATCAAGACCACCGCGGTGCGCGATGGCGACGATTGGGTTCTCAACGGCACCAAGGCCTGGGTGACGCTGGGCGGGGTCGCCGATCAGATCATGGTGTTTGCCCGCACCGGTGCCGACAGCGGCCACAAGGCGATCTCCTGCCTGCTGGTCGATGGCCAGCTGCCGGGCATTACGCGCGGCAAGAACGAAGAACTGCTCGGCATGCACGGCCTCGACGATTGCCAGATCGCCTTCACCGACGTGCGGCTGCCGACCGGAAGCGTGATAGGGCCGGAGAACCAGGCCTTCAAGATGGCCATGAGCAACTTCAATTTCAGCCGGCTCATGATGGCGTCCATGGCGCTGGGGATGGCGCAGGCCGCGTTCGAGGACGCCACCGCCTACGCCAGATCGCGAAAACAGTTCGGGCAGCCGATCATCGGCTTCCAGGCGGTGCAGTTCATGCTCGCCGACATGTCGACCGACATCGCGGCGGCGCGGCTGATGATCCATCACGCCGCACGGCTGCACGACATCGGCGAGCCCATCGCCAAGGAAGCGGCGCAAGCAAAGCTGTTCACCACGGACATGGCTATGAAGCATGTCTCCAACGCGCTGCAGATCCATGGCGGCAACGGCTATTCGCGCGAATACCGCATCGAGCGCCTGTTCCGCGACGTGCGCCTGGCGCAGATCTACGAAGGCACCAACCAGATCCAGCGCCTGATCATCGCCCGCCAGGTCGAGAAGGAGGCCGCATGACGGGCATGCCATCATGCTGAGCGTCCTCACCGCCGCGCAGGCCGTCGCGCTGATCGAGGATTCCGACACGCTGATCGTCGGCGGCAATGGCGGCACCGGCGCCGCGGAATCCGTGCTGGTGGCCCTGGAGGAGCGCTTCCTTTCGGGCGCCGGGCCGCACGGTCTGACGCTGATCAACATCACCGGCGTCGGTGCCGTAACCGAGAAGGGCATCTGCCATCTCGCCCATGAGGGCATGATCGCGCGCGTCATCGGCGGCAATTTCGGGCTGCAGGTGCCGTTCATGCGTCTGGTGCGCGACGAACTGATCGATGCCTATAATTTTCCGCAGGGCGTGATGAGCCAGCTCTGCCGCGCCATGGCGGCGAAGCATCCCGGCGTGCTCACCCATGTCGGCATCGACACCTATATGGACCCGCGTCAGGACGGTGGCCGCATGAATGCGCGTACCACGCTGCCGCTGGTCGAGCTGGTCGAGGTGCTTGGCGAACAGTGGCTGCTGTACCACGTACCGGCGCCGCCGGACGTGGCCATCATCCGCGGCACTTCCGCGGACGAGGACGGCTATATCAGCATGGAGCACGAAGGCACCACGCGCGAAGACCTGTCCATCGCCCAGGCCGTGCACAATGCCGGCGGCACGGTGATCTGCCAGGTCAAGCGCATCGTCAAGCGCGGCTCGATCCATCCGCAAATGGTGAAGATACCGGGCTTCCTGATCGATCACGTGGTGCTCGATCCCGACCAGATGCAGACCTACGGCACGGTGCACGATCCCGCCCGCTGCGGCGAGACCCGCGTGCCGTCGGCGATGATCGTGCCCGATCCGCTGAACGCGCGGCGGGTGAGCGCACGCCGCGCCGCGTTCGAACTCAGCCCGCGCGACGTGGTCAATCTCGGCGTCGGCATCTCGG
>JBEVEC010000130.1:0-20105 GCA_040512975.1 Tardiphaga sp. | reverse complement strand
CGCTTGGCCCAGTCGGCCGGGATGAGCTTGCCGCGGTCGTACAGCACCTGCACGTCGGTGACCTGGTTGAAGGTCACCACGTCGGCCTCGAGACCCTCGAGGATCGAGCGCGCCTGGCGCGACGAGCCGTTATGGGACTGGTTGATGGTGACGTCCTGGCCGGTCTTGGCTTTCCACTGCTTGGCGAAGGCGGTGTTGATCTCGGCATAAAGTTCGCGGGAGATGTCGTAGGAGACGTTCAGCAGCGTGGTCGGCGCCTGCGCGCGGGCGGGCGCCATGGCGGTGGTGCCGAGACCGGCCAGTGCGGCGAGAGCAAGGATGAGGCGGTTCAAGGCTGGTCCCCTGTGAGTGAGCGCTGACCGGTGATCGGGCAGCCGCTGCGGCAACATGTCCTTCGCATCGGCCGGACATCAGGTCTCTGTTTGCACGGTGCGCAATGCGTCGCCGCACGCGCCGACTGCGTTTACGAGAACAATTATCTCCAGCACTTGGCTTGAGAAGGCGATAATTCTATAGTTGGAACGGTTCAAAGGAGAAATAACATTCTCTTTGCGCCGCCGCATTGAGAAATATATAGAATATAATTCCAGTCAACCCCGGAATCGGGGCAGCGGAGTGTGCATGCGCTTTCTGCCGGTATTTCTCGATCTGCAGACCGGGCCGATCCTACTGGTCGGCCAGGGCGAACTCGTGCGCGCGAAATTGCGGCTGCTGCTGGCCGCAGGCGCGCAGATCCGCTGGTACGCGACCGACGGCAATCGCGACACGTCCGGCCTGGATGCCGCGCGGATCGAACATGCCGAGGGTGACCCGCTTGCGGCGGATCTGGCGGGCATCATCGCCGTGCTCTGCGCCGGCGCCGGCGAACTGGGCCATGCCATGGCGGCGCGCGCAAAGGCCAAGGGCGTGCCGGTCAACGTGATGGACGAACTGGCGCATTCCACTTTCATTTTCCCGGCGATCGTCGACCGCGGCGACGTGGTCGTTGCGATCGGCACCGGCGGGTCGGCGCCGGTGCTGGCGCGGCGCGTCCGCGAAAAGATCGAAGCCCTGCTGCCGGCGCGGATCGGCGATCTCGCCGGCTTCATCGGCCGCTGGCGCAAGCCGATCTCCGGGCAGCTGCCGGAAATGGCGCTGCGCCGCAAATTCTGGGAGCGCGTGGTCGATGGTCCGATCGGCGCGCTGGTGCTGGCCGGGCGCGAGGCCGATGCCGAACAGGCGATCAAGGGCATCGACGATCCGGTGGCCTTTGCGGGGGCGGCACCGTCCCGTGCATCCGCGGGTCACGTGACGCTGGTGGGCGCAGGGCCGGGCGATCCGGACCTCCTGACCATCAAGGCCTTGCGCGCGCTGCAGGATGCCGACGTGGTGTTCTATGACGAGCTGGTCTCGGCTGAGGTGCTCGACCGCATCCGCCGTGATGCGTCGCGCGTGCCGGTTGGCCGCCGCGTCGGCCATCCCGGGATCGGGCAGGACGCGATCCATGCCCTGTTGATCGAGGCCGCCAAAAGCGGCCAGCGCGCCGTGCGGCTGAAGGGCGGCGATCCCTTCATCTTCGGCCGCGGCGGCGAGGAGATCGAGGCCCTGCGCGAAGCGGGCGTGGCCTATTCCATCGTCCCCGGCATCACCGCCGGGCTCGGCGCCGCGGCGATGTTCGAGACGCCCCTGACCTACCGCCGCGAAGCGCTGCGCATCACCTTTCTCACCGCGCACAAGGAGCAGGACGCCGGCCAGGTCGACTGGTCGACCCTGACCGATGGCAAAATGACCGTGGTGGTCTATATGGGCATGACCGCGGCCCCCGTGATCCGCGCCGGGCTGCTGGCGGCGGGACGTTCGCCGCAGACGCCGGTCGGCGTGTTCGCGCGGGTGACGCGGCCGGACGCGCAGGCGGCGGTGGGCGTGCTCGACGATCTTCCGGCGCTGGTCGACCGCATCGACGGGGGACCGGCCATTCTCATCATCGGCGATGTCGTGGCGCATTCCGCGCCGTGGCGCGCCGCCCATATCAACGCTTTCGTTTCAGACCTCATGGTGGCTGCCGAATGACTTCCCCGCTGCAACAGAAAATCAAGATCAACGGCCCCTCGGTGGTGACCGCCAACCGCACCTGGGACGGCGTGGTGATCTATCGCGACGCCAACAAGGGCTGGACCACCGATCTGGCCCTGGCCGCCATCGTGCGCACCGCCGATGAGGCGCGCGCGCTGCTCGCCGAGTCCGCCGCCGACGACGTCGGCGCCATCGGCCCGTACATCGCCCCGGTCGCCGTCAACGACAACGGCGCGGTCGAGCCCGGCAACCTGCGCGAACATATCCGCAGCAAGGGTGTTACCATCGGCCTGCCGGTTTCGGCGTAAGGTAGTCCATCATGTATGCCTATGACGAGATCGACCGCACGCTCATTAACGAGCGCGTCTCGGAATTCCGCGACCAGGTGAAGCGCCGCCTCGCCGGTGAACTCACCGAAGACGAGTTCAAGATGCTGCGCCTGATGAACGGCGTCTATCTGCAGCTCCACGCCTATATGTTCCGCGTCGCCATCCCCTACGGCACGCTGTCGGCGGAGCAGATGCGCAAGATGGCGCATGTGGCGCGCCGCTACGACCGCGGCTACGGCCATTTCACCACCCGGCAGAACATCCAGTTTAACTGGATCAAGCTCGCCGACCTGCCGGACGCGCTGGAAGACCTCGCCTCGGTCGGCATCCACGCCATGCAGACCTCCGGCAACTGCACCCGCAACGTGACCACCGACCAGTGGGCGGGTGTCGCGCCGGGGGAGATCGAAGATCCGCGTATCTGGGCCGAGCTGCTGCGGCAGTATTCGACCATGCATCCGGAATTCTCGTTCCTGCCGCGCAAGTTCAAATTCGCCATCACCGCCTCGGCGCATGACCGCGCGGCGATCAAGGTGCATGACGTCGGCCTGCGCATTCACAAGAATGCCGCCGGCGAGACCGGCTTCGAAGTGCTGGTCGGCGGCGGCCTCGGCCGCACGCCGTTCATCGGCAAGCAGATCAAGGCCTTCGTGCACGGCCGCGATATCCTGAGCTATGTCGAGTCGATCCTGCGCGTCTACAACCAGTACGGCCGCCGCGACAACATTTACAAGGCGCGTATCAAGATCCTGGTGCATGAGCTCGGCATCGAGAAATTCGCCGCCGAGGTCGAGGACGAATGGCTGGCGATGCGCGACAGCGCGCTGTCACTGGACGACGAGGTCGTCGAGGATATCCGCTCGCGCTTCAGCTATCCGCATTACCAGAAGCTGTCCGACCAGCCGGACGAGCTGAAGGCGGCATCCGCCGATCCGCAGTTCGAGCGCTGGTACAAGAACTCCGTCGCACCACACCAGCGCCCGGGCTACGCCATCGTCACGCTGTCGCTGAAGCCGGTCGGCGGACCGCCCGGCGATGCCACCGCGGACCAGATGGACGCAATCGCCGATCTCGCCGAGAAGTATTCCTTCGGCGAAATCCGCGTCGGCCACGAACAGAACCTGGCGCTGCCGCATGTCGCGCAGCGCGACCTGCCGGCGCTGTGGCGCCAGCTCGACAAGATCGGCGTGGCCACACCCAACGTCAATCTGGTTACCGACATCATTGCGTGCCCGGGCCTCGACTACTGCTCGCTGGCCAATACGCGCTCGATCCCGATCGCGCAGGAATTGACGCGGCGCTTCGCCAACCACGAGCTCGCCGAGATGATCGGCCGGCTGCACGTCAACATCTCCGGCTGCATTAATGCCTGCGGCCATCACCATGTTGGCCATATCGGCATTCTCGGCGTCGAGAAGAACGGCGAGGAGTTTTTCCAGATCACCATCGGCGGCCGCGCCGATGAATTTGCGGTGGTCGGCCATCTGATCGGGCCGGCGGTGCCCTATGCGGAGGTCGCCGACGTCGTCGAGGATATCGTCGAGGCCTATCTGGCGCTGCGGGCGCGACCGGATGAATTGTTTATCGAGACCGTGACGCGGCTTGGCGTCGAGCCGTTCAAGGAGCGCGTCTATGCCACTCGTTAAAGGCGGCAAGATCGTCGCCGACGCCTATGTCCACGCCGCCGACGACAGCGAGATTCCGATCGAGGGTGCGGCGCTGGTGCCGGCTGCGCGGTTTCTGGCGGATCCCGAGGCGCTGCTCAGCCGCAACAGCCCGACCGGCGTGATCTGGCCGAACAACCGCGACCCGGAGGAACTGCTGCCGTATCTCAGCCGGGTCGCGGTGGTCGCGCTGGTGTTTCCGACCTTCCGCGACGGCCGCGCCTATAGCCAGGCGCGGCTGCTGCGCGAGCGCTACGGCTTCAAGGGCGAGTTGCGGGCCATCGGCCAGGTGCTGCGCGACCAGTTCGTGTTCATGCTGCGCGCCGGCTTCGACAGTTTCGAGGTCAAGAAGGACGCGGACGCGGAAGCCTTTGCGGTGACGGCGCAGCGCTACACGGTGTTCTATCAGCCGACCGGCGACGGGCGGGTGACCGCGCTGCATCGGCGGATGCAGGAGCGCCATGCCGCTGAGGTGCGCCAGGATCGCTGAGGCGCTGCCGTCAAATTGTGCGCCTGTTGTCTCAACAGGCGCGACGAAACGCAGCATGTCCGGCGAGGATTATGGGTTGGCGAATGCATTTCGTCAGCAGACGCATATTTGTAGCACATAGCTGCCGTCACATTGCCAACATTAAAATCTCGTTTCGTTGACTTGGATCAGGTTCCCGAAGATTTTGCCTGCACCTCATGACGATCATGTCGTCAGGCCTGATGGAGATCACAATGATCCGTCGACTTCTTCCCGTATTTGCGGCGCTGCTGGTCGCCACGTCTGCGGTGCATGCCGCCGATATCTCGCTGCTCAACGTGTCCTACGATCCGACCCGCGAGCTCTATGTCGACTTCAACAAGTCGTTCGCCGCGGCCTACCAGAAGGAAACCGGCAAGAGCGTCGAGATCAAGCAGTCCCATGGCGGCTCCGGCGCGCAGGCGCGCTCGGTGATCGACGGGCTGCAGGCGGATGTGGTGACGCTGGCGCTGGCCTATGACATCGACGCCGTCGCCAGCAAGGGCCTGTTGGCCAAGGACTGGCAGAAGCGGCTGCCGCAGAACGCGTCGCCCTATACCTCGACCATCGTGTTCCTGGTGCGCAAAGGCAATCCGAAGGGCATCAAGGACTGGGACGACCTGATCAAATCGGGCGTCAGCGTGATCACGCCGAACCCGAAGACCTCAGGCGGGGCGCGCTGGAATTATCTCGCCGCCTGGGGCTATGCGTTGAAGAAATACGGCTCCGAGGACAAGGCCAAGGAGTTCGTCGGCAATATCTTCAAGAACGTGCCCGTGCTCGACACCGGCGCGCGCGGCTCGACCATCACCTTCGTTCAGCGCGGCGTCGGCGACGTGCTGCTGGCCTGGGAGAACGAGGCCTATCTGGCATTGCAGGAATTCGGCAAGGACAAGTTCGAGATCGTGGCGCCGTCGCTGTCGATCCTCGCCGAGCCGCCGGTCGCCGTGGTCGACACCGTCGCCGACAAGAAGGGCACCAAGGCAGCGGCCGAGGCCTACCTGAAATACTGGTATACCCCCGAAGGTCAGGAAATTGCCGCACGCAATTCCTACCGTCCCCGCGACGCCGAAATCGCCAAGAAGCATGCGGACTCCTTCGCCAAGGTCGACCTGTTCACGATCGACGACGTGTTCGGCGGATGGACCAAGGCCCAGAGCACGCATTTTGCGGACGGCGGCGTCTTCGACCAGATATACAAGAACTGATTTTTCGTTCTGAAGCGTCCGGGCCTTTGGTCCGGACGCTTCGCCAAGGCAAGGGGATCACGTGGGCGCGGCATCGAAACGAAGGGCGTTGCCGGGGTTTGGCCTGAGCATGGGGTTGACCCTGACCTGGCTATCGCTCCTGATCCTGCTCCCGCTGGCCGGGCTGTTCGTCAAGACCACCGATCTCACGCTGTCGCAATTCATCGAGACCGTCGGCAGCCGCCGCACGCTGCACGCGTTGCAGATCTCGTTCGGGCTGGCCTTTGCCGCCGCGCTGGTCAATCTGGTGGCCGGGCTCATCATCGTCTGGGCGTTGGTGCGCTATCGCTTTCCCGGCCGCCGGCTGTTCGACGCCATCGTCGATATCCCCTTCGCGCTGCCGACTGCCGTCGCCGGCATCGCGCTGACCACGCTGTTCGCGCAGACCGGCTGGCTCGGCGCGCCGCTCGCAGCACTCGGCATCAAGGTGGCGTTCACGCCGCTCGGGATCTTCCTGGCAATGGTCTTCATCGGCATTCCCTTCGTGGTGCGGACGGTGCAGCCGGTGCTGATCGACCTCGATGTCGAGATCGAGGAAGCCGCCGCCTGCCTCGGCGCCTCGCGCTGGCAGACCATTACCCGCGTCATCATCCCGAGCCTGACGCCGGCCATTCTCACCGGCTTCGCACTGGCCTTCGCGCGTGCCGTCGGTGAGTACGGCTCGGTGATTTTCATCGCCGGCAACCTGCCCAATGTGTCGGAAATCGCACCCTTGCTGATCGTGATCCGGCTGTCGGAATTCCGCTATGCCGATGCCACGGCCATCGCGGTGGTGATGCTGGTGGCGTCGTTCCTGATCATTTTCGCACTCAACCGTCTGCAGCACTGGGCGCAGACCCGCGCCTTAGCGGTGGGCTGACCCGCATGACCATCGCCACCATCAATTCGGTCGCACCGGCCGCGGAGCAGGCCCGGCCCGTGGTGCGGCACGATCCACATACCGAGCCGCGGCTGGTGCGTGGCCTCGTGATCGGCTTTGCCGTGCTTTTCCTGACGGTGTTCGTCGTGCTGCCGCTGGTGCTGGTGTTCGCGGAAGCGCTGTCCAAGGGCGTCAGCTTCTACCTCACGGCGCTGGCGGATCCCGAGGCGTTGTCGGCGATCTGGCTGACCCTGGTCACGGCGGTCATCTCGGTCAGCCTTAATCTCGTATTCGGCGTCGCCGCCGCCTGGGCGGTGACCAAATTCGAATTCCGCGGCAAGACGCTGCTGGTGTCGCTGATCGACCTGCCGTTTTCGGTCAGCCCGGTGATCTCCGGCCTGGTATTCGTGCTGCTGTTCGGCGCGCAGGGCTTTTTCGGGCCTTGGCTGATGGCGCGCGGCGTCAATATCCTGTTCGCGGTGCCGGCTATCGTGCTGGCGACGACCTTCGTCACATTCCCCTTTGTCGCGCGCGAATTGATCCCGCTGATGCAGGAGCAGGGCACGCTGGAGGAGGAGGCCGCGGTGTCGCTGGGCGCCGGCGGCTGGCGCACCTTCATGGTGGTGACGCTGCCCAACATCAAATGGGGCCTGCTCTACGGCGTGCTCTTGTGCAACGCGCGGGCCATGGGGGAATTCGGCGCGGTGTCGGTGGTCTCCGGCCATATCCGCGGCGAAACCAACACCATGCCGCTGCTGGTGGAAATCCTGTACAACGAATATCAGATGGTGGCCTCGTTCGCGATCGCATCGCTGCTGGCCCTGCTGGCGCTGGTCACGCTGATCGCAAAAACCATTCTGGAACGCCGGATCGAACAAGGACAGCCGCCTCGTGACG
Organism: Tardiphaga sp.; assembly: GCA_040512975.1. GTDB lineage: Bacteria > Pseudomonadota > Alphaproteobacteria > Rhizobiales > Xanthobacteraceae > Tardiphaga. The sequence goes on along the minus strand of JBEVEC010000130.1, from coordinate 12,549 downwards.
ATTGAAGTCCGCAACATCGTAAAGAAGTTCAACGCGTTTACCGCGCTCGACAATGTCGACCTGCGGGTCGCCAACGGCGAATTGCTGGCGCTGCTCGGGCCATCCGGCTCCGGCAAGACTACGCTGCTGCGGATCATCGCCGGGCTCGACTGGCCGGATTCCGGCGAGGTCTCGTTCGACGGTGAGAACGCGCTGGCGCGCGGCGCCGGCGAGCGTCACGTCGGCTTCGTGTTCCAGCACTACGCGCTGTTCCGGCACATGAGCGTGTTCGAGAACGTCGCCTTCGGCCTGCGCGTGCAGCCGCGCGCGGTGCGCAAGAGCGAAGCCCAGATCCGCGCGCGGGTGAAGGAGCTGCTCGATCTCGTGCAGCTCGACTGGCTCGCGGATCGCTATCCGAGCCAGCTGTCCGGCGGCCAGCGCCAGCGCATTGCGCTGGCACGGGCGCTGGCCATCGAGCCGCGCATCCTGCTGCTCGACGAGCCGTTCGGTGCGCTCGATGCCAAGGTGCGCAAGGAGTTGCGGCAGTGGTTGCGCACGCTGCATGAGGAGATCAACGTCACCTCGATCTTCGTGACCCACGACCAGGAAGAGGCGCTGGAAGTCGCCAACCGGGTGGTGGTGATGGACAAGGGCCGGATCGAGCAGATCGGCACGCCCGGCGACGTCTATGACAACCCCGCGACGGCCTTCGTGCATTCTTTCATCGGAGAATCCATCGTGCTGCCGGTGGACGTGCAGGGCGGTCAGGTGAAGCTCGGCAACCGCGCGCTCAATGTGGACGCCGGCGGCGCGTCCGGCCCGTCAAAACTGTTCGTGCGCCGTCACGACATGCATGTCGGCGCGGTCGGCGAGGGCGCCTTCGACGGCACCGTGCGCCGCGTCCGCACCTTCGGCCCGATCCAGCGCGCAGATATTGCGCTGTCGGGCGAAGGTGACACGATGGTGGAGATCGACGCCCCACGCGATCGCAACCTGGCGGCGGGTGATGCGGTCAGTCTGCAGCCGCGGCGGTACAGGATCTTTGCTGCGGGGGCGTGAGGCACGCCCGCGCCTCACATGCTGCTGTCATCCCCCGCGAAAGCGGGGGACCCAGTATTCCAGAGCAATCATGGATTGAAACCAGCGCCCTGGAATACTGGGCCACCCGCTTTCGCGGGTGGATACAATCTGTTGTATGGTGCGCGCATCCATACCAATTCCCTCGCCATTCACCTTTCAGCCACGGTTGGTGTGCAACAACCGGCGCCTGATTGAGGAAATCTGAATGAAACGCGTCGCTTTTGCCGTAATTGGAACTCTGCTGCTGGCAGGATGCGCCGGGACCGTCGAGACGGTGCCGGACCAGCCGACCATGTATCTCTCCATGGCCAATGGCGGCGCCAAGCTCGATCCGGTCGCGGCGGCCTCGATGATCTCGCTGTACCGCTCCAATAACGGGCTCGGCCCCGTGGTGGTCGATCCCGCGCTGATGGCGCTGGCGGAGCAGCAGTCCACCGCCATGGCGAAGAAGAACAAGATGGACCATGACGTGCAGGCGCCGCTGGCCAAGCGCCTCAACGCCGGCGGCTATCCCGCGACGCTGGCGGTGGAGAACATCTCCGCCGGCTATCACACCATGGCCGAAGCCTTTTCCGGCTGGCGCGATTCGCCGCCGCATCGCGCCAATATGCTGAAGTCCGGTGTCACAAAACTGGGCATTGCCGCGACCTATGCTCCCAACACCAAGTACAAGGTGTTCTGGACCATGATCCTGGCCTCGACCGATGCCAAATAGGCATTCCGCCGCTGCGTGATCGCGCTGTGCACGATAGTGCTCTGCACCATCTTTGATTGACGCGGCGGCGCGACAGCGCCAATTTATGGGTTCCCGTCACGCATCGATCGGAGTGAGCCCATGGATATGTCAGATCCGGCCGGTCCCGGCGCTGCCACCAAACCCGCCCTCGCGAAACGCGTGCTGGTGCTGCAGGGCGGCGGCGCGCTCGGCTCCTATCAGGCCGGCGCCTTTGAGGCGCTGTGCCACCACGATTTCGAACCCGAATGGGTCGCGGGCATCTCGATCGGTGCGATCAACGCCGCGATCATTGCCGGCAATGACCGCGACAAGCGCGTCGGCAAGCTCAAGGAATTCTGGGAGATGGCGGCGTCGCCGGTGCCCTGGAGTCCGACCATCAAGAATGACCGCGCGCGCTCCTATTTCAACGAGGCCGGCGCCGCGGTGATCGCCACCTTCGGCGTGCCCGGCTTCTTCGTGCCGCGGCTGCCGCCGGCGCCGCTGTGGCCGCCGGGCAGCCCGCAGTCGCTGAGCTATTACGACACCGCGCCATTGAAGGCGACGCTGGAGCGGCTGGTCGACTTCGACCGCATCAACGACTGCAAGACGCGGCTCAGCGTCGGCGCCGTCAGCGTCACCACCGGCAACTTCACTTATTTCGACAACGAGATCTTCCGCCAATCGCGCAAGCGCATCGAGCCAGAACACATCATGGCGTCCGGCGCGCTGCCGCCGGGCTTTCCATCGGTGGTGATCGACGGCGAGCATTTCTGGGACGGCGGCATTTCTTCGAACACGCCGCTTGATTTCGTGCTCGACGACGTCACCAGCGACCTGCTGATTTTCCAGGTCGACCTGTTCAGCGCCCGCGGCCTGCTGCCGGCGTCGATCCTGGAAGCGCAGGAACGCGAAAAGGACATCCGCTTCTCGAGCCGCACGCGGATGAACACCGACAAGAACAAGAAGATCCACAACATCAGGAAGGCGTTGCGCGATCTGATTGCCAAGCTGCCCGAGGACTTGAAGCACGAGCCCTCGGTGGCGCTGCTGTCGGAGGCCGCCAAGGAAAACACCGTCACGGTGATCCACCTGATCTACACCAGCAAGATCTACGAGTCGTCGTCGAAGGATTACAACTTCGCGCGCATCAACATGGTCGAGCACTGGAATTCCGGCGCGCGTGACGTGGCGCTGTCGATGCGCCACAAGGACTGGTTCGAAGCGCCACAGTCCGACGAGTCGATGGTTACCCACGCTCTCTCGGCCGACGACTATAACGATGTCCCCGTACCAACCAGCATCCAGCAGGAGCATGTGAATGGCTAATCTCACCGGCAAGACCGCCGTCGTCACCGGATCGACCAGCGGCATCGGTCTCGCTTATGCCCGCGCTTTTGCCGGCGCCGGCGCCAATATCGTGCTCAACGGCATGGGTGCGCCCGAGGATATCGAGCGCGAGCGCGCGGCGATCGAGAGCGACTTCAAGGTCAAGGCCGTGCATTCGCCCGCCGACATGACCAAGCCCGCCGAAATCGCCGCCATGGTCGCGCTCGGCGAGACCGCCTTCGGGTCGGTGGATATTCTGGTCAACAATGCCGGCATCCAGTTCGTGTCGCCGATCGAGGATTTTCCGATCGAAAAATGGGACGCGATCATCGCCATCAATTTGTCGTCGGCGTTCCACGCCATCCGCGCCGCGGTGCCCGGCATGAAGAAGCGCGGCTGGGGCCGCATCATCAACACGGCGTCCGCCCATTCGCTGGTCGCCTCGCCGTTCAAGTCGGCCTACGTCTCCGCCAAGCACGGCATCGCCGGCCTCACCAAGACCGTGGCGCTGGAAGTCGCGACCAACAAGATCACCTGCAATTGCATCTCGCCGGGCTATGTCTGGACACCGCTGGTGGAAAAGCAGATCCCCGACACCATGAAGGCACGCGGCCTGACCAAGGAGCAGGTCATCAACGACGTCCTGCTCGACGCCCAGCCGACCAAGGAATTCGTGACGTCGGAGCAGGTGGCGGCGCTGGCACTGTTCTTGTGCGGCGACGATGCCGCGCAGATCACCGGTACGAACCTGTCGATCGATGGCGGCTGGACGGCGGAGTAGGCGTTCCGACCCCTCCCAGTGAGATGGGGAGAGGTCGGTCAATCAGAGCCTAGCCCCAGACGTGCTGGGCGTGGTGAGCCAGCTCCATCGATTGCGTGTGGTGGGTGTCCACCGCCGTCGCGATGTCGTCGTGGCTGGATGTCACGGCCGCCGTTGCCGGTGTCGACGAGGTTGCGGCGGCTGTGGGCGCCGCTGCGACCGCCGCCGGCGTTGTCGCCGCCTGCGGCGCGGCGGCAGTCGCCGTCGCGGTTGCGGTCGACAACACGTCGGCCGAGGTCAGGCCGTCCGTGTTGTAGGTCCCGCCGTTCACCGGCGTATTGTTGCTGCCGACATCGGTCGCGTTGGCGTGCATTTCGTCCGCTGCGGCGGTGACCAGCGCGGCGTTACCGCTCTGCAATCCTTCCAGCATTTTTGCGACTTCAGCCCCCAGGGTGCTGGTGTTGCCGAGCAATTCGTTGTCGAACCGCGCCTGGAAGATGCCGCCCTGCGAGGCGTCGAAGTCGGTGACCGTCTTTTGGAATGCCTGCAGATCGGTCGTGAGCGTCGCGATCGCTCCCGCATCATGCGCGCCGACCGCCGCGATCGCCTGCTGACCCAGCGCATTCGACTGCGCGATGAAATTGCCCCAGAAGGCGGTCTGCGCGTCGTTGTCGACATAGGCCGGCGTCGGCGCCAGCGCATCGCCGAACGGCGTGAAGCCATGGACGCCGCCCTGCGACGCCATATTGGCCAGGTTGGTATCGCCCTGGACGATGTCGATGATGTCGAGCAGGTTGTCGTTGCTGGCGCGGCCCGCGTCCGGGTTGACCCCGGCCTGCCCGAGATAGCTTACCTCAAGCTCGAGCTGCCGCACGACGGTCTCGGCGTGAACGCCGGTCAGTCCGCCGAACAGTTCCGGATTGCTGGCCATCAGGCCCTGCATGTCGCTGACCATCGTGGTGAAGTCACTGGTGAGCTGACCCACATTGCTGGCATTGACGCCGCCGAGGATGTGGCTCGTTGCATCGTTGAAGATGGCGCCGATGTCCGCCAGATTCGCGTGCGGCGCAGTGGCGGCCGTGACGCCGTCGGCGAAGGCGGTCGGGGCCGCCAGAAAACCGGTTGCCCCGTTCTGGCTGGCAAGCGTCGTCAAGGTCGGGTCATTGTTCACGATATTGAGGATATCGAGATGGCTGGTGCGCAGCGCCGTTTCTGCCGCGGCGACGCTGCCGAAATCGCCGCCGCCATTCACGGAGGCCGTTGCCGCGGAGAGGGCCGTGCCGATGTCGGTCAGCATCGTCTGCACATGGGCCAGCGTGTCGCCGCTGAACTGTCCGGCATTCACCTCGGCCTGCAGTCCCTTCTGCACATCGGTGAGGTCGGTCGTGTAGCGAACGATGCTGCCCAGCCCTTGTCCGCCTTCCTCGACGACGTTCTGCCAAAGGCCGCCTTCCAGCGCGCGGGTCGCGTCGTTCATCGTCGCGCCAAGGTCGGAGAACGCGGCCACGGGGGTCGGTGGCGTCGGTGTACCTGGCGATGTCGGCGACGTCGTGTCGCCGCCGTCATTCGTATGTCCGTGATGATGTCCGCCGTGAAAACCAACCATTGCGCGCTCTCCCTGACATTGTATGACAGGCCGCCTGTTACAAATGCCTGCCAACCTTCGGTGAGTGCAGGCTCGTATAGGTTCGTGGCGTCAATCGGCTCGGATGATGGCAATTGCATATCGTATGTGTAGTTGACTCGCGACCTTGTCCTGCAACCAAAGCGAATCGTCGGCCCGCTGTCGCGACCTGCGAGCGCGGGCTGTTCGTCCTGCAGACGCATTGATCACATTGCCGCCGACAAATCGACGCTATGCAGCGCGACCTTGCCGATCAATCAACCGATCCGTCAGGGGCGAAACGGCGTATGAGTATCGTTCGTGGATTTGATGAAGCGCCGCTGTCGGATCATGCGGCGACCGATCGTGCAAACGATGATCCGATATCGCGGGGTTTGCGGGCCAGCGGATTGCGGATGGGCGGCATTGCGGTCTTCAGCGGTGTCGTCAATCTGTTGATGCTGTCGGGCTCGCTCTACATGCTGCAGGTCTATGACCGCGTCATTCCCAGTCGGAACATCGCGACGCTGATCGGTCTGTCGCTCATGGTGCTGATCGCATTTCTGATCCTCGGCTACTTCGATGCGTTGCGGGCGCGCATGCTCAGTCGCGTGGCATCGCTGTTCGATGCCGGCTTGCAGGACGCAATCCATGTGGCGCTGGCCACGCTTCCCTTGCGCGGCGTCAAGCCGCTCCTGATGCAGCAGCCGTTGCGCGACCTCGACCAGATCAGGATGTTCATGTCGGGCATGGGGCCGACGGCATTTCTCGACATGCCGTGGATCCCTGTCTCGCTCGCAGTGCTGTTCATGTTCCATCCGGCGATCGGCCTGACCGCCGTCATGGGCATCATGTCCATCATTGCGATGACGCTGCTGACCGAACGTCTGTCGCGCACGGCGGCCAAGGCAGCGATGGAGTGCAGTGCCCAGCGGCAAGTGCTGGCGGATGTGACGCGGCAGAACGCCGAGGTGATCCGGGCGCTGGGGATGACGGGCCGGCTTACCGAGCGCTGGGCAAAGGCCAATGAACATTATCTGGGGCAGAACATCAGCGCGACCGACGTCCACGCCAATCTCGGCGCGGCTGCCAAGGTGCTGCGGCATGTGCTGCAGTCGGCCATGCTTGGCATCGGAGCCTATCTGGTCGTGGCCGACCGGGCGTCGGGCGGCATCATGATTGCATCGTCCATCATGATGGGGCGCGCGCTGGCGCCGATCGAGGTGGCGCTGGGCACCTGGAAACAACTCGTGGCCGCGCGGCAGGGGTTGGAGCGGCTCCGCGGAGTCCTCAAGGTCACCGCGCCTCCTGCGCCGTTCGACGTCGTCTTGCCGCGGCCTTGCCGCGAATTCCATGTGCAGGGCCTGGCCGTCATGCCTCCGGGCGCCAGCCGGCCGATCGTGTCGAATGTCACCTTCGCGCTGAAGGCCGGCATGGGTCTCGCGCTGCTCGGCGCAAGCGCATCCGGCAAGACGACGCTGTCGAAGGCACTGGTGGGAATCTGGGCGGCGCAAAGCGGCGTGATCCGGCTCGATGGCGCGGCCATCGATCAATGGAGCAGCGACGATCTCGGCCGCTATACCGGCTACCTGCCGCAGGACGTCGCGCTGTTCGACGGTACCGTGGCGGAGAACATCAGCCGGTTTGCTGGCAGCGTGTCGTCCGAAGCGGTGTTGAAGGCAGCAACAATTGCCGGCGTCCATGAGACGATCCTGCGGTTGCCGAACGGCTACGAAACGCGGATCGGCGAAGGCGGCATGGCGCTGTCCGCAGGGCAACGCCAGCGCATCGGACTGGCGCGGGCGATTTTCGGCGATCCGTTTCTCGTCGTGCTCGACGAACCCAACGCCAATCTGGATGCGGAAGGCGAGACGGCACTCAATCGTGCCATTCATTTCCTGCGTCAGAGCCAGTGTATCGTCATTGTCATCTCGCACCGTCCCAGTGCGCTGTCGGCTCTCGACATGGCCCTGGTGCTCTACGACGGACGCATGATTGCGTTCGGACCACGCGAGGAGATTTTCTCCCGGGTTCGCGGTGCGGGGCAGCCGGAGCCGGCTGTCGCCCATGCGGCAAGGGCACCGCAGACGCGCAGCGCAGAACACGGGGTGCCCGCATGAATCCCTTCGATCCGCATGCCGAATGGACTCTCGATGACGGACCGGCACGTTGGCGGCCGCCCGGGCACAGCAGGGGGCGTGCGCAGGACGACCCGTTGATCCTTGAGATGCAACGGCTGCGGCGGGGGTTCGAGTCGGCCGACGAGGTGCCGCCACAAGTACGTCCCGGTCAGAAAAGGCGTCCATCGCCGGGAAAGGAAGCCGGTCGACCGAAGCTTAAGCCGAAAAGGCGGATGGCGCGCGCGATCGATATTTGCCTTCGGCATTTCGGGATCGGTCCTGCGGCAAGTCCGCCGGTCCAGCCTGCCAGGCAGCGCCCGCCGGTCGCTCGGCCGGAGGCCCCGCGCCGATCCACTCCACCGGTTCGTCCTGGAGGCGATGTGCCGCGTCCGGTTCACGTCCGATCGCCTCAACCAAGGCCATTCGATCCGGAGCCTTTTGATATTGCGCGCGCCATGCGGGACGCGACGATTGCCGTGCCGCGTCTGCCGCGGGTCCGTCCGGACGCAGCGCCGCCGATATCGCCGATTGCAAGCGATCCTCCGTCGGAGCGGCCGGCCACCGCGAATCCAGATCCGTCACTGCAGCTCAGGGCCACCGGCAGTGCGACCCATAAACATGCGACCGCCAATTCGGTGATTCCGCGGACCGTTGGCAAGGCGCTGTCACTCGTGTTCAGCAACGATCGGTCGCTGACCGGTCCAGACGCGATGCAGCGAACCGGAGCTGCGCGGATCCAGGTCTCCTTCGATGGCGAACGCCGAACCGGATTCCGGGTGCTGCTCGTGGCCGGGGCGGTGATCGGTGGTTGGGCGACACTTGTGCCGCTTGCCGGAGCCGTGGTCGTGCCGGGCAATCTCGTTTTCGAATCCAACGTCAAGTCGATCCAGCATCCCAATGGAGGGATCGTCACGGAGATTGCGGTGCGTGACGGGACGCGTGTCCGCGCGGGCGATCTGCTGCTGCGCCTCGATCCGACGCAGGCGCGTGCGAGTTTGCAGGTCGTGAGCAAGCAGCTCGACGACGTCCGTGTGCGCATTGCGCGTCTGCTGGCCGAACGCGGCGCGTTGCCGGCGCTGGTGCTGTCGCCGACCCTCGACAAACGTGCGAGCGATCCGGACATGAAAACGATGCTGGCCTCCGAAGACGCCTTGTTCAAGTCGCGGGCCAATGCCCGCGACAGTCAGAAGCAACTGCTCGACAGCCGCATCGTGCAGCTCGGCGAAGAGGTCGCGGGCATCGAAGCGCAGTTAAAGTCGAAGGTGTCTCAACTCGAGCTGATCGCCGGCGAACTCGCAGGGGTTCAGGACCTGTTCGACAAGCGGCTGGTTCCGCTGACCCGGCTGACAATCCTGCAGCGCGAGCGCGCGCGCATCGAGGGCGAGCGCGGGCAATTGATGTCGGCGACGGCCGAGACGAAGGCCAAGATCGGTGAAGCGGAATTGCAGAGCGTGCGGGTCGACCAGGATTTTCGAACGGAAGTCATGAAGGACCTCGGCGACGCGCAGGCCAAGGAGGCCGAGCTGTCCGAACGTGGCATCGCCGCGCGCGACACGCTGGATCGCATCGAGATCCGGGCGCCGACGTCGGGGGTGGTTCACCAGCTCGCCGTGCACACCATCGGCGGCGTCATACGCGCCGGCGACACCGTGCTGCAGGTCGTGCCGGATTCCGAGGAATTGCAGGTCGAGGTGCGGGTGCAGCCCAACGACATCGATCAGGTGCGCAACGGGCAGAAGGCGTTCGTGCGCCTGTCGGCGTTCAACCAGCGGATCACGCCGCAATTGAGCGGGGACGTGTCCTATGTCTCGGCCGACACCAGCCACGATCAGCAGACCAATGCACCTTAATTCTCGGCCCGCGTGACGCTGCCGGAAGGTGAACGCGCCAAGCTCGCGAACCTGCAGCTCGTCGCGGGCATGCCGGCCGAAATCTTCATGCAGACCGGCAGCCGGTCCATGCTGAGCTATCTGTTCAAGCCGATCGCCGACCAGCTGCAGCGGGCGTTTGTCGAGCGGTGAGGATCAGGCTTTCTTGCCGAACGCCAGCACGTGCAGCCCGAGTCGGCTGCGCACGATCCAGAACAGCAGCACGGTCTCGAAACTCAGGGAGAGCGAGGTCGCCGCGGCGGCGCCGTGGCCGCCGTAGCGCGGGACGAGGACGAGGCAAAGCACAAGGTTCATGACGAAAGACAAAGCATAGGCCAGCGCGCAGATGTGCTGATGGCCGAGCATGTTGAGCAGGCGTTCGACCGGGCCGATAGCGGCGCGGACCACGAGGCCGATGGCGGCGATGAACATGATGTCATAGCCGGCGGTGAATTGCGGGCCAAACAGCCACAGCAGCGGCTTGCCCACGGCCAGCAGGATCAAAGTGGCGGCCAGCGACGGCCAGAACGTCCATTTGATGGCGTGGGTCACGTACGCGGCGAGGCGGTCGTTGTCGCCACTGGCATGATATTCGGTGAAGCGGTGCGCCGTGGTCGCCGACATCGCGTAGTGGATGAACGACACCAGCGCCAGCGTCTTCACCACGGCGAAATACACGCCGACCTCATCGGACGAAACGAACTGCTGCAGCACCAGCACGTCGGTGTAGGACAGCAGCAGATAAAAACTTTCCACCAGCAGGATCGGCAGCGAGACGGCAAGCCAGCCGCGGTAGTCGTAGGTGCTCGGGCCGGGGGCGATGTGCGCCCCGAGCCTGCGGTTGAGCACGATCATCTGCCCGATCATCGCGACCCACACGGCGGCGGCGCTGGCGAGCATCGCCACGGTGGCGCCGAGATGGAAGCCGAGGGCAAAGGCGCCGGCGGTGAAACCGATGATCAGCGTTTGCCGCACGATGAATTGTGGCATCAGCCCGAGCCGCATCCAGTCATGGGAGCGGGCGATGCCGTCCTGGGTATTGGCGACGACGAAGGCGGGCAGGGTGGCGCAGCCGAGGTAGAGCGGCATTACGCTGCCGGGTTCGAGATGCGGCGACAGCAGCCGGACCAAGCCGGCCAGCAGCAGCGACACGACGGCGGACACGAGGCCCGTCATCCAGCGGCTGCCGGACAAAAAGCCGCGCAGCAGCGCGAGGTCGCCGCTGGCGCGATATTCCGGAATGATCTTTTGCGCCGAAGCGGAGATGCCGAAATCCATCATCGAGCCGAGCAGCAGCACCCAGGTCCAGACATAGACATAGATGCCGTAATCGCTGCTGCCCATCCAGCGCGCCAGCAGGATCTGCGAGGCGTAGGCCATGCCGGCCGAGATCACGCGGATGAGGAAGATGGTGCCGGCGAGACGGCGGGTAAGGGAGGCCTCGCCCGTGCCGGTGAACAGGCCGGTAAGCCGCGCCTTGAGGCCGGCCGGCGGTGTTACGGATTGCGCGTCCATCACAGCCACAATGATCCCTCGGCCACGCGCACGCGGCGAAGCAAGGGAGATAGCAAGGAACCGTTAAGATCGGGTTGGGCGCCGTGGCCAACCTGCGTGCAGCAACCTAAGGCAAGGTCACGTTGAACTCATAGGCCCGGTCGGTGCCCACCAAAGTCAGCTTCAACGCCGCGCCGTCCGCTGTTGCGCCGGGCGGCAGGCCGTCCAGTTCGAAGTCGAAACGTTTGACGCCGGGCGGACCGTTGGTCACCAGTTTGGGAATCGGCAACGCCCATTCCGGAGTCGGTCCCTCGGCGAACAGCGCGGGTTCGGCGCCGTCGGGGGCGGACACGTCGACCAGCACGTGCTTGCCGTCGCGCCGGACGTCGCGGATCGTCAGCGGATTGGGGTCGCCCACCGTGGCCGGCTTGGGCACGGTGTCCAGCGCCGCAGTCAGCGCGCCATCCTCGGTCGAGGCCACGCTGGTGAAGGCCAGTTCCGGGTGGGCGTCGACCGGAATGCAGATCTTTTCGCAGACGGCGTAATTGATCTCGGCGCGCAGCGTCACCGGCTTTTTCGGGTCCTTTGCGATCACGCGCATCGGCAGCACGACCTGATGGACATAGCCGAGCGAGGCGCCGCCGGCGCCGTCATCGAATTTCTTCGGCGCCGGCCACAGGATGGTCACCGTGTCGAGATTGTCGGATTTCGAGAAATCGAACCGCGGCGGAACGCCGCTGTCGCCCGGATTGCGCCAGTACGTATGCCAGCCCGGCTGCAGCTGGATGGCAATTCCGCCGAGCATCACCGGCCCGCTACGCGATCCCGCCACCAGGCGAAGCTGCGAATGGCTGTCGATTTGCCAGGGCGAGGCGTCGTCGGCGCAGGCGCCGCCGGTGAGCAGCGCCAGCCACCCGGCGGTCCAGATCGCGGCCATGGAATACGGAACAGAAGCGGTCATTCGGACGTCCTTACAGGCGAGCCTGTCAAAAGCCAATGAAGCGATGGTGGTGCACTGCGGAAGGTTGATTGACAGGTGAACGCGCCAATATCAGGATGACGACATAACGAAAGAGCGCTTTGCCGATGGAAACCACTCGCAAGCGACCCCGGAAGAGTCGAGCCAAGATCAGCGCCGGCAGCCCGAACAGCTATCTGGATGGCCAGCTCCTGATCGCCATGCCGGTGATGGAAGACGAGCGCTTTGCGCGGTCGGTCATTTACGTCTGCGCACACTCCTCCGAAGGCGCCATGGGCATCATCGTCAACCGGCCGGCCGGCAGCATCGATTTTCCCGAACTGCTGATGCAGCTCGAGATCATCGACAAATCCGACGGCATCAAGCTCCCGGAAAGCGCCGAAAGCATGAAAGTGCTGAAAGGCGGGCCGGTGGAAACCGGTCGCGGCTTCGTACTGCATTCCAGCGATTTCTTCATCGAGGACGCGACGCTGCCGATCGACGACGGTATTTGTCTCACCGCCACGGTAGATATCCTGCGCGCCATCGCTAATGGCGGCGGGCCGAAGCACGCGATCCTGGCGCTGGGCTATGCCGGTTGGGCGCCCGGCCAGCTTGAGAACGAGATCCAGCACAACGGCTGGCT
>JBEVEC010000118.1:0-18885 GCA_040512975.1 Tardiphaga sp. | reverse complement strand
AAAAGGCTCTCTGGTGGTGGCCGACTACGTCGGCAACACCTTGTGGCGCTTTTCGCGGGCCGGGGCGATGTCTTCGTCGCTGAATTAACCCGCGTCGCCGTTCGCGATTGGCGACCGGCGACGTCGTTCTTATATCATGGCCATGCCCCCTTCTCCCGCCAGCCAATTGCAACTGTTCGACGCCGCGCCCGTCCTTCCGGACGGGCTGCGCTATCGTGCCGGTTTCATCACCCATGTCGAAGAGCGCGATCTCATCGCCGCCATCCGCGAACTGCCGCTGGAGCCGTTCCAGTTCGGCGCGTTCGAGGGCAAACGCCGTGTCACCTGGTTCGGCTGGCGTTACGACTACACGGTGCAGCGGCTCGTCGAGTCGACACCGATGCCCGAATGGATGCTGCCGCTGCGCGCCCGGGCTGCGGCCCTCATCGGGCAGCCCGCCGAACTCATCCGGCAGGCGCTGGTGACGGAATACGAGCCGGGCGCGGGCATCGGCTGGCACCGCGACAAGCCGATGTTCGAGACTATCATCGGCATCTCGCTGGGCTCGGACTGCACATTCCGGCTGCGGCGCAAGGTCGGGTCCGCATGGGAGCGCGTCAAGCTGGCGGCGGAGGCGCGTTCGATCTACACCATGGACGGCAGCGCGCGACATGACTGGGAGCACAGCATTCCCGGCGTCGACGCCATGCGTTATTCGATCACGTTTCGCACCATGAAGGCGTGAGGCCATCGCCCTCGCATTATAAATGAGGATCGCGCGTGCGTCTTTTCGTGTTCGGCCTCGGCTATAGCGCCAGCCACTTCATCGCCGGGCACGGTGCGCGCTTCAGCGCCATCGCGGGCACCGCGCGCACGCCGCAGCCAGGCGCAGCCGTCGAGACGCTGGCGTTCGGCCCCGACCACGTCGATCCCGCCATCGCCGCGCATCTCGCCCGCGCGGATGTGCTGCTGGTGTCGGTACCGCCCGACGCCGATGGCGATCCCGTGCTGCGCGCGTTCGGTCCGCAGATCGCGGCGAGCGGCATCCGGCGCGTCGTCTATCTGTCCACCGTGGGCGTCTATGGCGACCACGGTGGCGGCTGGATCGACGAGACCGCGGAATTGGCGGGAAGCGGACGGCGCCGGCACCGCATCGACGCCGAAGCCGCGTGGCTCGCCGGCGGTGCGACGAGCCTCCGGCTTGCGGGCATCTACGGTCCCGGCCGCAACGCGCTGGTCAATCTGCGCGCCGGCCGCGCGCACCGCATCGTCAAGCCCGGCCAGGTGTTCAACCGAATCCACGTCGACGACATCGCCGCGGCGATTGCCCGGGCGATCGATCACGCCGGCACCGGCGCCTGGAATGTCTGCGACGACGAGCCGGCGCCGCCGCAGGACGTGGTGACCTTCGCCGCATCGCTGATGGGCGTGACGCCGCCGCCCGAACAGGATTTCGCAACGGCGCAGATGAGCGCGATGGCACGCAGCTTTTATGCCAGCAGCAACCGCATCTCCAATGCGCGCATGAAATCCGAGCTCGACGTGGTGCCCTCGTTTCCAACCTATCGCGAAGGACTTACGTCGCTGGCGAAGTCCGACGCGCCGACGTCATCGCCGGACGACGCCGCGTCCTGACCGGATGGCCTGATCCCAAGCTTCCTCGTCCGCGTGCGGACGGCAAGCGGCGAGCGCTTTGTTCGAATAGCGATTTCGTTGACGCTACGCCCCACCGACAATTGCCGGCGCAAGTCGTCGTCCTCCCGGGCCGTCCAGACGCTGTCGGATTTCTTGCTCAGCTTCATTGGTGCGCTCGCTGTCGCATCGATGAGAATACGCTACAGCCGGTCACTGGGCGCTGCGCTCATCCTGAACGATCTGCAGGCGCATGCGCGGCCGAACGTCGAGCGTATCGTAGACGTCATCAAGCGTAATGGACGTTGCAAGCGACGGAAGCGCAATTGGGGTATTGAACGTTTCGACCAATTCCTCGGTCCAGCTACCGTCCATCCGCCGCCTGTGAATTTCGACCAGCGCGATCTCGGACTCGATCTGCAGCACCGTGTCGATGCTGGCGACGTCCTGGTATACACGCAGTTTCGAGCCGTAATCGAAGACAGCGGTCCCCGGCGAAGACACCTCCACGACGATCGTAGGCCTGGACGCGAGCGGCGCGGTCGCATCGGGCGGACCGCCATCGACCACAACGGCGGGATAGCGGATGGTGTCCGGTCCGGTCTGCACGGCGGTGTCGCTCGAGGTGGTGCGGCATCCCTTGCGTTTGCCTGCGGGGACGAGCGCCGTCTGCACATTGCCGCAGATCACGTTGTGCCCTTCCTTGGCGCCGGCCATGGCGTAAGCGACGCCGCGCACGAGCTCGAAGCGGCCATCGCGACCGGCCACGGCCGCGAAACATGCAGCGATTGTGAGCTTTCCCTCTTCAGCAACCGTCATGGCACCATCCAAACAACGGGCGGAAGGATACACGGCGCGAACGGGCCGATCAAACCTAGACCTTGAAGTGCTTCGACAGCTTCAAGCTCTGGCCCTGGTAGTTGGAGCCGATGCGCTGGCCGTAAAGCGCGTCCGGGCGATCCAGCATGCGCTCAAACACGAGGCGGCCGACGATCTGGCCGTGTTCGAGGATGAACGGCACCTCGCGCGAGCGCACTTCCAGTACCGCGCGAGAGCCCTTGCCGCCGGCGCCGTCATGGCCGAAGCCTGGATCGAAGAAGCCGGCATAATGGACACGGAATTCACCGACCAGCGGATCGAACGGTACCATCTCCGCCGCGTAGTCCGGCGGTACCTGCACGGCTTCCTTGGAAGCGAGAATGTAAAACTCGCCGGGATCGAGGATCAGCGTGCCGTCGCGGCGCGCCGCGATCGGCTCCCAGAAATCCTCCACGGCATAACCGCCGCGGCGGTCGATATCGACCACGCCGGTGTGGCGCTTGGCGCGGTAGCCGACAAAACCGGTGGCGTTGTCGCCGGACAGATCGACCGACAGAGCGAGGCCGTTGTTGAGGTCAGCGGTTGCGCTGTCGACCAGCGGCTCCGTCGCGTGCAGTTCTTCCAGCGCCTCGGTGTCGAGCACGGCATCGCCGACGCGGAAGCGCACCTGCGACAGACGCGA
Organism: Tardiphaga sp.; assembly: GCA_040512975.1. GTDB lineage: Bacteria > Pseudomonadota > Alphaproteobacteria > Rhizobiales > Xanthobacteraceae > Tardiphaga. Next base: position 15,773 of record JBEVEC010000118.1, on the reverse strand, counting down.
GCCCTCGCGCAGCAGCACCGGAAACGTCTTCGGGCTGATCTCGGCATAGAGCGGACCGTGATAGCCGGCGCCGATCACGTCGAAGCGGCGCGTGCCGTCGGCGATGACGCGGGTGAAGACGTCGAGGCGGCCGGTGGAGCTCTTCGGGTTCGCAGCCGCGAAGATGTTCGGCGGCAGCGCCAGGCTCTCCAGCAGCGGCACGATATAGACGCAGTTGGTTTCCAGCACGGCGCCGTCTGACAAATCGATCTCGTGCAGCTTCAATTCGTCGATGCGCTCGGCCACCGTGGAGTTCGGCCCCGGCAGGAAGCTGGCGCGCACGCGATAGGCGATCGGGCCGAGCCGCAAGTCAAGGCTGGCGGGCTGGATCTGGCTTTCGACAAAAGGATATTCCGGCAGGATCAGGCCGGCGTCGGCCATCGCCGCGATCATGCGGTCGGGCAGAATTCCATCGGCGTCGGGCGCTAGCGTAAACGGCACTGTCTGGTCCTTCGATCGTCTTTCAGCGGGATCCGCTGAAAAGCCGCGACTTTACCGGTTATCCCAGCCCCGCCTTGACGGAAAGGGCAAGCCGGCATATGGACATCTTTATCCCGTGGTGATTTGAGCCGGCCGGCTTGCAGCCACGTTAAATAAGTCGCTAAACAGGCCGGGGACACATGTCCTTCCAGCATGCGATCCCGGCCTCAGGACGTCCGTCCAGGCCGGTTTTTTTGTGCCCGTTTTTGCGGTCACGTTGGAGGTCACATGTCTGAGAAGTCCTACCGCCCCGAAACCCGCCTCGTCCACGCCGGCGCGCTGCGCTCGCAATATAACGAGACGTCCGAAGCCCTCTTTCTGACGCAAGGTTTCATTTACGAGACCGCGGAAGCCTGCGAGGCGCGCTTCAAGGGCGAAGACCCCGGTTTCATCTATTCGCGCTTCTCGAACCCGAACACCGCGATGTTCGAGAGCCGCATGATCGACCTCGAAGGCGCCGAAGCCGCGCGCGCCACCGCCACCGGCATGGCCGCCGTCACCACCGCGATCCTCGCGCCGCTGCGCACCGGCGACCACGTGGTCGCTGCCAAGGCGCTGTTCGGCTCGTGCCGCTATGTGATCGAGGACCTGCTGCCGCGCTACGGTATCGAGTTCACGCTGGTGGACGGCCTCGATCTCGACCAGTGGCAGAGGGCGATGAAGCCGAACACCAAGTCGCTGTTCCTGGAAAGCCCGACCAATCCGACCCTCGACGTGCTCGACATCGGCGCCATCGCCAAGATCGCCCATGCCGGCGGAGCACGGCTGATCGTCGACAACGTCTTCGCGACGCCGCTGTGGCAAAGCCCGCTGGCGCTCGGCGCCGATGTCGTCGTGTACTCCGCGACCAAGCACATCGACGGCCAGGGCCGCTGCCTCGGCGGCATCATCCTGTCGTCGAAGGATTTCATCGACGAGCACATTCACAACTATCTGCGCCAGACCGGGCCGTCGATTTCGCCCTTCAACGCCTGGACGCTGGTGAAGGGACTGGAGACGCTGGCGATCCGCGTCGAGCGGCAGACCGAGACCGCCAAGGCAATCGCCGACGTGCTGGCCGCGCACCCGAAAGTGCCGCGGCTGATCTATCCCGGCCGCGAGGACCATCCGCAGGCGGCCACGGTGAAGAAGCAGATGCGCGCCGGCTCGACGCTGATCGGCTTCGAGGTCGAGGGCGGCAAGGCGGCGGCGTTCCGCATGCTCAACGAACTCAAGGTCGCGCGCATTTCCAACAATCTCGGCGACGCCAAGAGCCTGGTGACCCATCCCGCCACCACGACGCATCAGCGCCTGCCGCCGGAAGCGCGGCTCGAACTCGGCATCACGGAAGGGTTTGTGCGCTTCTCCGCCGGCCTCGAGCATCGCGACGACCTGATCGCGGATCTCGAAGAGGCATTGGCGAAGGCGTAGACGCTACGACGGATCCATCAACGGGTCGTCCCCGCGAAGGCGGGGACGACGGCGTTGCAACCGCCTCGCCTACATCGGCTTCGATGCGGTCTTCGGTTCGGCGACGCCGAGTTTGATCTGGCCGACGGACTTGATGATGTTGTCGCCGAGCAGTTGGGCGAAGCAGGCATAGCCCCAGTTGTTCATGTGCAGCCCGTCGGCGATGACGAAGCTGTCGAAGGACATCTGCTGGCCCTCGTGCCACTCCTTCATCACCTCGAAGCGCGGGAAGATGCCGATCTTGCGCAGGTCGGCGACTTTGTGCATCAGCGCGATCATCTTGCTGGTGCCCTCGGGCCGCGTGTTGACCAGTGGTGAATATTGCGGATCGACCAGCACGATGTCGGCGCCTGCGGCCTGGATACGGCCGACGCCGTCGTCGATCATCTTGCCGGTTTCGGCAGGATCGAGGTTGCGCAGCACGGCATTGGTGCCGACCTGCCAGATCACCAGATCGGGATGCGCGTCGATCACCTGGCCCTGCAGCCGCGCCATCATTTCCGGCGCGTCCTCGCCGCCCTTGCCGCGGTTGAGCACGGTGATGTCGGCGCCCGGATAGGTGCGGTGCAGTTGCGCCGCGAGCCGGTTGGGATAGGTGAATTCCGGCGAGGTCGAGCCGTAGCCTTCGGTGGTCGACGAGCCGAAGGCGATGATGACCACAGGCTTGCCCGCGGCAAGCTTACTGGCCACATGCGGTAGCGCGCCCATCGCCTTCATGCCGCCCTTCGGCGCGCGGCAAGGCACTCGGCTCAGGATATCGGTGGCGGATTTGGCGACGTCCTTGACCTTGTCGATGGCCTTGGCAGCTACGCCCTTGCCCGGGGCGCTGTCCGGCCCGGCCGGGTTGCCGCTTGCGGCCGGGGCGCTCTGGGCAGCGTCGGCGCGGGCGGTGGCAAGCTGGAGCGGGAAGGCGGAGGTGATTGACGTAAGCGCTGCTACGACGATGACACGCGAAATCTGACCGACTGACTTCATTAACGCAAAATCCTCAAATCCGCGGCTTGATCCGGGCGGCGTCCGAGACGAAGGTCGCCAACGCCCGCCCGATGCAATCATGAACCCGTTTGGCAAGTTCCATGCCCGGAGACGGGCTAAACAGGTCGAAATCGCCGCTTTCATTCCATTGCCGCATGATACCGAAGCGGTCGAACAGCGGAACGTCGTGCTGCTGCGCAACCACCCGCATGTTATCTAGGTAGACCGAGCCGGAAATCATCGTTTCGGTGCGCGGACTATACTGCAGGTTCATTAAAACGACGTCAGTTCCGGTCTTTTTCATCACCCCGACGCCCTCGTCGAGGGCGCTGCGAAATTCGTCACCGTCGGCCTGGGTCATCGCATCGACGGTGCCGGTTTGCCAGATCACCAGATCGGGCTTGCGCTGTTCCATCAGCGAAGCCAGCGACGGCAACATCTCTTCGGCGGTTTTCTTGACCTGTATTTCAAGCGCGAGATTGATCTCCACCCCCGGCAGCTTGTCGCGCAGATAGGTCTGCAGCCGCGATGGATAGGCGGCCGAGGTATCCGACACGCCGATGACCGACGAACGGCTGCCGATCACCAGGATATTGAGCTTGCCGCCGGGCTTGGCCACGGCCTCGACCTTGGGCAGCGCACTCTCGGTGGTCAAAAGGTACCCTGGGACGTCACATGTTTGCGCTGGCGTCTCCGCCCGGACCGGAAGCGCCGCCAGGCCAGCCAGCATTACGAGCGCCACGAGTCCTTTCATGCCGCCCCTCCTGCGAGGTCGGCGTCAGACCTTTTACTGCTTGGCATGCCCTTCATGGTGACGCGCTTGTACCACGAAAACAACCAGGCGGCGCTGGACATGATCACAATCCCCGACAAGCTCACCAGGAAGTGCATCCAGGCGCCGCCGGCAACCTCCGCCAGCACGAAGTGCCCGGCAAAGGCCAGGAAGACGCCGATGCAGAAGATCTCCAGGGAATGCTGCCCGCACAGGATCAGCGGGCGCAGCCAGGGCGATTTCAGGCCCGGCCAATCGCGATGCAAGAAGCGCACGGTGATGGCCGCCAGCGCTAGGAAATGGGCAAACCTGAGCACATCGAGGTCGGTCTTGTTGATGGGATACATCCACTGCTCCACGATACGCGGCAGCAAATGATTGAACTGCGGCACGTACCAGGTCAGCGTGACCCAGAACGCCGCCAGCAGATAGGCCACCGAAATCCACAGCGTGACCTTTGAGGCCAGGATCCGCGCCATCCGACGCGCACCGCCGAGCGCGCACCAGGCGCCGAACACGAACAGCAGCTGCCAGGCAAACGGATTGAACGCCCAGACGCCGTTCGGATAGGCCGACAGATAGAGGTCGAACTCCCAGGTCAGCGCATAGAGGCCGACCGACAGCGCCAGCGTCAGATCGGCGCGGCGCTGCATCAGCCAGAGGATGGGCGGCAGGAACAGCATCAGCACGATATATAGCGGCAACACGTCCATGTTCACCGGGCGAAATTTCAGCAACAGCGCCTGAACGATGGTCACGTCCGGCTGCCGGAGAAAATCCAGAATTCCCATTTCCTCGGAATAGAGCGGGTTCTCGAAACTGGTGGCGACGTACGAAATCTCGGCCAGGAAGATCGTGAACAGGAAGACGTGGGCGACATAGATCTGCCAGACCCGCTTGAAGATGCGGGCCGAGGCGACCAGCGTGCCCTGCTCCACCATGGCGCGGCCATAGACAAAGGCCGCGGTGTAGCCCGAGATGAAAATGAAGATTTCGGTGGCGTCGCTGAAGCCGTAATTGCGGATCGTGAACCACGTCAGGATATTCGGCGGCAGGTGGTCGATGAAGATCAGCCAAAGCGCCATGCCGCGAAACAGATCGAGCCGCAGTTCGCGCTCGTTGCCCACCGGGAATACGACCGCATCGGCGCGACGCTTAACCGGCGCGGGCGCAGTGACCGGCGGCATCGCCGGCACGATAGTCGCGTCGGTATGGGGTTGACCGGCAATGGGATCGGCGACGGAGGTCATTCAGCACCGTTCAGGAAATCAATTCGCAACAAGCACGACGCGGCCGATTCGGCTGCAGCAAATATGCGTTCGGCGTAGGTGCGCAGAATATGCAGGAACTATGTTAAAACCGCGATGCAGCTATTAAGCGCAATGCAACCGATTGGCGCGGCCCGGCAACTTCGTTATGCTTGCCGTGCAACCGTTGGACGACCGCCATGTACCGTGCCGTAACCCGCCAGATCGAAGTCACCGTCGAGCCGAACTTCATGCCCGAGCGCTCGTCGTCGGAACGGCAGCAGTTCTTCTGGTCCTATACGGTGGTGATCACCAATGCCGGCGCCGAAACCGTGCAGCTGAAGACCCGGCACTGGATCGTCACCGACGCCTCCGGAAAGATGCAGGAGACGCGTGGCGAAGGCGTGGTCGGCGAGCAGCCGGTGCTCGGCCCCGGCGAACGCTTCGAATACACCTCCGGCGTCCCGCTGCCGACGGAGTCCGGCTTCATGGAGGGCACCTACCAGATGGTGACCGACAGCGGCGAGCCGTTCGAAATCGACGTGCCGCTGTTCTCGCTGGACGGGCCGGATGGCAAACGCGTGTTGAACTAGTCCGTAGCCCGGATGGAACGCAGCGTGATCCTGGACGGCTGGATGACGCTGTGTGAGTCCCGGATTGCGCTTCGCTCCATCCGGACTACGACCAACGCTACTCCACACCCGCCTCTTCCGGCGTGAACGCGTACACCGAGCTACAGAACTCACAGGTCACCACGACCTTGTCGTCCTTGACCATGTCGGCGCGGTCCTGCGGCGTGAAACTTTTCAGCATGCCGGACACGGCCTCGCGCGAGCACGAGCACTGCGCGCGCAATGGCGACGGTGCGAACACGCGGACGCCGCGTTCGTGGAACAGGCGGTACAGCAGCCGCTCGCCGGAGAGATCCGGATCGATCAGCTCGACATCCTCGACCGTCGAGATCAGCGACTGGCCCTCGACCCACGCATCGTCCTCGGGAACTGCATCGATGATGACGCCGTCCGGCACGTCGCCGGCATCGAGGTCGCGCTGCATGCGGTCGGAGGCCTTGGGCAGAAACTGCAGCAGCATGCCGCCGGCGCGCCAGCGATGCTTCGGCCCGCCTTCCTCGCCGGCGCGCCATTCCTCGCCCACCGCGAGGCGCACCTTGGTCGGGATCTGTTCGGAGCGCAGGAAATATTCATGCGCCGCGTCTTCCAGCGTACCGCCGTCCAGCGCCACCAGGCCCTGGTAGCGGCTCATGTCCGGGCCCTGGTCCACGGTCATCGCCATGTGGCCCTTGCCGAGCAGGGCCGCGCTGTCGAGACCCGGCGTCAGGCGCTCGGCGTCGAAGCGCGCATAGGCGCGCATTTTGTCCGGCGCGCGGAAATCGACGATCATCAGCGACACCGGACCATCGGTCTGGGTCTGCAGGATGAAGCGGCCATCAAATTTCAGCGCGGAGCCGAGCAACGTGGTCAACACAACGGCCTCGCCGAGCAGCTTGGCCACCGGCGCGGGGTAGTCGTGCTTGGCGAGCAGTTCATCAAGGGCCGGGCCAAGGCGTGTCAGCCGGCCACGCAAGTCGAGCGGCGCGACCTCAAACGGCAGCACCGCGTCGTCGACCGGGACAGAGGACGGGGCACGGATGGGCGTTTCGGGCTGGAGATTTTGATCGGGGGATGGGGTCATGGGCGCTTATTTGGGGTCGATGGGGCGAATTCGAAACCCCCGCGGAACCGGGAAATGAAAGGCAGCTGCGCGCTTTTCCCCCTCTCCCGCGGAGCGGGAGAGGGTGCCGAGCGAAGGCGGGAGAGGGCCGGCCAGGAGGGTGCCTTTGTGGCTTTTCCTCTCCCGGCCGCGCTTCGCGCGTCCACCCTCCCCCGCAAGCGGGGGAGGGGAAGGAAGAGCGCCGCTTACGCCACCGCGTGGAGACACCAGGCCAGGATGCCCTTCTGCGCATGCAGGCGGTTCTCCGCCTCGTCGAACACCACCGACTGCGGGCCATCGATGACCTCGTCGGTGACCTCGTCGCCGCGGTGCGCGGGCAGGCAATGCATGAACAGCGCGTCGGGCTTGGCCAAGCCCATCAGCCGCGCATTGACCTGATACGGCTTCAGCAGATTGTGCCGGGTCTCGCCGTCCTTGTCGCCCATCGACACCCAGGTGTCGGTGACCACACAGTCGACGCCCTTCACCATCGCGTCGGGATCGTTGGAGAAGGTGATCTGCGCGCCTGACGATTTCACCCAATCCTTGAACGGCTTCTTCGGCGCCAGTTCCGGCGGGGTCGCGATGTTGAGCTTGAACTGGAAGCGCTCGGCGGCGTGGGCCCAGGACATCAGAACGTTGTTGTCGTCGCCGGTCCAGGCCACCGTGCGGCCCTTGATCGGCCCGCGATGCTCCTCATAGGTCATGACGTCGGCCATCACCTGGCACGGATGCGAGAACCGCGTCAGGCCATTGATGACGGGTACCGTGGCATTCTCGGCCAGCTCCATCAGTGCGTCATGGTTGAGGATGCGGATCATGATGATGTCGACGAAGCGCGACAGCACGCGCGCGGTGTCGGCAATAGTCTCGCCGCGGCCGAGCTGCATCTCGGCGCCGGTGAGCATCACCACCTCGCCGCCAAGCTGGCGCATGCCGACCTCGAACGACACGCGGGTGCGCGTCGAGGGCTTCTCGAAGATCATCGCCAGCGTCTTGTTCTCGAGCGGCTTGTCGGGCTTGGCGTTGCCGCCCTTCAGCTTCGCCTTCATGGCCGCCGCAGCGGTCATGATGTTGCGCAGCTCGCCGGCCGGGACGGCCGTGAGATCGAGGAAGTGCCGCGGCGTACTCATGACGCCGCTCCCTGCGCTGAGGCCGACGGGGCCAGCGCCGCGCAGGCCCGCTCGAGGCGCTCCACCGCCTGCCCGATCTCGGCTTCGGTGACGATCAGCGGCGGCAGGAAACGCACCACGTTGTCGCCGGCGCCGACCGTCAGCAGTTTGGCGTCGCGCAGGGCCGCCACGAGATCGCCTGACGGCACCACGGCCTTGAGGCCGATCAACAGCCCCTCGCCGCGCACTTCCGACACCACCTGCGGGTGGCGGTCGATCACCGAGGCCAGCTTCTGTTTCAACAGCAGCGACATCTTCTTCACGTGGTCGAAGAAGCCGGGCTTCAGCATCACGTCGAGCACCGAATTGGCTGCCGCCACCGCCAGCGGATTGCCGCCGAAGGTCGAACCGTGCGAGCCCGGCGCCATGCCCTTGGCCGCGTCCGCGGTGACAAGGCAGGCGCCGATGGGAAAGCCGCCGCCGAGCGCCTTGGCCAGCGACATCACGTCCGGCGTCACGCCGATGCGCTGATAGGCGAACAATTCGCCGGTGCGACCCATGCCGGTCTGCACCTCGTCGAAGATCAGCAGGATGCCGTGTTCGTCGCACAGGTCGCGCAGCGCACCGAAGAAGGCATTGGCCGGCGCGCGCACGCCGCCCTCGCCCTGCAGCGGCTCGATCAGGATGCCGGCGGTGTGGGGACCGATCGCCGCCTTCACGGCGTCGATGTCGCCAAGCGCGACCTGGTCGAAGCCGTCAAGCGGCGCGCCGTAGCCCTCGAGATATTTGGCGGCGCCGGTAGCGGCGAGCGTGCCGAGCGTGCGGCCGTGGAACGCGCCCTCGAAAGTGATGATGCGGGTGCGCTCGGGCTGCCCCTTGGCGAAATGGTAGTGCCGGGTGACCTTCAGCGCGCATTCCATCGCCTCGGCGCCGGAATTGGCGAAGAACACGTAATCGGCAAAGCTCGCCTCGCACAGCCGCGCCGCCAGCCGCTCGCCGTCCGGGCTCTTGAACAGGTTCGACATGTGCCACAGCTTGGTGGCCTGCTCCTGCAGCGCGGCGACCATGTGCGGATGGGCGTGGCCGAGCGCGTTGACCGCAACGCCGCTGGTGAAGTCGAGATAGCGCTCGCCCGTGGTCGCGATCAGCCAGGCGCCCTCACCGCGCTCGAAGCCGACATCGGCGCGCGCGAACACGGGCAGCAGATGGGCTTGCGAGATGGTAGGCGACGTTGCGCTCTTGGTCATGACCGATCCGATCGAAAGCTGCGGGTCCGCGCCGATCGCATCTGTGCGAAATCGAACAAGTGACCCCAGAAACAAAACGTGCCGCCCCTTCCCGGGCGGCACGTGGGCATTATTCTATGTGTGCTGTGCAAGCTGTCAACCGCGCATAGCGGCTTTCGAGTCACACTGAGTCGCAGAAAAAGCCCATTTAACTGCTTTGAATGCAAGAAGCATGTGGACGCGGCGAGGCTGACTCTTGCGCGTGAGTCACGCCATATTGTAGTTTTCGGCTTGTCGGATACGACATCTCGTGCGGCAGTTGATCCTTTGACAGTTGTGTAACGGTGTTCAGGCCGGATGCGTTTTTCGCATCCGGTGAGCGCTAAGGGATTCTGGCCGCAGGGATTTTTAACGATCTCAAGTCGCAGCGCTGCCACGCAGGGCCGGCGCGAACGAAGGGAATAGGCGATGACGGTAATGACATGGACCGACGATCGCGTCGAACAGCTGAAGAAGCTCTGGGAAGGCGGACTGTCCGCCAGCCAGATCGCGGCCGAGCTCGGCAACGTCACGCGTAACGCGGTCATCGGCAAGGTGCACCGGTTGGGCCTGTCCGGCCGCGCCAAGAGCCCGTCTTCGGCAGCTCCGCGGCAGCGCAAGGCGCGCCCGGCGCAGCAGATGGTGCGCGTGGCGCGCCCGATGGCCCGCGGCAACACCGCGCTGGCCCATGATTTCGCCGTCGAGGCCGAGCCCGATCCGGTGTCCTACGACAACGTGGTGCCGATCAGCCAGCGGCTGTCGCTGGTCGAACTGAACGAGGCCACCTGTCACTGGCCGATCGGCGACCCGTCGAGCGCCGATTTCTACTTCTGCGGCGGCAAGGCACTGCAGAGCCTGCCCTATTGCGCCCACCACTCGCGCATCGCCTACCAGCCGGCGAGCGACCGCCGGCGCGCGGCGCCGAAGCCGGTGCGTTAGACGCAAGTACCATAACGTTCGAAAATGCCCGGCGATGAGCCGGGCATTGTTCGTTTGGCGCAAGCGAGGTCGCAGTGCAACGCGGCAATCCTATCGCAGATGCGTAGTCACTGAAGCGTGTGCGCGGCCTTCGGTGAGTTCAGCTACACTTGGTCCGCAGCTCGCGGCTGGCCCATGCGGCGCCGTTTTCCGCTCGTCCTCGCATATGCCGTTATTGCCCGATCGCGACTGTCGCCGAGAAGACGCGGAGACGTGTCTGGGACACGCCTGATCCGCGCCGTGGCGACGAGAGCGAGAGGATCGGCCATGGCCACACTCTATCCGGATGACATCAACGGGCTCCCCACGCAGTCTTCCGATGCCGCAGATGCGCCCGTCATCCGCCAGATCGGACTTGGCGATCTCACCGATGCGCTCAGGCGCGGCTGGGAGGATTTCAAGGCGGTGCCGAGTCACGCCGTCATTCTCTGCGCCATCTATCCCGTGCTCGGCCTTGTGATCTTCCGGATGGTGCTCGGGAATTCGGTGCTGCCGCTGCTGTTTCCGCTGGCCGCGGGCTTCGCCCTGCTCGGCCCCTTTGCGGCGATCGGGCTGTATGAACTGAGCCGGCGCCGCGAGCGCGGCGAGGAGCCGTCGGCATCGGACGCGCTGGAGGTGCTGCGCTCGCCGTCGATCGGCGCGATGCTCGGTTCCGGCGTGATGCTGTTCGTGCTGTTCGGCGTGTGGATCGCTGCCGCCGACGGGATCTATATCGCCGTGTTCGGCCATACGCCGGCCGCCAGCATCCCCAACTTCGCCACGCGCGTGCTGACCACGCCGGAGGGCTGGACGCTGATCGTTCTCGGCTGCGGCGTCGGCTTCCTGTTCGCTTTGGTCGCGCTGTGCGCCAGCGTGGTGTCGTTTCCGCTGATGCTCGACCGCCATGCCAGCGCGACCGACGCCATGCGCGCCTCGGCGCAGGCCGTGATCCGCAATCCGGTGCCGATGGCGGCCTGGGGCTTGATCGTCGCGGCGCTGCTGATCCTGGGATCGCTGCCTGCGTTTGTCGGCCTTGCGGTGGTGCTGCCACTGCTCGGCCATGCTACCTGGCATTTGTACCGCAAGGTGGTGGAGCCCGGCCCGAGCTACCAGCCGGACCGCCCCGCGCCGCCCGAAGGCCGCCGCTACGCGGCGGATTTTCCGGCGAACCTCATTCCGTGGAGCCGGGAGCGGAGGCCGTAGGGCTCAGGGCCACACAACAACCGTCATCGCCCGGCTTGACCGGGCGACCCAGTATGCAGCGAGGCTCGTGGTCATGCCGCAACGTCGCGGAATGCTGGGCCACCCGCTTTCGCGGGTGGTGACGGTTTGTGGTGGCGCTAGGTCATCGCATCATAGATGGCGAAGGCGTGCCCTACTCCGCTGCCTTGTCGAAGCGGTCGTCCAGCGCGTAGCCGGCGCCGCGGACGGTGCGGATGGGGTCGGGCTCGCCAGCGGGGTTGAGCAGTTTTCGCAAGCGGCCGATGTGAACGTCCACGGTGCGCTCGTCGATATAGATGTCGCGGCCCCAGACGCTGTCGAGCAATTGCTCGCGGCTGAACACGCGGCCGGGATGCTCCAGGAAGAATTCAAGCAGGCGGTATTCGGTCGGGCCGAGATCGATCGGGCGGCTCGCCCGCACGACGCGGCGCTTGTCGCGGTCGAGTTCGATGTCGCCGAAGGCCAGCACGGTGGCAAGGCGCTCGGGCGCCGCGCGGCGCAGCAGGCCTTTCACGCGCGCCAGAAGTTCCGGCACCGAGAACGGCTTGACGATGTAGTCGTCGGCCCCTGTGGCAAGGCCGCGGACGCGTTCGCTTTCTTCGCCGCGCGCCGTCAGCATGATGATCGGCAGCGCCTTGGTCTCCGGCCGGGCGCGCAGCCGGCGGCACAGTTCGATGCCGGACAGGCCCGGCAGCATCCAGTCGAGCACCACCAGGTCCGGCACGCGCTCCTTGAGCCGCGTGTCGGCATCGTCACCGCGGGCGACGGTCTCGACGTCATAGCCTTCGGCGTCGAGGTTGTAGCGCAGCAGCGTCGTCAGCGCCTCTTCGTCCTCAACCACCAGGATGCGGGCATTCATGGCCATATGGATCAAACCCTTTTGTCGTGACCGACGGCTCAGGCCGTCGGCGAATTCGCGAAGGTGGTCATGTCGCCCTTGGGGCGCTTGTCGAGCATCTGCTGACCCTCGATCATGTAGAACACGGTTTCCGCAATATTGGTGGCATGGTCGCCGATCCGTTCGATGTTCTTGGCGCAGAACATCAAATGAATGCAGAACGAGATGTTGCGCGGATCTTCCATCATGTAGGTGAGCAGCTCGCGGAACAGCGAAGTGCAGATCGCGTCGATCTCCTCGTCGCCCTTCCACACCGCCATGGCGGCCGGCAGGTCGTGGGCGGCATAGGCGTCGAGCACCGCCTTGACCTGCGACGTGACGAGGTCGGTCATGTGCTCGAGGCCGCGGATCAGCTTCAGCGGATGGAAATCGCTGTCCAGCGCATTGACGCGCTTGCCGATGTTCTTGGCGAGGTCGCCGATCCGCTCGACATCGGTGGCGACGCGCATGGCGCCGACGATTTCGCGCAGGTCGATCGCCATCGGCTGGCGGCGCGCGATGGTCAACACCGCGCGCTCCTCGATGACGCGCTGCATCTGGTCGATCTCGGCGTCGGCGGCGACCACGCGGGCGCCGAGCACGCTGTCGCGGCGGATCAGGGCGTCGACGGACTCCACGATCTGGCGCTCGGCGAGCCCCCCCATCTCGGCGACGAGACGGGTCAATTCCTGCAGGTCGCCGTCGAAGGCCTTGGCGGTGTGTTCAAATGCCATGATGCTATCCTTCCGCGATTTCGCGTCAGCCGAAACGGCCGGTGATGTAATCCTGGGTGCGGCAGTCGGTCGGCGGGGTGAAAATCTTGTTGGTCTGGCCGAATTCGATCAGTTCGCCGAGATACATGAAGGCGGTCGAGTCCGAGACGCGGGCGGCCTGCTGCATGTTATGGGTGACGATGGCGATCGTGTAGGAATCTTTGAGCTCGTCGATCAGCTCCTCGATCTTCGCGGTCGAGATCGGATCGAGCGCCGAGCACGGCTCGTCGAACAGGATCACCTCGGGACGCACGGCAATGGTGCGCGCGATGCACAAGCGCTGCTGCTGGCCGCCGGACAGGCTGAGGCCCGAAGCGTTGAGCTTGTCCTTGACCTCGTTCCACAGCGCGCCGCCGCGCAGCGCTTTCTCGACGCGGCCGTCCATTTCCGACTTGGAGATCTTCTCGTAGAGACGGATGCCGAAGGCGATGTTTTCGTAGATCGTCATCGGGAACGGCGTCGGCTTCTGGAACACCATGCCGACGCGGGCGCGCAACAGATTGAGGTCCAGCTTGGGATCGAGCACGTTCTGGCTATCGAGCATGACCTGGCCTTCGGCGCGTTGGCCGGGATAGAGGTCATACATGCGGTTGAAGATGCGCAGCAGCGTGGACTTGCCGCAGCCCGACGGTCCGATGAAGGCGGTGACGCGGTTGGCGACCAGCGTCAAGTTGATGTTCTTCAGGGCGTGGTGTTCGCCGTAATAGAAGTTGAGGTCGCGGACGCTCACCTTGGCGCGGGCCTCGCCCTGCACGGCGTGCGGCGGCAGCGACACGGTAGGCACGCCGGACGAAACGGAGACTTCACTCATTTGGCTGTCCTCTCGGCGCCGAGAATGCGCGCGCCAATATTCAGGGCAAGTACGGTCAGGGTGATGATCAGGGCGCCGCTCCAGGCGAGTTGCTTCCAGTAGGCGTAGGGGCTCTGCACGAAGTTGTTGATGGTCACCGGCAGGTTGGCCATCGTCTTGCTGAGGTCGAGCGAGAAGAACTGGTTGCTCAGCGCGGTGAACAGCAGCGGCGCGGTTTCGCCGGCAACGCGGGCGGTGGCCAGCAGCACGCCGGTGATGAGGCCGGCACGGGCGGCGCGGTAGGCGATGCGCTTGATCACCAGCGAGCGCGGCAGCCCGAGTGCCGAGGCGGCTTCACGCAGCGGGTTGGGCACGAGGCCGAGCATGTCCTCGGTGGTGCGGACCACCACGGGAATGACGATCACGGCCAGCGCCAGCGAGCCGGCCAGGGCCGAGAAGCCGCCCATCGGCACCACCACCGCGCCATAGACGAACAGGCCGATGATGATCGACGGCGCCGACAGCAGCACGTCGTTGATGAAGCGGATCACCGAGGTGAGGCGGTCGTGCTTGCCGTATTCGGCAAGGTAGGTGCCGGCGAACAGGCCGAGCGGCGCGCCGATGCCGACGCCGATCACCGTCATGATGACCGAGCCGACGATGGCGTTGAGCAGGCCGCCTTCCATCGATCCGGGCGGCGGCGTGTTCTGGGTGAAGAGTTGCACGCTGATGCCGGTGAGGCCGTTGTAGAACAGCGTGAACAGGATCAGCGCCAGCCAGGTGACGACGAACACGGTGGCCGCGATGCACAGGCCCCGTATCAACGTGTCCTTACGGCGACGTGCTGCATAGATCGGGTTCATGTCAGTTGCCCGCCTTCTTTTCGAGGCGCAGCAGCATCAGCCGCGCGCAGGACAGCACGATGAAGGTCAGCACGAACAGCAGCAGGCCGAGCAGGATCAGGCCGGACTGGTGCAGCCCGTCGCTCTCGGCAAATTCCGAGGCGATCGCCGCCGAAATCGTGGTGCCGGGCCCAAACAGCGAGCCGGAGATGCGGAACGAGTTGCCGATGATGAAGGTCACCGCCATCGTCTCGCCGAGCGCGCGGCCGAGCGCCAGCATGATGCCGCCGATCACGCCGACGCGGGTATAGGGAATGACGACGTTGCGGACGACTTCCCAGGTGGTGCAACCGACGCCGTAGGCGGCTTCCTTCAGCACCGGCGGCACGGTCTTGAACACGTCGACCGAGATCGCGGTGATGAAGGGCAGCACCATGATGGCAAGGATGAGCGACGCGTTGAACAGCGACAGATAGGACGGCGGGCCGGCGAAGATGGTGCCGAGCACCGGCACCCCTTCGAAGGCCGAGATCAGGAACGGCTGGAAGTGGTTGGCCAAAAACGGGCCGAGCACGAAGAAGCCCCACATGCCGTAGATGATCGAGGGAATGCCGGCCAGCAACTCGATGGCCATGCCGATCGGACGGCGCAGCCATTGCGGGCACAGTTCGGTGAGGAAGATGGCGATGCCGAGGCCGACGGGAATGGCGATGGCCATGGCGATCAGCGAGGTGACCAGCGTGCCGAAGATCGGGCCGACGGCACCGAGCACCGGCGGATCGGCGGACGGTGCCCAGCGCTGCGTCCACAGGAAAGCGAAACCGAATTCCTTCATCGCCGGCCAGGCGCCGACGATCAGCGACAGGATGATGCCGCCGAGGATCAGAAGCACGGAAAGTGCGGACAGCCGGGTCAGCCAGTAGAAGGTCTGGTCGCCGAGCTTGAAGGCGTCGAGCGCCTTGGCGCGGTCATAGGGTCCGGCGGCGTCCATCGATGAACTCTGTACGGCCATGTCAGCCACGCTGGCCTCCTGTGTTGATAGTGTGCGCGATGCGGGCGCTTATTTTGAAATATTAAATTCGCCGCGGGCGCCCTCCCCCCTTGCGGGGGAGGTGGCGCGAAGCGACGGGAGGGGGGTAGCCACAACGGGTGCCTTTGTGGCGAGGCCCCCCCCCCACCCCCCCCCCCCCCCGCGGGGGGGGGGGGCGGGCCGAGGCGCCGATCATCAGCAGAACACGCAGACCCTGATTTATAGAGCACCCCT
>JBEVEC010000301.1:0-11287 GCA_040512975.1 Tardiphaga sp. | reverse complement strand
GTGCATTCCGCGAACGCTCCGCGCGAAAAATGTACTGGGCGCTGGTGGCCGGCGTGCCGAAGCCGAAGCAGGGCCGCATCTCGACCTATCTCGCCAAGGAAGAGAGCGAAGACGACACCATCATGCGCGTCGCTAAGCATGGCGACGAGGGCGCCAGCCACGCGGTGACCTATTACGCCGTGGTGGAAACCTCTGCGCAAAAACTCGCCTGGGTCTCGCTGAAGCCGGTGACGGGGCGCACGCATCAGCTGCGCGCGCATATGGCCCATATCGGCCACGCCATCGTCGGCGACCCGAAATACTTCAACATCGAAAACTGGCAACTGCCGGGCGGCATCCAGAAGCGGCTGCATCTGCTGGCCCGCCGCATCGTGATCCCGCATCCGCGCGGTGGCGTGATCGACGCGACCGCGCCGCTGCCGCCGCATATGCTGCAGTCATGGAATCTGCTCGGCCTCGAGCACGACCGGTTCGACCCGATCGAGAACGCGCCGGAAGAGTAGGGCGTTGCCGATTCCAGACAACGCGCGCGCGGTCTCGGCACCAGACCCTGCCGCGCCGACGTTCGACGACGCATTTCGCGCGCGCTTGCACGCGTTGTTCGCCTGGCGCCGCGACGTCCGGCGCTTCAGGCGCGATCCGCTGCCGGCTGGCACGCTCGAGCGGCTGATCGAGACCGCCTGTCTCGGACCATCGGTCGGCCTCAGCCAGCCCTGGCGCTTCGTCATCGTCGATGCGCCCGCGCGCCGGCGGGCGGTGCTGGAGAATTTTACGGACTGCAATGCCGATGCCCTGGCCGCCTATGGCGACGAGGCGGCGCGGCATTATGCGACGCTGAAGCTTGCCGGCCTCCGCGAAGCGCCGGTGCATCTTGCGGTGTTCTCGGACCGCGCCACCGATGTCGGCTCCGGACTCGGCCGCCGCACCATGCCCGAGATGGCGGATTATTCGGTGGTCGCGGCGGTCATGACCATGTGGCTCGCGGCGCGCGCCGAAGGCATCGGCATGGGCTGGGTGTCGATCCTCGATCCCGCGGTGATCGCCGCGGCGCTCGACGTGCCGGCCGACTGGCGCCTGATCGGCTATTTCTGCATCGGCCTGCCCGAAAGCGACGACGACCGCCCTGAGCTCGAGCGCGCTGGATGGGAGCATCGCCGTGCTGCCGCCGATCACATTGTCCGCCGCTGATGGCGCGGGCCTCTTGATGTCGCGCCGCGTCGTGACGAGATTCTCTGCATGATCAAATCCCTGTCGTCCTACGCTGTCGTTGCCATGATGCTGGTCCTCCCGGTGCCGGCCGCGGCCCAACTGATCGTGCCGCCCACCGCCGGGGCCGGCGCGATGATCGTGCCGCCGTCGCCCGCGCCGCCACCGCCGCGCGTCGATGTCCCGGTCGTGCCCCGGCTCGACGAGGTGCCGCATGCGCGCGGCGTGCCCGCGGTGCCGAAACTCGATGAACTGCCGCGGGCGCAGCACAGCGGCCGCAGCCGCCGCTCGTTCGGCGACCGCGTCACCCGCTGCCTGGAGGACGGCGCCGCCGCCGGCCTCGGCCCGAGCGACCGTGCGGCATATTCCAGGGCGTGTGCGAACAGGTAGCCTGCCACGTCGTCCCCGCGAAGGCGGGGAACCATAATCCCTGAGGGTGATGTAAGAAGGCAGCGGGCGTTTCCTCTTCAAGCCAGTCCGCGCCGTATGGGTCCCCACCTTCGCGGGGACGACAAGGAGGGGCCTCGACCGCTTGCAGACCTTCTTTCATCGTGCCTAGTCCTGGCCTATCTCTCATTGAACGACGCAATCCCGACGAGACCCCATCCCGATGCGTGAATTGTTCGACGACGTCTTCGGCCAGTCGCAGCTCGACCCGCAGGAGGCCGTGCGCAAATCGACCCGCGGGCCGCAGCGCAAGCGGTTCTACACGGCTGTTGCCGTCGCTGAGACGGCGGACGGCTTTGCCGTGACCGTCGACGGCAAGACCGTGCGCACGCCGTCGCGACATCCGCTGGCGGCGCCGACACGCGGCGTTGCCGAGGCCATGGCGGCGGAATGGGAAGCGCAGCGCGACGTCATCGATCCCACCACCATGCCGGTGACGCGGCTCGCCAACAGCGTCATCGACGCGATCCGCGACGACGCGCAGGTCCAGGCGGTGGTCGACGACATCGCCAAATATTTCGGCTCCGATTTGCTGTTCTACCGCGCCGGCCATCCCGACGCGCTGGTAGCGCGCGAGGCCGAAGTCTGGGATCCCGTGCTGCGCTGGGCCGCCGACGATCTTGGCGCGCATTTCATCCTCGCCGAAGGCATCATCCATGTCAGCCAGCCCGCGCCGGCGCTTGCCGCGGCGCGGGCCGCCTTGCCCGTCGATCCTTGGACGGTGGCGGCGCTGCATCTGGTCACGACAATCACCGGCTCCGCGCTGTTGGCGCTGGCACTGGTCCACGGCCATCTCAGCGCCGATCGGGTCTGGGCGGCCGCTTATGTGGACGAGGACTGGAATATCGAAAAATGGGGCCTCGACGAGGAGGTCGCGGCCCGCCGTGCCGCCCGCGAGGTGGATTTCCGCGCTGCCGCACGCGTGCTCGACGCCCTGGCGCAGCCCTCGGCTTAATCGCAAGTTAACGTCGCTTAACTAGTGTTGCCGGATCATTTCCCGGTGCGCTGACCATGCCGACCGCTGTCAATTCGATCCTCCCGGTTGTCTCCGCGCAGGGCGTGGCGAGCGAAGTCGCGTTTCAGCCGGGCAGCACGATCGCCGGCCGGGTGCTGTCGGTGTCGCCGGACAATCAGGCCCGGATCGCCATCGGCCACAGCACCATCGACGTGCAGTCGCAGGTGCCGCTGCAGGCCGGGCAGGTGCTACAATTTGCGGTGTCGAAGACCGACGACGGCAATGTGCGGCTCGCCATCGTCACGCCGCAGCCGACAACGGCGGGGCAGGCGACCGGCACGCAGGCCGGCAACGTCACGCTCGCGCCGGATCTGCCTATCAATCTTGCCAATGTCATTGCGAGCTCGAAGATTCAGCTGACGTCGCTGGAGGCGCAGGCGGTGTCCACCGCGACCCAGACCGCCGTGACCCAGCAGGCCAGCCTCGCACCGTTGTTCGCAGATCTCGGCGCGGTGACTTCGCTGCAGGGGCTGCCGCAGCCATTGCAGCAGGCGGTGGCGCAGGTGCTGGCGCAACGCCCGCCGCTGGATGCGAAACTCACCGGCGACGAGGTGAAGTCGGCATTCCAGCAGTCGGGCCTTTTCCTCGAAGCCTCGCTTGCCAAGGGCGCGCTGCCGCAGGGCACTGTGCCTGACATGAAAGCCGCGCTGATCGTGCTGCGTCAGGCCCTGACGGCCACGTTGAGCAACACCAGCAGCGCGATGGCAGCGACACTCGCGCCGGAGCAGGGCGACGCCATGCCGGTCAATCCGCAACCCGCTGCCTTCACGCCCGCAACGATGCAGCAGGCCCAGACGGCCGCCGCGGCCGTATTGGTGCCTTCGCTTCTGGCAAAGGCCGTCAAGAGCGATCCGTCGCCGCCTGTTGAACCTGTAGCCACCGATGACGTGGCCGAAATCGCTGCGCCTGTCGCGGTTGCTCCGGTTGCCGCGAAGACGCCGGAGACGGCCGCGCGCGCAGCGCCGAACGGCACGATGCTGAGCATGCTGCAGGAGGCGTTGCAGGGGAATCCGAAGGGTGTCGGCGGCATGGCTGCGCAGATGCTCGACGAAGCCATGGCACCGGATCTGGCGCCTTATGCGAAAGCCGCAATGACGCCATCGGGGGCCGCGGCGACCCTTCCGCACAGCGCCGTGCCGCCGCCGCCTTTGCGCGGCGCACTGCCGACCGCGCAGCCGATGCTGCCGTCGCGCCTGCCGGCAAACGCGCCGCTCGGCACGGTGGCGCATCGCCTGCTCGCCGACACCGACGCTGCGTTGGCGCGTCAGACCCTGTTGCAGGTCGCCTCATTGCCGGATCGCGCCGACACCTCGGCGATGCCGCGCCTCGATCAGGCGTCGGCGCGCTGGAATTTCGAGATACCTTTTGCAATGCCGAACGGCACCGCGGTGGCGCAATTCGAGATCGCGCGCGACGACGGCGCCGGCAGCGAAGTCGAGGCCGCCCAGCACGTCTGGCGCGCGCGTTTCTCGCTCGACGTCGAACCGGCCGGTCCCGTCCATGCGCTGATCTCGCTCACCGGCGACAAGACCTCGGTGCGCATGTGGGCCGAGCGCGCGGGCACCGCGCGGCAGTTGCAGGCCGGCTCGGCACAGCTCACCCAGGCGCTCGTCCGCGCCAATCTCCAGCCCGGCGACATCGTCATCCGCGAAGGTGCGCCGGTGCACCCGGCGCCCGCCGCGGCCGGGCATTTCCTGGATCGCGCGCTATGATCGTGCAGCCCAAGAGGCAGCTCGCGGTCGCGCTGCAATACGACAAGACCGGCGCGCCCATCGTCACCGCCAAGGGCAGGGGCACGGTCGGCGAGAAGATCATCGAAGTCGCCAAGGCGCACGACATTCCCATCGAGGAAAACGAGGTGTTGGCCGGCGCGCTGTCCAATGTCGAACTCGGCGACGAGATTCCCGCCGAACTTTACAAGGCGGTGGCCGAAGTGCTGGTCTTCGTGCTCGGCCTGTCGGGCCGCACGCGCTGACGGCGGAGCAGGGCGGCTTTCCCACATCACTCGCTGGCATCTCGCTTGCCGCTGACCTAGCATCCGTGACCAACAAAAGAACACGGAGGAAATCATGAAATCAGCATCGCTCTGGATGTCGTCGATCGCCGCTGCCGCCGCCGGCGGCTGGTTCGCCGCCACCCTGTTCGCCGCCCCGGCCACCAGCAAGGAACCGCGGTTTCCGCAGCTGACGATGGATCAGCTCGACGCCAAGCAGAAGCCGCTCGGCGAGCAGGTGATGAAGATCTCCAGCGTCGGGCTCGCCGGGCCGTACAATCCGATGATGCGCAGCCCCGTGCTCGGGCAAAAACTGTTCGACCTGTTCGCCTATCTGCGCTGGGACACCTCGGTGCCGACCAAGCTCAACGAGTTCGCGATCATCATCGTCGGCCGGCAGTGGCGCTCGCAGGTGGAATGGTTTGCACACGCGCCGCTGGCGCAGAAGGCCGGGTTGTCGGCGGAGATCATCGCCGACCTCAAGGCCAACAAGCGGCCCGGAGGCATGGCCGAGGACGAGGCGGTGGTCTACGATTTCGTCACCGAACTCACCACCACCCACAAGGTCTCCGACGAAACCTATGCCCGCGCCAAGAAAATCTTCAGCGACCAGCAGATCGTCGATCTCACCGCGGTGTCCGGCAATTATGTGATGGTGGCGATGCTGCTCGCGATGGCCGAAGAATCCACGCCGCCCGGCAAGGAAGCGCCGTTCAAGCCCGGCGAGCCGTGATGCCCGGCATCAGGCGGCATTGATCCGGTTGCCGGTGGTCTGGTTGGTGGCGGTCGCCACGGCCGCCGGCGCTACCGCTTCTTTCCCGATACGGCCGAGATGGGTGAAGTTGAAGCCGGCGTCGTATTTCAGGCCATAGCCCAGCATGCGGTCGAAACCGATATGGGCGAGCCAGATCATCGCCAGCAGGCCCGCAATGGGCTCCGCCGTGGCGAGACCCACCAGCACCAGGCAGAGCGGCGCGATGGTGGCGTGCATGACGTTGTAGATCCCGGCGCCGAAGCGGGGACCGGCGAGATAGGCGATGAAGCTGAGGTCCGGCACGAAGAAGACCAGCGCGTAAAGCAGCCAGGAGCCGCCGGAAATCCAGTAAAACAGCGTCATGCCGATCAGCAGCGCCACGCCTTCCCAGCGCAGCAGGTCGCGTACGCCGCCGGTCGCGGCCCCGCTGTGTTCATTGATCACGATATTGGCCATGGGTCGTCTCCCTGAGCCCGGCATATAGGAAGAATCCCCCGGCTTGCCATGCGTTTTGATGGCTTTTCAGCACCGCTTGGGCGTTTCCTCCGCTGAAAACGCCATGCTAGAACGAACGTCAAGGCCCACGGCAAGCTGCGGGCAACAATGACGAAAACACGGGCTGGAGCCGATGAAAGACATCCTGGACACCCTCGAGAAGCGCCGCGCAGGCGCCAAACTGGGCGGCGGCGAGAAGCGCATCGAAGCGCAGCACACCAAGGGCAAGCTGACCGCCCGCGAGCGCATCGAGCTGCTGCTGGACAAGGGGTCGTTCGAGGAATTCGACATGTTCGTCGAACACCGCTCCGTGGAATTCGGCATGGAGAAATCCAAGATTCCCGGCGACGGCGTGGTCACCGGCTGGGGCACCGTCAACGGCCGCAAGACATTTGTCTTCGCCAAGGATTTCACGGTATTCGGCGGCTCGCTGTCCGAGACCCACGCGCTCAAGATCACCAAGCTGCAGGACATGGCGATGAAGGCGCGGGCGCCGATCATCGGCCTCTATGACGCCGGCGGCGCGCGCATCCAGGAAGGCGTCGCGGCGCTGGCGGGCTATTCCTACGTGTTCCGCCGCAACGTGCAGGCCTCGGGCGTGATCCCGCAGATCTCCGTTATCATGGGCCCCTGCGCCGGCGGTGACGTCTATTCGCCGGCCATGACCGACTTCATCTTCATGGTGAAGAACACCAGCTACATGTTTGTCACCGGACCCGACGTGGTGAAGACCGTGACCAACGAGGTCGTCACCGCCGAAGAACTCGGAGGCGCCAGCGTGCATGCGACGAGATCATCGATCGCCGACGGCGCCTTCGAGAACGACGTCGAGACGCTGCTGCAGATGCGCCGGCTGATCGACGTCCTGCCGGCCAACAACACCGAAGGCGTGCCGGAATGGCCGAGCTTCGACGATATCGAGAGCCAGGACCTCTCGCTCGATACGTTGATCCCGAACAATCCGAACACGCCCTATGACATGAAGGAATTGATCCTGAAGGTCGTGGACGAGGGCGACTTCTTCGAGATCGCCGAGACCTTTGCGAAGAACATCGTCACCGGCTTCGGCCGCATCGCCGGCAAGACCGTGGGTTTCGTCGCCAACCAGCCGATGGTGCTGGCCGGCGTGCTCGACTCGGATGCCTCCCGAAAAGCCGCGCGCTTTGTCCGCTTCTGCGACGCCTTCAACATTCCGATCGTCACCTTTGTGGATGTCCCGGGCTTTCTGCCGGGCACCGCGCAGGAATATGGCGGGTTGATCAAGCACGGCGCGAAACTGCTGTTCGCCTACAGCCAGTGCACCGTGCCGCTCGTCACCGTGATCACGCGAAAGGCCTATGGCGGCGCCTTCGACGTGATGGCCTCCAAGGAAATCGGCGCCGACATGAACTACGCCTGGCCGACCGCGCAGATCGCCGTGATGGGCGCCAAGGGCGCGGTGGAGATCATCTTCCGCCAGGACATCGGCGACGCCGACAAGATCGCCGCCCGCACCAAGGAATACGAAGACCGCTTCCTGTCCCCCTTCGTGGCGGCGGAGCGCGGCTATATCGACGACGTGATCATGCCGCACTCGACCCGCAAGCGCATCGCCCGCGCGCTGGCGATGCTGAAGGACAAGCACGTCGACGTGCCGATGAAGAAGCACGACAACATGCCGTTGTGAGGCCGGGGCAGGCCGCCTTATGCCGCGATCCGCTTCGCCGGCTTGACGCGCTTGATATCCGACGCAGTCTGATCTTCGGCAATTTCGAGATCATACTGCGTCTGGAGGTTCATCCAGAACGTGGCCGTGGTGCCGAAATTATCTTGTTCTGGGACTGCAACGATGTGGCGTGCGCGCCCGCCGCCGGTTCATGCTAGGCATTGCTGTCACTGCCGATCAGAACGATTCCCGTGCCCCATACCGAAGCCCTGCTGTTTCCGCTCGCGATGCTTGCTCTGGTTGCCGAGGCGATGACGGCCGCGCTGGCGGCGGGGCGGCGCAAGATGGACTGGCTGGGCGTCGCGATGCTCGGATGCGTCACCGGGCTCGGCGGCGGCTCGGTGCGCGACGTGCTGCTCGGACATTATCCGCTGTGGTGGGTGGACCATCCATGGCTGCTGCTGCTCACCGCCGGCGCGGCGCTGATGACCATCGCGCTGGCGCGCCTGGTGTATCGTTTTCACGCGCTGTTTCTGGTGCTCGACGCCATCGGCCTCGTCGTCTTCACCATCAGCGGTTGCGACGTGGCGCTGGCGATGAACCAGCCGCTTTTGATCGTGGTGGTTGCCGGCATGATCACCGGCTGTGTCGGCGGCGTGTTGCGCGACATCCTGTGCAACGACGTGCCACTGCTGTTTCGCAGCGAGCTCTATGCCAGCGTGTCGATCGTCACTGGCCTGATCACCATCAGCGGCATCAAGCTGGGCTTCAGCCCGGACCTGGTGACATTGGTGGCCTTCGCCATCGGCCTGACGTTCCGTCTGCTCGCGATCCGGCTCAAACTGGAGATGCCGAAATTCGTTTTCGACGGGCCGCCGGCGCCATCGGACGATAGCGACCCGCCCACGAAAACCCCGCAGTAAGGCGTTGCACGATTTGAAATTAATGGCTGTCCGCTGAAGACAGCATAAATGCTTTGCGACAAGTGCACACGCATGCTGCGGGCGTCGACCTGCCCATGCATCGCAGTCGGCACTGCGATCGTGCTGCGCAAAGGCGGCCGGTCAAACCAGCCGCCTTCCTTGCTGCAATTGATGTTGACTCGTCTTTATTGGGTAGAGCCCTTCGAGCGGTCGACTTCCGTTCCCGTCGGGCGCGACTGCGGCGCCTGCGGGTTGGCCGGTGCCGAGCCCGTTGTCACGCCGCCGTCGGTGTTGCTCGGCGTCACGTCACGAACGCCCGGCGCCACCGGCGGTCTGGAATTCGAATCGGCGATGTTGTTGGTGGGGGCCGGTGCCTTCGGTGCGCTGTCCTGCGTGGTCGGCGCCGTCGAAGCCGTCCTGCTCGCATCATTAGGCGTGGTGCCGCTGTTGAGGCCGTAGAACACCGCGCCGAGCAACACAACGGCCGCTGCGGCATAGATGACAATCCGCCCGCCGCCGGCGCGACCTTCCGCCAATTGCGGATCCGGCTGCAAGTCATTGTTGAGTTGGATCGGATCGCGCGGCGTTTCACCGAGAGGGTCGGTTCGATACGGATCATTCAAGTTCGGAATGTTGGCCATGATCTATCCTCCTGTTCGGGGATAATCGACGGCCCGGGCGCATGTTCCGGGCGGCTTGGCAATTCAACGCAGCTGCCGTGGGCGGTGCAGCGCGGGCTCAATCAGATATTAAGGCCTGCAGTGGATACTGAACGCAACTTAGTCTGGTATGCGTCTGGCGACCTTCATGTTTGACACCATCATCCTCCTGACCGGGCCCGCCGAGCATTCCGTCTTCACCACCTTGCTGCGCGGCCACAATCCCGCTCTGACAGTGGTCCCCGTGTTCACCGCGGAGGACCTCGCCGCTCTGGAGCCCGAGTGGCTGATCCGCGCGCGTCTGATCTCCTTTACTACCGACGTGATCGTGCCGGGCGCCATTCTCGACCGACTGGGCTACGGCGCCTATAATTTCCATCCGGGCCCGCCGCAATATCCTGGCTGGGCACCGGCGCATTTCGCGCTGTATGAACAGGCCAAACAATTCGGCTGCACCATGCATCGCATGATCGAGCGCGTGGATGCCGGACCGATCGTGGAAGTCGACACTTTTGCGATTCCCGCCGATGCCACGGTCGCCGGACTCGAGGAACTGACCTACACCCGGCTGGTGCAGATCTTCTGGCGCCTGGCGCGCACGCTCGCCACGCAGAGCGAACCGTTGATTGAACGCGCGCTGCGCTGGAGCAACAAGCGCCACTCCCGCCGTGACTATCGCGACATCTGCGAGATCCCGTTCGACATCGCCAAGGCCGATCTGGAGCACCGGGTCAAAGTTTTCGGCAGCGACCACTTCGGCATCGCGCCCAGCATCGGGCTGCACGGCTTCAAGTTCAGGGTGGTGACGAGCGAGCCCGAACGGCGGAGCGTGGACGCCTAGCGGCTGACGTTCGCGTGCTGCGCCGGCTTCGCCGTTGGCGTCGCGTCCGGCGACTTTAATTCGTACAGCAGGAAGCTAAGAACGACGAACAGGCCGACTCCAACCATGGCCTTGACCGGCTTGTGCGCATGTTCCTTACCGCAATGCGGATGGTAGCCGCCGTTCCGCGCTGGGGTGGCCGGCGACGAGCCGTTGCTGAAGTCCGCTTGCGAGGTCCAGGTATGGTATGGTGCTGTCATTCCGTACTCCGTGCCAGATCTCGGAAGGTTGACCGGTAACTAATCGCCCGTAAAGCCTGATGTTCCCGTTTGAGCCTGCGTCAGCCGGTTGTTGCACTGCAAAATTTGCAGTTTCTCAATGTTTCTGACTGGAGCGGACCCACTTCGCTGGGCTGATGGTGGCAATGCAGATTCGACCTCCACTGAGACACAGTTACGTCCTTGCGAGAAACGCCGGCGTAACGACACAAGGTGACGCGATCGAAGGCTGCGGTGCCATCAAGTTGCGTTATTCGAATGCAGGCCTGCCGCGCGTGGTTTTGTGATGCGTTGTTCTCGCAAATGACCCTAGACTGCTTCTAACGGGAGTCGAACGACCCCAAATGCGACAGCTCGCCCACGGCGCGAGCTTGCAGTGACGAGGGTGGGAATGGGAATCAATCAAGGCGCAATCAGTCTCGACCAGAAATACACTCAGGGCTCGGGCCATGTGTTTCTGACTGGCATTCAAGCGCTGGTGCGGCTGCCGATGGCGCAGATCCGCCGCGACCGCGCCGCCGGGCTCAATACCGCCGCCTTCGTCACCGGCTATCGCGGCTCGCCGCTTGGCGGCTACGACCAGCAACTGATGGCCGCGCGCAAACATCTTGAGCAATACGGCGTCAAGTTCCAACCGGGGGTCAACGAGGACCTTGCCGCTACCGCGATCTGGGGCACGCAGCAGCTTAACTTATCGCCCGGCGCGGAATATGACGGCGTGGTCGGCATCTGGTACGGCAAGGGCCCCGGCGTCGACCGGTGCGGCGACGTCTTTCGTCACGGTAATGCCGCGGGATCTGCCAAATTCGGCGGCGTGCTGTGCCTCGCCGGCGACGACCACGGCGCCAAATCTTCCACGGTGCCGCACCAGTCCGACCACGCCTTCATCTCTGCGCTGATGCCGTATCTCTATCCATCGTCGATTCACGAGATGATCGAAATGGGCCTGCTCGGCATCGCGATGTCGCGCTACTCGGGCTGCTGGGTCGGCATGAAGGTGATCACCGAGACCGTGGAAACCACGGCGGAGATCGACCTCAACGACGAGATGA
>JBEVEC010000281.1:0-7851 GCA_040512975.1 Tardiphaga sp. | reverse complement strand
CGCAGGCAGCGCACATAGCCCATGAATTTGAGCTGCAGCGCCTGCTCCCAGTCGGCTTCGGTCAGCGTCTCGATGACGCCGCCCGGCGCCGAGCCGGCATTGTTGATCATGATGTCGAGGCTGCCGAGCTTCTTGGCGGCTTCCTCGACGAAATTTTTGGCATCCGCGTCCTTGGTCAGGTCGGCGGTGATCGGGATGACGGTCACGCCGAAGGCGTTGCGGATTTCCTCGGCGGTCTTTTCCAGCGGCTCCATGCGGCGCGCGCAGATCGCGAGATTGACGCCTTCCTTGGCTAGCGTCATGGCGATCGCCTTGCCGATGCCTTCGCTGCCGCCAGTGACGAGAGCGCTCTTGCCTTTGAGTTGGAGGTCCATGGTGTTGTCCTTGTGCGGTTGACGGAAATGAGGAGACGGAAATCGGTATGGTTAGACGCGACGGATCATACGGCCGGCTTGTGTGACATCCAGCGCCCGGACTCGGCCGCCGGAAACAGCTCGGCCAGCGCGGCGTTGAACGCCGCCGGCTCTTCGCTGGTGATGGTGTGCCCGGCGCGCGGCAGCACCAGCAGCCCCGCGGTGGGTACCGTACGCTTCAGGAAGATCGAAGGATCGAGGCACCAGTCGTCCTCGTCGCCGACGATGATCAACAGCGGCGGCGTAAATTTTTCCAGCAGCGGCTTCATCTCCCACAGCATCGGCCGCTTGGCCTGCAACTCGCGCATGGTCAGCGCGTGGCCGACCGGCGAATGATCAGCGAGCATCTTGGCGAACTCGGCGAAGCCGCGCGGGTCCTTGTTCTTGTGGGTCTGGCGCGTGGCGCCGTCGGCATAGCGTGCGGCCGCGGTCGCCCACTCCACCGTCTCGAACATTTTTGCCGTTTCGCGCGAGGCCGCACGGCCCTGCTCCACGAAGGCCTTATCTGGACTCGAGCCGTAGCCGCAGCTCGCCGCCGTGACCGACAGACAACGTTCGGGATAATGGATGCCCACATGCAGCGCGGTCGACGCGCCCATGGAGTGGCCGACGATATGCGCCTTGTCGATGCCGAGCGCATCCATCAAGGCGATGACGTCGTCGCGCGCGATGTCCTGGCCGTATTTCGAGGGATCGGTCGGCACGTCCGACGGTGGATAGCCGCGCTGGCTGTAGGTGATGCAGCGATAGGAGCGCGAGAAATAGCGCAGCTGCGGCTCCCAGGTGCGGTAGTCGCCTGCATATTCGTGGACGAACACCACGGGGCTGCCGCGCCCGACCTCTTCGTAATACAGTTGGATCCCGTCGGCCGTCGTCACATGCGGCATCATCGACTCCTGCACGAAGCATATTTCATTTGCGCACAAACGAAATGCTAGTAGCGTTATTTCGAACCCGCAAGGGGATTCAGTGGATTCAATTTTGGCATATCGTTTGCTTACATATGATCGTCGCCGCCGTTGTGCGGCGCATGAAAACGCGGCGCTGCATCGTTAAACGGAGAGATGTCATGACCGGACTTTCGCGACGCGCCTTCGCTTTGGGCACGGCTGCTACACTGGTAGGCACATCATTGACGCCCGCTGTTGCGCAGGCGACGCCGACCATCAAGGTCGGTAGCCTGACACTTCCGGTGTTCGCGCCGATCATCGTCAACATCATGAAGGCGCAGAAATTCGACGCCAAGAACGGCTTCAACGCCGACGTGCAGGTCTATCCGTCGTTCTCGTCTTATTATGCAGGCTTCGCCACCGGTGAGGTCGACACGCTGATCGGCGGCCCGACCTATTTCCAGAAGCTGCGCTTGGAAGGCGTGCCGCTGCAGATCATCGCCACCGGTGCCACGCTGGCCGACCTCGTGATCGTCTCCAAGGACCCGGCGATCAAGTCGCTGGCCGACCTGAAGGGCAAGCAGCTCGCCGCCGACATGGGCTCGGGGCAATTCCAGATCCTGTCGATCTACGCCAAGTCGAAGAAGATCGACCTTGCGAAGGACATGACCTTGGTCAATGCCAATTTCGCGGTGGCGCGCGCGCAGCTCGCCGCCGGGCGCGTCGATGCGGCGATGATCATCGAGCCGATCGCCACCATGATGATGAAGGACGATCCGTCGCTGAAGATCATCTTCAACGCCAATGACGGCTGGAAGGAAATCGCCGGCACCACCGGCTGGGAGCTCGTCTATGCGATGCGCGAGGACAGCATCAAGAAGACACCAGACGCGCCGAAGAAATTCCTCGCGGCACTGCAGGACGTCACCAAATTCCTGCGCGCCGATCCGGACGCTGCGGACCGCATCGCGGTCGACACCGTCAAGCTGCCGCCCGGCGTGCTCAAGCAGGCCGTGATGACGCTGCGCTGGGATTTCGATGCGCGGCCGGCCTGGGGCGATGAGCGCAAGAGCATCTGGGACACGTTCGAGCGCGCCGTCGCCGCCGGCTTCCATCCGAAGCTGCCGGATGACGCCATCATCTACACGCCCTGAGCCCGGCGATGGTGACAGAGGATGCAAGACTGGCGACCCCGCCCGAAGCGCCCCGACGCTGGCTGACAGCCGGGCTGCCGCCGCGCGAGACGATCATCTCGCTCGTCGGCGTGGCCGTGCTGTGGCAGATCATGTCGTATCTCGCCCCTGCCCTCGGCATTCCTGCGTTCGCCATACCCGGCCTCGGCCGCATCGCCGAGAGCCTGACCAAGATCACGGCCTACGACGTCATGGTGACGCTCGGCCGCGTGCTGCTGTCGCTGGTGGTGTCGTTCGTCATCGGCCTTGCCGTTGCGGTGCTGATGTATCGCTCCGACAGCGTCGAGAAATATCTGCGGCCGCTGGTGCGCATCCTGATGGCGGTGCCGGTGGTGTCGTGGATCCTGTTCGCGGTGCTGTGGTTTCGGGGCGTCGAATTCCGCATCGTCTTCGTGCTGGTGGTCGTCTGCGCCCCGGTCTTCACCGTCGATGCGCTGGACAACATGCGCGAGGTGTCGCGCGACCTGAAGCAGATGATGCGCTCGTTCCGGCCGACGCCGCTGCAGTTCTTTGGCAAGCTGATGCTGCCGGCGATCGCGCCGGGCCTAATCACCTCGTGGAAGATCGCGCTCAGCCTCGCCATCCGCGTCGTCACCATTGCCGAGCTGGTCGGCGCGGTCACCGGCATCGGCCACCAGCTCTCGGTGGCACAGGAATTGTTCTCGGTCGCCGACGTGTTCGCCTGGACGCTGGTGCTGGTGGTGCTGCTGTTCGCCCTCGAGGGCCTGCTGGTCGGGTTGGAAACGCGCATGCTGCGGTGGCGCGCATGACCGCCACGGCGCCCATCGAAATCGCACAACTGCGAAAAGTGTTTCGCCAGACCACTTCCGGGCAATCGGTGGTGGCGATCAACGATCTCACGCTGCGGATCGAACCCGGCCAGCTCGTCGCCATCGTCGGCCAGACCGGCTGCGGCAAGTCGACCCTGTTCGACCTCCTGATCGGCCTCGAACATCCCACCGCCGGCCGCATCACCATCGGCGGCAAGACGCCCTATGACGACTTCAATGATTTCCGCGGCCGCATCGCGACCATCTTCCAGCAGGACCGGCTGTTTCCGTGGCGCTCCGCCCTCGACAACGTCAAGCTGCCGCTGGAGCTGATCGGCCTCGCCGAGGACGAACAGCAGCAGCGCGCCATGACCTGGCTGACGCGGCTCGGCCTCGCCGCCTTTGCCCATTCCTATCCTCGCGAACTGTCCGGCGGCATGCGCCAGCGCGTCGCCATCGCCCGCGCCTTTGCCGTGCAGCCGGAGATCCTGCTCGCCGACGAATCCTTCAGCGCACTCGACGAGGTGACGGCCCACGACCTGCGCACCACCTTTGTCGGCCTGGCCAAGGAATTCGGCTCCACCGCCATCCTGATCACCCACCAGCTCGAAGAGGCGATGGCCGTCGGCGATCGCATCGTCGTGTTCGGCAAATCGGCGACCCTGCTGGCAGACGTGACCATGGCGGATTGGGACCGCACGGATCATCCGCAGCTCCGCGCGGCCATCCAGGGCACGTTGCAGAACAACGCGCCCGATCCGCGCCTGTCGGATCGGTAGAGCGCTTCGGGAAACCCGTCCCATGAGCCTGCCCCATCACCGAACCGGGCTTCAGCCCTTCCGTTGACATCGACAAACCCGGCCGTTACCCCCATTTTATCAAGGGATCGCGGACCCGGCGTTCGCGATGAGGCCGGCCGGGGCGGTTCGGCACGACACGTTATTGGGAGTGGCGCCGCCATGATGGATTTCGCCACCCGGGTCCACAACCACAACTACCGGCTCGACCCGATCATCCGCTCGCTGCTGGACACCGACTTCTACAAATTCCTGATGCACCAGTTCATCTGGATGCTGTTTCCCAAGGTGCCGGTAACCTTCGGCCTGATCAACCGCACCAAGACCGTGCGGCTCGCCGACATCATCCCGGAAAGCGTGCTGCGCGCCCAGCTCGACCACGCCCGCACCTTGCGGTTTCGCGAGAACGAGCTGATCTGGCTCGCCGGCAACCGCTTCTACGGCCGCCGCGACATTTTTCGCCCGGAATACATCGAATACCTGCGCAGCTTCCGCCTGCCCGACTACAAGCTCGAGACCATCGACGGGCAATACGTCCTGACCTTCGAGGGCGCCTGGGCCGAGGTCACCATGTGGGAGATCTACGCGCTGGCCATCGTCAGCGAATTGCGCTCCCGGATCGCGATGGCGACGCTGGACAAGTTCGAGCTCGACATCCTCTATGCCCAGACCAAGACCAAGATCTGGAACAAGATCAAGAAGCTGAAAGCCTATCCCGAACTGCGCCTCGCCGAATTCGGCACCCGCCGCCGTCACGGCTATCTGTGGCAGGAATGGGTCACCGACGCGATGGCCAACGAGCTCGGCGCGAGCTTTGTCGGCACCTCCAACGCCCTGCTCGCCTTCAAGCATTCCTTCGAGGCGATCGGCACCAATTCGCACGAACTGCCGATGGTGTTCGCCTGCCTTGCCGACAACGACGAGCAGTTGAAAGCCGCGCAATACGACGTGCTGGCGAAGTGGCAGGAAGTCTATGACGGCGAACTGCTGATCATCCTGCCGGACACGTTCGGCATGACACAGTTTCTGCGCGATGCCCCGGCCTGGACCGCGCAATGGACCGGCATGCGCATGGACTCGAAAGAGCCGGTCGCGGCCGGCGAGGAAGTGATCGCCTGGTACGCCATGCGCGGCGAGGACCCGCGCAAGAAGCGCGCGATGTTCTCCGACGGGCTCGAGGTCGACCTGATGATCGACCTGCACAAGCGTTTCCACGGCCGCATCCGCGAAAGCTTCGGCTGGGGCACCATGGCGACGAACGACTTCCGCGGCGCGCATCCGCGCGGGCTGGATACGCTCGATCCGATCAGCCTGGTCTGCAAGGTCACCTCGGCCAACGGCCGCGCCGCCGTCAAACTATCGGTCCATCCGGCCAAGACCACCGGCTCGAGCCCGGAAGAGATTCAGCATTATCTGCGGATTTTCGGCCGCGAGGGCGTGGCGGAGCAGCCGGTGATCGTCTGACCGTCCATTGCGAGGGAAGACACATTGGCTGACTGGGTCGAGCGCGCAATTTTCTGGCAGGTCTATCCGCTTGGCTTCACCGGTGCGGAGAAGACCGCGCGCACCGAGCCCGGCGTGGTGCACCGCCTGCCGCAACTCGTCGCCTGGCTGGACTACGCCGTCGAGCTTGGTGCCTCAGCACTGCTGCTGGCGCCGATCTTCGCATCCACCAGCCACGGCTACGACACCACCGATTTCTTCCGCATCGATCCCCGCCTCGGCGACGACGCCGACTTCGACGTGCTGATCGCGGCGGCCCATGGCCGCGGGCTGCGCGTGGTGCTCGACGGCGTGTTCAATCACGTCGGCCGCGATCACCCCGCCTTCCAGCGCGCGCTGGCGCAGGGACCGCAGGCGCCGGACGCGGCACTGTTTCGCATCGATTTCGACAGGCGCGGGCCCGACGGCCAATTCGCCTATGCCGACTTCGAGGGACATGCCGAGCTGCCCGCGCTCAACCACGACAATCCGGCGGTGGCCGATCTCATCGTTGACGTCATGACGCACTGGCTCGGGCGCGGCGCCGACGGCTGGCGGCTGGACGCGGCCTATGCGGTGCCGAAACCGTTCTGGGCCAAAGTGCTGCCACGCGTCCGCGCGGCGCATCCCGATGCGTATATTTTCGGCGAGGTGATCCACGGCGACTATGTCGGCTTCGTCCGCGAAACCGGCGTCGATGCCGTGACCGAATACGAGCTCTGGAAGGCGACCTGGAGCGCCATCAACGAGCGCAACTTCTTCGAGCTGTCCTGGACGCTGGAACGCCACAACGGCTTTCTCGACGGCTTCGTGCCGCTGACCTTCATCGGCAACCACGACGTCACCCGCATCGCGACCAGAATCACCGACGAACGTCATTTGCCCCACGCGCTGGTGGTGCTGATGACCACCGGCGGCACGCCCTGCATCTATTACGGCGACGAGCAGGCCTTCCGCGGCCTCAAGGAAGACCGCGCCGGCGGCGACGACGCCATCCGCCCGGCCTTCCCCGCAACACCCGCAGAGCTCGCGCCATTCGGCTGGCCGACCTATCACCTGCACCAGACCCTGATCGGATTGCGTCGCCGCCATCCCTGGCTGCACCGCGCGCGGACGCATGGATTGTCGCTGAGCAACACACAGATGGTGTATGAGGCGTTCGATGGTGATGAGCGGATCACGGTGGCGCTCAATCTGGGTGATGAGGCGATGGTGGTGCGTAACGACCAGAAGCTTGCGGTGCTCGCCGGCGGCGACGGCGTCGACAGTGACGCCGATCAACTACACTTGCCCGCCCATGGTTGGGCAGTGATGGGCCGAGCGTAAAGGCAAGGCATCGCCTCCCCACAAACGTCATCGCCCGGCTTGACCGGGCGACCCAGTATTCCAGGGAGTCAGTGGTGTTGGGCAGAACATAAGCCCAACCCAAAGCACGGCCGGTCCCCTCTCCCGCTTGCGGGGGAGGGTTAGGGAGGGGCTGCCGCATCGGGAGCGCCTCGTTGTGGAGCGCCCCCACCCCGGCCCTCCCCCGCAAGCGGGAGAGAGAGAAGAGATGCCCCCTACAGCAGCCCCGCGCCGCGCGCCCACTTGTACTTGGCGCCGAGCACTTCCACCGGCAATTCCGTCGAATAGGCATAGGCCGGAATGCCGTTCTGGTAGAGATACTCCGCAGCCTCCTCGACCTCGACGTCGCCGGCGAGCGACGCGACCATCGGCTTCTCGATGCCCTGCTTCTTCATCTCGTTCTTGATCTCGACCATGTTGCGCGCGAACACCATCGGCGGCGTGACGATGGTGTGCCAGTAGCCGAGGATCAGCGAATGCACGCGGTCGTCGGTCAAGCCCAGCTTCACGGTGTTGACATAAGTGATCGGCGGCTCGCCGCCGGTAATGTCCACCGGATTGCCGGCCGCACCGAACGGCGGGATGAATTTTCGGAATGCGGCATCCAGATCCGGCGGCATCGCCATCAGGCCCATGCCGTTGTCGACCACGGCATCCGACAGCAGCACGCCCGAGCCACCGGCGCCGGTGATGATCAGCACGTTCTCGCCCTTCGGCGTCGGCAGCACGGGGATGCCGCGGGCGAATTCGAGCAATTGCCGCAGCGAGCGGGCGCGGATCACGCCGGACTGTTTCAGCACGTCCTCGTAGATCTTGTCGTTGCCGGCCAGCGCGCCGGTGTGCGACGACGCCGCCTTGGCGCCGGCAGATGTGCGGCCGGCCTTCAGCACGACGACAGGCTTGATCTTCGACACGCGCTTGGCGGCCTCGGCGAAAGCGCGGCCGTCCTTCAAGTCCTCGCA
>JBEVEC010000264.1:0-12438 GCA_040512975.1 Tardiphaga sp. | reverse complement strand
CCGCGCGATGCAGATCATTCGCGAGGAGAGCCAGCTCGGCGATTATTTGCTCGGCACGCTGCCGGAGCTGGTGCCCGCCGATGTGAAAGCGCGCTACCCGAACGACAAGACCGGCCAGATCAATACCGTGCTGGGCAAGAACCCGTTGCTGTTCGACCGCTATCTGTCTGATGCCACCGAGATCGACGTCGACTGCCTGTGCGACGGCAAGGACACCTTCGTCGTCGGCATCATGGAGCACATCGAGGAAGCCGGCATCCATTCCGGCGACTCCGCCTGTTCGCTGCCGCCGCATTCGCTGGATGCCGCGATGATCGAGCGGCTCGAAAAGCAGACCCGCGACATGGCGCTCGGCCTCGACGTGGTCGGCCTGATGAACGTGCAGTTCGCCATCAAGGACGGCGAGATCTATGTGCTCGAGGTCAACCCCCGCGCCTCGCGCACGGTGCCCTTCGTTGCCCAGGTGATGGGCATGCCGGTGGCCAAGATCGCTGCGCGTATCATGGCCGGTGAAAAGTTGGCCTCCTTCAATCTGAAGAAGCGCGAGCTCGGCCATGTCGGCGTCAAGGAATCGGTTTTCCCGTTCGCGCGCTTCCCCGGCGTCGACACCGTGCTCGGCCCGGAAATGCGCTCCACCGGCGAGGTTATGGGCATCGACCGCTCCTTCGAGGTTGCGTTTGCGAAGAGCCAGCTCGGCGGCGGCACCCGCGTGCCGCGCAAGGGCACGGTGTTTGTCTCGGTGCGCGAGAGCGACAAGACGCGCATCCTGGAGGCCGTGAAGCAGTTATCGTCCAGCGGCTTCAAGGTGCTCGCGACCTCGGGTACGCAGCGCTTCCTGGTCGACAACGGCGTTCCTGCCGAGAAGATCAACAAGGTGCTGGAAGGCCGTCCCCATATCGTCGACGCCATCACCAATGGCGAAATCCAGCTGGTGCTCAACACCACGGACGGCCCGCAGGCGCTGGCCGACAGCCGCTCGCTGCGCCGAGCTGCCCTCTTGCATAAAGTTCCGTATTACACCACTCTTTCGGGTGCCGTGGCGGCCGCGCAGGGCATCCTGGCCTATCTGGATGGGGACCTTGAGGTCCGCACATTGCAGAGTTACTTTTCCGAAGCCTGATGCGGCCGGACTGCGCGTCTGGGCGATTTGAGCAATAATGGCAAGCGACCGGAACTCGCCGGTCGCGTCGCTGTTCTGTTTCGGCGCTTGAAGCCGGCGTCTTGAAATGGCTGCACGCAGCCAAGCCGACATCATTGCAGACTGATCAGTTTCGTCGCGCAGACCAGCGCGCGGCACGACGTTAGAGGACGAAGAGAATGGTTGAGAAGGTCCCGATGACTGCGGGCGGTTACGCCGCTCTGGAAGTCGAACTGAAGGAACGCCAGTCGGTGCACCGTCCGCGGATCATCGAGCAGATCGCCGAGGCGCGTGCCCATGGCGACCTGTCCGAAAACGCCGAATATCACGCCGCCAAGGAAGAGCAGTCGCACAACGAGGGCCGCATCAGCGAACTCGAGGACAAGCTCGCGCGCGCCGACATCATCGACATCTCCAAGCTGTCCGGCGACACCATCAAGTTCGGTGCCACCGTTACCCTGGTTGACGAGGACACCGAGAAGAAGGCCGTCTGGCAGATCGTCGGCGAGCCCGAGGCCGACGCCAAGAAAGGCCGCATCTCCATCACCTCGCCGCTGGCGCGGGCGCTGATCGGGAAGAGCAAAGGCACTTCGGTGGAGGTGGTCGCGCCAGGCGGCGCCAAGGCCTATGAAATTACCAAGGTCGAATGGCGCTGACGTAGCGCACGCCGACGGTTCTGCAAAGCCGCGCCTCGTGCGCGGCTTTTTTGTTGGTTTGGGCGGATCGGCGCGCCATCATTGTGGCGGCGGGACCACATTGCTGGAATAAAGGTTGCGATCGTGGGTTTTCACACGAGCGTGACCGATGCCTTGCATCGCAGCAATGCTACCACGATCCATCACATTGACGGGGGCACTATGTTTTCAGATACCTTGAGCAAATATCAGCCAATCGCTTTGAGCGTGCTGCGCTTCTATACCGGCCTGTCGATCATCGAGCACGGCCTGGTGAAGAATTTCGGCTTTCCCACCGGAGCGCCCTACGGCATGACCACTGCCGGTACGCTGGGCTGGTACGGCGGCCTGATCGAATTGATCGGCGGCGCGCTGATCATCGTCGGCCTCTTTACCCGCCCGGTGGCCTTCCTGATGGCCGGCTTCACGGCCGTGGCCTATTTCATGGTGCACGCGCCGCAGAACTTCTTTCCGATCGTCAACAAGGGCGAGCTCGCCGCGGTCTACTGCTTCGTTTTCTTGTATCTGATCTTCGCCGGCGGCGGCCCGCTCAGCCTCGACGCCGTCCTGCGCAAGCGTAGCTGATAGACAAAACCGCGTAGCCCGGATGGAGCGAAGCGCAATCCGGGAGTCACAGGCGCCGTGCCCGCGATTCCCGGATTTCGCTGCGCTTCATCCGGGCTACATGTTGTGCGACTTAATCCGCCCCGCGAAGCTCGAGCGGCACAGCGGCGGCGTATTTTGAATTGTGCAGCACCAGTGAGGTGCGGACATTGCGCACGTGGGGCGCTGCGGTCAGCTGGCTGACGAAAGCCTGGAAGGTCGCCATGTCCGGCGCGACGCACTTCAGGATGAAATCAATCTCACCGGACAGCATCCAGCACTCGCGCACCAACGGCTCCTTGCGGACGAAGTCCTCGAACGCCTTGAGGTCGGCATCGGCCTGGCTCGACAGATGCACCGAGGCGAAGACCGTGACATCGAACCCCAGCAGGCGCGGATCGAGCAGCCCGCGGTAGCCCTGGATGTAACCGGCCTCCTCCAAAGTCCGAACGCGACGCAGGCAGGGTGGCGGGGAGATGCCGACGCGCCGGGCCAGTTCCACATTGGTGATTCGGCCGTCGGCCTGGATTTCGGAGAGAATTTTGAGGTCGATCTCGTCGAGGCTTTTCGGCACGCGGGGCAGGTCCTGGCTGGTCGGCGAACAAACGGTTCGACAACACTCATAGCCTAGGAGCAAGGTTGGGCGCAATTTTATTGCGCAATGATGCGGCGCGTTAAGTGAGTCCGGTGGAAAATCTGCTGGCGCGGATTGCAATTCTTGCATAGCTCGCCAGATATTCTAGACTTCGAAAAGACACTTTCAATGCCCGCGGCGATGATTTCGCTGGCCCTTTAGCCTCAGCGCTGACCAATTTCCCTTCAGAAAGGGACGAGACCCTATGGCTGCTCCCACCCACGCCAAAGTCGTCATTATCGGTTCCGGCCCCGCCGGATACACCGCTGCGATCTACGCCGCCCGGGCGATGCTCGAGCCGGTGCTGATCCAGGGTATCCAGCCGGGCGGCCAGCTTACCATCACCACTGACGTCGAGAACTACCCCGGCTATGCCGACGTGGTTCAGGGCCCGTGGCTGATGGAACAGATGGAGAAGCAGGCCCATCACGTCGGCACCAAGATCGTGACCGACCTGGTGACCGACCTCGACCTCAGCCAGCGCCCGTTCCGGCTGAGCTGCGACAGCGGCGATGTCTATCTCGCCGAAACCGTTATTCTGGCTACCGGCGCCCAGGCGCGCTGGCTCGGCATCCCGTCGGAGCAGGCCTTCCAGGGCGGCGGCGTGTCGGCCTGCGCCACCTGCGACGGTTTCTTCTATCGCAACAAGAACGTGGTCGTGGTCGGCGGCGGCAACACCGCGGTCGAGGAGGCGCTGTTCCTGACCAATTTCGCCGCGCAGGTCACCATCGTGCATCGGCGCGATCATTTCCGCGCCGAGCGCATCCTGCAGGAGCGGCTGTTCAACCACCCCAAGATCAAGGTGATCTGGGACTCGGCCATCGACGAGATCTGCGGGACGCAAGGTCCGGCGAAGGTCACCCATGTGCGCCTGAAGAACGTGCGGAGTGGCGGCACGACCGAGGTGCCGGCGGACGGCGTCTTTATCGCCATCGGCCACGCGCCGGCCACCGACCTCATCAAGGGCCAGATCAAGCTGAAGCCTTCGGGCTATGTGGACGTCGCGCCGAACTCCACGGCGACCTCGATGCCCGGCGTGTTCGCCGCCGGCGACGTGGCCGACGAAACCTGGCGCCAGGCGGTCACCGCCGCCGGCATGGGCTGCATGGCGGCCCTGGAAGCCGAGCGCTATCTGGCGGCCCACGCGCACGACCGCGCAGCGGCCGAATAATCATGGCACGAACCCGCGACGGATTGAAAGATATGGACTGGGACAAGCTGAAGGTGTTTCACGCGGCGGCGGAGGCGGGAAGCTTCACGCATGCCGGCGAGCAACTGGGCCTGTCCCAATCGGCGGTGTCGCGCCAGGTCTCGGCGCTCGAACAGGAATTGTCGGTGTCGCTGTTTCACCGCCACGCCCGCGGATTGATCCTCACCGAACAGGGCGACCTCCTGTTCCGCACCGCGCATGACGTGTTCATGCAGCTGCAGGCCGCGCGCGCCAAACTCACCGACAGCCGCGAGCGGCCGAGCGGCGATCTCAAGGTCACCACCACGCCGGGCGTCGGCATCAACTGGCTGATCCCACGGCTCGGCGAATTCACCGCACTCTATCCGGAAATCCGCATCTCGCTGATCGTCACCGACGAGGAGCTCGATCTGTCGATGCGCGAGGCCGATGTCGCGATCCGGACCCGCAAGCCGACCCAACCGGACCTGATCCAGCGCAAGCTATTCGCGATGGGATTCCACGCCTATTGCTCGCCGGAATACATCAAGCATTTCGGCACGCCGCGCACGCTGGAAGAACTCGACGGTCACCGCATCATCATGCTCAGTGACGCGCAGGTGTCGCCGCATCTGCAGAACCGCAGCTGGCTGATTGATGCGGGCCGCAACGGCACCGGACCGCGCGAGCCCTATTTCAAGGTCAACAACATCCTCGGCCTGATGCGCGCCTGCCAGCAGGGCCTCGGCATCGCGGCGTTGCCCGACTATCTGGTGGAGGAGAATGACCGGCTGGTGCAGCTGTTCAGCGAGTCGGATTCGATCCAGCTCGACACCTACTTCGTCTATCCGGAAGAATTGAAGACAGTGGCCCGTATTCAGGT
This sequence comes from Tardiphaga sp., assembly GCA_040512975.1. GTDB lineage: Bacteria > Pseudomonadota > Alphaproteobacteria > Rhizobiales > Xanthobacteraceae > Tardiphaga. Next base: position 7,338 of record JBEVEC010000264.1, on the reverse strand, counting down.
GTTCCGTGACTTCATCGTCAGCAAGGCGCAGCGCTGGCCGTCGTAGCCAATCAAATGGGCGTGTAACGGACTCGCCGGGCCGCATGTCTGACATGCCCACGGATGCGTTGCTGCAGGGACGCGGCGGGGATCATACTGGTTGCAAGCCGAGACACCGCGTCGCGTATTTGTCCCCCCTCCTCCAGCGACGCGGGGTTTCGGTGGATCCCTCTTGGAAGGTGATTGTGTAGGCCCTTCGGGGCCAATACCTGGGCCGGGCTCGCTGGAGTCCGGCTTTTTTTTTGCGCGGATGTAGCCCGGATGGAGCGTAGCGCAATCCGGGGGCAGCGGCGCCAGCATGTGTGAGTCCCGGATTTCGCTGCGCTCCTCCGGGCTACGGGCGTCAGTCCAGCTTCACCTTTGCCAGACGCAACGCATTCCCGATCACGCTCACCGATGACAGCGCCATCGCCGCGGCGCCGACCATCGGCGACAGCAGGATGCCGAACACCGGGTACAGCACCCCGGCCGCGATCGGCACGCCGGCGGCGTTGTAGACAAATGCAAAGCTCAAATTCTGCCGGATGTTGCGCATCGTCGCCCGCGACAGCCGGCGGGCGCGCACGAGCCCCATCAGATCGCCGGTGAGCAACGTCACGCCGGCGCTTTGCATCGCCACATCGGTGCCCGTTCCCATCGCAATGCCGACATTGGCCGCGGCCAGCGCCGGCGCGTCGTTGATGCCGTCGCCGACCATGGCCACGCAACGGCCCTGCCGACGTAGACGCTCGACGATCTCGCTCTTGCGCTCGGGAAGCACGCCCGCCTCGACCTCGTCGATGCCGAGCTGCTGCGCGACGGCCTGCGCGGTCGTCCGGTTGTCGCCGGTCAGCATCAGGATGCGCAGGCCGTCGCCGCGCAGCGCCGCGAGCGCCTGTCTTGCCGACGGATTGATTGGATCGGCAACCGCAATGACGCCGGCTGCAGCACCATCGATGGCGACGAAGATCGCGGTCGCGCCATTCTGCCGGTCGCGTTCGGCGCCCGCATCGAGGTGACTTGTATCGATGTTCAATTCGCTCATGAGTGCCGCGTTGCCAAGCGCCACGCGCTTGCCGTCGATGCGTCCTGCCGCGCCTTTGCCGGAATACGATGTGAAGCCGCCGAGATCGCCGCGTTCGAGGCCGCGGCGGGTCGCTTCAGTCACGATCGCGGTCGCCAGCGGATGCTCGCTCGCACCCTCGACGCCGGCGGCGAGCCGCAGCAGCGCGTTCTCGTCGAAGCCACGCGCCGGAGTGATGGCCACCAACTTCGGCTTGCCTTCGGTCAGGGTCCCCGTCTTGTCGAGGACGATGGTATCAATCGCCTCCAGCCGCTCCAGCGCCTGCGCGTCGCGCACCAGAATGCCGGCACGCGCGCCGCGACCGATCCCCACCATGATCGACATCGGCGTCGCCAGTCCGAGCGCACAAGGACACGCAATGATCAGCACCGTCACCGCGGCGATCAGCGCAAAGGACAGGCGCGGCTGCGGCCCGAACAACGCCCATGCTGCGAAGGCGATCACCGCCGCCGCCATGACCATCGGCACGAACCACCCCGCAACGCGATCCGCCAGCCGCTGGATCGGCGCGCGGGAACGCTGCGCCTTTGCGACCATGTCGACAATGCGCGCCAGCATCGTATCGCGGCCGACCTTGTCAGCGGTCAGCACCAGACCACCGCTTTGATTGACGGTGCCGCCGATGACGCGGTCGCCTTCGCGCTTGCCGACCGGCATCGCCTCTCCGGTGACCATGGATTCATCAACCGACGAGTGCCCCTCGGTGATGCGACCATCGGCCGGGATGATTTCGCCGGGCCGCACGCGCAACCGGTCACCGACCGCGATCCTGTCGAGGGCGACGTCTTCATCGCCGTGCACGCCGATCCGCCGCGCCGTCTTCGGCGCGAGGCCGAGCAGTGCGCGGATCGCGCCCGAGGTTTGCTGGCGGGCGCGCAATTCAAGCACCTGGCCCAGCAGTACCAGCACCACGATCACCGCCGCGGCCTCGAAATACACGGCGACCGCGCCGTGATGATCGCGAAACGCCGCCGGAAACAGATCGGGCGCGAGCGTCGCGGCGACGCTGTAGACCCAGGCGACGCCCGTCCCCATGGCGATCAGCGTGAACATGTTGAGATTCCGCGTCATCAGCGAGCGCCAGCCGCGCGCGAAAAACGGCGCGCCGGCCCACAGCACTACGGGCGTTGCGAGCACGAGCGATATCCCATTCGAGACGCCGCGTGAGACGAGGTCAACGACGCCGAGATGCGCGCCCATTTCAAGCACGAAGACCGGCAGCGTTAGCGCCAGCGCGATCCAGAACCGCCTGGTCATGTCGATCAGTTCGGGATCAGGGGCATCGTCGAGCGAGACCTGCTCAGGTTCGAGCGCCATGCCGCAGATCGGGCATGTCCCCGGCCCGTCCTGACGTATCTGGGGATCCATCGGGCAAATGTACATCGTACCCGCGGGCGCCGGCGGAGCGGGCTCTTGCGGCGACAGGTATTTGTCCGGATCGGCGTCGAACCGATCGCGGCACCGCGCGCAGCAAAAGAAGTATTCCTGGCCTTGATAAAGCAGCCGGTTCTTGGCCGTCATGGGGTCGACGCTCATGCCGCAGACCGGATCGATGGCCTTTTCGCTGGCTGCAGTGGCACGCTGATGATCGTGCGAACAGCACGCGCCATGCTGATGGCCGTCATGGCCGTGACCCGCATGCGCATCGTGCGCAGGGGTGTGATCCGTGTCCGTCACCGCGACCTCGCTCTTGTAGTGCATACCCTATGGGGGTATATGAGCCTCATGCGCATCGAGATCAAGACATCCTGTCTGAAACGCCTCAAACGGATTGAGGGCCAGGTTCGTGGCCTGTGCGGCATGGTGGAAGCCGATCGCTATTGCATCGACGTGGTGACGCAGATCGCGGCGGCGCGCGCGGCGCTGCGTCGGGTCGAGGAGGAAATCCTGCGCGACCATGTCGCCCATTGCGTCGAGCACGCCATCGCTTCGAGCGACAAGGCGGACCAGCGCCGCAAGATTGCCGAATTGATGGACGTGGTGAGCCGCGCCGATCGCTAGCGGTGCGATCCTCCGACACGGTTGACCTCGCGTTACTAAAATTACGCCGTCAGGATGCAGCGGGGCACACGACACCCGCAGAGGTCATCATTTGCGGCTGAACTTCATGACTCGATAAGGATGCCATCCGGTAAATCGCGCTGCGGTTGAGAAGCGCCAAGTCGGGTATTTACGTCTCTTTACGGCATCGCATCTAGATTTGGACCTAATTGCGGTAACTCCGCCAGTGGTCCGATTTCATGCTGACAATCTACAACTGCATCACCAACGCCCACGATCTCAGGCTCGTCGGCCTTGCAGCAATCATTTGCGCCGTCGCGTCGTCGACTGGCATCCATCTGCTGCGCCACGCCCGGCGCATGACGGGCAAGATGCAAATGATCTGGCTTGCGGTGTCGGCGATCTCCACCGGCTTCGGAATCTGGGCCACTCATTTCGTCGCCATGCTGGCCTTCGAGCCGGGAATGTCGAGCGGCTACAATGTGGTACTGACCTTCGTCTCGCTGTTTGCCGCCATCCTGCTGACCGGCGCCGGCCTTGCCGTAGCGCTCTTGCCGAACACACGACTGGCGCCGTGTGCAGGCGGCGTGATCGTGGCCGGCGGTATTGCGGCGATGCATTACACCGGCATGGCGGCCTTCGAATTGCGGGCGACCATCCACTGGGACGCCACGCTCGTGGTCGCGTCCATCCTTTTAGGCGCAGCGTTCGGCGCGATCGCGCTGCCTGTCGGACTGCATGGTCAGAAGACCACGTCAAAGGTCGCCGGCGCGCTGTTGCTGACGCTCGCGATCTGCAGTCATCACTTCACGGCGATGAGCGCGGCCAGCATCGTCCCCGACCCGACCATCATGGTGTCGCCTCTGACCATCCCCGCGGGCTGGCTGGCGCTCGGTGTGACGCTGGTCAGCCTCAGCATTATCGGCATTGCGATGGCCGGCATCATGCTCGATATCCGTGACCATCGCCGCACGGCCGTGGAGGCCGACCGCATGCTCGGCCTGGCCAATGCCGCGGTGGAAGGCCTGCTGGTTTGCGACGGCGACATGATCGTCACCGTCAACACCTCGTTTGCCGACCTTGCAGCGTCATCGCCCGACCGTCTCGTCGGCACGCAGCTCGCAAATTGGTTTCCCGACCCCGCCGCAATGGCCGATCTCGCAGCCCATGAAAACAAATCGGTGGAGGCCAACCTGCGGCCAAGCGCCGGCGATTCGATCCCGGTCGAACTGATCCTGCGCGGCATCGACTTCGCCGGGCGGCCGCATCAGGTCGTTGCGGTGCGCGACCTGCGCAAGCGCAAGCAGGCCGAGCAGCACATCCGTTTCCTGGCCCATCACGACGCGCTGACCGGGCTGCCGAACCGCGGCACCTTCCATGATCGCGTCAAGCAGCAGATCGGCGTGCTGGCCAAAGGCCATTCGCTCGCGGTGCTGTCCCTCGATCTCGATCAGTTCAAACAGGTCAACGATCTGTTCGGCCACGCGGCCGGCGACACGGTGCTGAAGAATTTCAGCGCCAGCATCAGCGAGCTTCTGACCGACGGTCAGGTGCTGGCGCGGCTCGGCGGCGATGAATTCGCTATCATGCTGCCGAACCTGACCGACCCGGCGGAAGCCGGTCATCTCGGCGATCGCATTCTCGAGACGTTCCGCACCAAGAACCCCGCGCTCGATCTCGGCGATATCAGCGCCAGCATCGGCATCGCGCTCTATCCCGACGACGCGTCGGATTTCGACTCCTTGCTGGCCCGTGCCGACATCGCCCTGTATCGCGCAAAAGCCGAGGGCGGAACGGCCTGGCGCTTCTTCGAGCCCGGCATGGGCGAAGCCGTGCGCGACCGCCGCATGCTCGAGCACGACCTGCGCCACGCCGTTGCCGATCAACAGCTGAGCCTGGTGTATCAGCCGCAAGAGGCCATGACCCGCGGCGAAGTCGTCGGCTTCGAGGCCCTGCTGCGCTGGAATCACCCGCAGCGCGGCAATGTCCGCCCTGACATCTTCATTCCGATCGCGGAAGAGACCGGCTCGATCCTCGAGATCGGCGAGTGGGTGTTGCGGCAGGCCTGCACCGAGGCGGCGTCATGGACCCGCCCCCTGACCATCGCCGTGAACGTCTCCGCCGTTCAGATCTATCACGAGAACTTTGTAGCGCTGGTGCACGGCATCCTGCTGGAAACCGGCCTGCCCGCGCACCGGCTTGAACTGGAAATCACCGAAACCGCGCTGGTCCGCGACTTCAACCGCGCGCTGGCGGCGCTGCGCCGGATCAAGGCGCTCGGCGTGCATATCGCCATGGACGATTTCGGCACCGGTTATTCGTCGCTGTCGAACCTGCGCGCATTCCCGTTCGACAAGATCAAGATCGACCGCTCCTTCGTCACGTCGGTGAACAGCAACAGCCAGGCTGCCGCCATCGTGCGCGCTGTGCTGGGCCTCGGTCGCGGACTGGGGCTGCCGGTGCTGGCGGAAGGTGTCGAGACCGAAGCCGAGTTTCAGTTCCTGCGCGACGAGCGATGCGACGAGGTGCAGGGCTATCTGCTGGGGCGACCGGCCCCGATCGGCAACTTCGCCGAGGTCACCCACGGTCTGGAGATGCCCGCGCCGGCTCTTGTCGCCTCTGCCTGAAGTCGGCCTGCCGGCCAAACGAAAAAAGCGCGCGATAATTCGCGCGCTTTTTTAGTCACTTCGAACGCTACGACGATCAGGCTGCCTGTTTGTGCATGGTGCCCGACGCAGACGCGTTGCCGCGGATGGCCTTCACCGACCGCTCGATCGCCGCCCACAGCTTGGCAATCTCACCGGCGCCGCGTCCGTCCGCCGCATATTCGCGGACGCCTTCGCCCTCGCCGAGCGCAAGCAGGAGATCCGCGCGGTTGCTGATCTGGCCCGACCACACCGGCGCCTTGAAAATGGCCAGCGCCTCGCGAGCCATGGCAACGATGCGGTTTTCGACACCATCGCGGCTGGCCGGTGCGCCGTTGATCACCACCGCATAGGGCTTTCGCGCCGCACGGCAACTTTGAATCGTGCTCTGCACGGCATCGACGTCGAATACGCCGGGACGCGCAGGAATGATCACCATGGTGGCATTCTTGATGGCATCCTCGACGATGGCCGAGGTGTTCGGCGGCGTATCGATGAACACCCACTCGATACCTTCGCGCTTGGCGGCTGCAACGAGCTCGGTCACGCTGCGGTTGGCGACTTTGAGCGAAGGCTCGTTGGTGCCGCGCAGCTTGTGCCACAACGTCAACGAACCCTGCGGATCGGCATCGATCAGCAAACAGGGTTTGGACGATTTATGCACTTGAGCCGCAAGATGGGCCGCCAGGGTGCTCTTCCCCGAACCGCCTTTACGCGATGCAAAAACTATAACGTTCATATCTTAGCCTCCCGGATTGACCCCTGCGGCGAAAATGAATCAGTCGGGTGATTCGTGAAAGGCAAATTGCGCTCACGGCAAGCACATGTGTCTGAAATAACTTGAATGTTGATTTTTGAGTCACACACGCCACGCGCCAAGATCAAAAATGAGTCATTTATCGTACGCGACGCGCCACATTTTTGTTCGTTGCTATCAATCGCGCTTTCGTTCACACCGCCACGATCAGCAACAAATCATCTCAGCTTGTCGCGCGCGGCCTTTGCGCGTTGTCGCTCGAGCACCTTGCGCTCGATCCAGCCGAGCATTTTGGCGACCGGTTTTTCGAGCCACGAAATATCCTGCGCGATCAGGATGAGTCCGAGCGGCAACATCCATAGGCCGAGAATGGGCAGGATGCTGAAGATCCCGCCGATAATGAGCAGAATGCCGAGGGGAAAGCGCACCAGCTTCGATGACGGCTTGCGCAGCCAGCCGACGAACCTGGCCGGCCCTGGCGGCAATCGGGATTCGAACCACGCATAGTGCCGATCGATCTCGGCCTTGTAGTCGATGTCGGCGTCGTGGTTCACAAAGGCTCCTGGCTGCGAGCCTTAGCTCGCCTTTTTCTTTCTAACAGCGCGGGGTTTGGAGGTTTTGCAAGGACGTGGCGGCGCTGCCTGAACCGCGGGCGTGCGGGAGAATTGCGCGCAACCTGGACGAAGCAGCAACTGATTTTGAATCATGCAAGCGGTTACACGATCAACGTCGGAGAATTGCGGATCCACACAGGCGAAATGCATCATCGAACGACTTCCATCTGCATCGACGCCACTCCTCCGCTTGCTAATTACCGGAAGTTACGGACCGCT
>JBEVEC010000255.1:0-25782 GCA_040512975.1 Tardiphaga sp. | reverse complement strand
TCTCCAGCGTGCCGAGCAATGCCTGGGCACTGAACCGCGCGACGTTATGGATAAAGATGCAGGCGCCGGCATTCCACGGCGCGAACAGGCAGCTCCAGGCGTGCTTGGCCCAGCCCGGCGAGGAGATGTTGAGATGGATGTCGCCGGGCTGCAGGCCGAGCCAGTACATCGTCGACAGCGCCCCCACGGGATAGCTGCGCTGGCTGTGCCGCACCAGCTTCGGCTTGGCCGTGGTGCCGGAGGTGAAATACAGCAACATCGGATCGTCGGCGCGGGTCGGGCCGTCAGGCGTGAAGGTCTCGGGATAGTCAGCGGCAGCGGCGAAGCCTAGCCAGCCGTCCCCCGAGGCCGCGCCGACCACGATGCGGGCGAGCGTGCCGGCGTTGAGACCGGCGAATTTCGCCACTTGATCCTGCGCCGCCACCACCAGCTTCGCATGGCCGCGGTCCAGCCGGTCCTGCAACTCGTCTGATGTCAGCAGCGTGGTCGCGGGGATGACGATGACGCCGAGCTTGATCGCCGCCAGCATGGTCTCCCACAGCGGCACGACATTGCCGAGCAGCAGCAGCAGATGATCGCCGCGCTTGAGCCCCTGCGCACGCAGGAAGTTGGCAACCTGGTTGGAGCGGCGCGACAGCGTCGCGAAGGAGAGTTTGGTCTCGCGATTGGCGGCGGCATCGACGATCCACAGCGCGGTGCGATCTTTGCTATCGGAATTGGCTGCGAGCTCGGCGTCGAACCAGTCCAGCGCCCAGTTGAAATCGACGGGATCGGGCCAGCGGAAGCCGGCCACGGCGGCGGCGTAGTCGGTGCGGTGTTCAAGCAGAAACGTCCGCGCCTGCTGAAAAGTCGTCATGCTTTCATCCCGTATCTTTTGTTTTTTTACGCCGCAAACAACCCTGTCATCCTGAGGAGCCGCGCCCTTCGCGCGGCGTCTCGAAGGATGGCCGCAGACCCCGCGGCGGCATCCTTCGAGGCTCGCACCTCAGAATGACGACGTCGGGTTACTTCGGCGCAAGGTGCCGCAAATGGTGGATCACGCCGGAGAAATCGTCGCCGCCGTGGCCTTCCTTTTCATAAGTCTCGTAGATGCTTTCCGCATGCGCGCCGAGCGGCGTCGTCGCACCCGCCGCCTTCGCCGCCTCCTGCGCCAGCCGGAGGTCCTTCAACATAAGTGCGGCGGCGAAGCCCGGCTTGTATTCGTTATTGGCCGGCGAGGTCGGCACCGGGCCCGGCACCGGGCAATAGGTGGTCAGCGACCAGCACTGGCCCGACGAGGTCGAGGCCACGTCGAACAGCGCCTGATGCGACAGCCCAAGCTTCTCAGCCAGCACGAAGGCCTCGCTGACGCCGATCATGGAAATGCCGAGGATCATGTTGTTGCAGATTTTGGCCGCCTGCCCGGCGCCGGCATCGCCGCAATGCACGATCTTCTTGCCCATGGCCTCGAGGATCGGCTTCGCTGCCGCAAAAGCCGTCTCGTCACCGCCGGCCATGAAGGTCAGCGTCGCGCCTTTGGCGCCGCCGGTGCCGCCCGACACCGGCGCATCCACCGACGGCAGTTTTTGCGCGGCGGCGAGCCGATGCGCCTTGCGCGCGCTGTCGACGTCGATGGTCGAGCAGTCGATCATCAGCACGCCCGGAGCCGCGGCGGGAATGACCTCGCTCCACACCGACACCACATGCTTGCCGGCCGGCAGCATGGTGATGACAACCTCGGCGTCCTTCACGGCGTCGACCGCCTTGGCGGCAACCGTGACGCCATCGGCTTTGGCCTGCACGCGCGACGCTTCAACAAGATCGAAGCCCGTCACCTGGTGGCCGGCCTTGACCAGGTTGGCGGCCATCGGGCCGCCCATATTGCCGAGACCGATGAATGCAATGCTGGTCATGTCGTGCCCTCGTGTTTGTTTTGCTTGTTTCAGAATGTCAGTGCGACGTCGCGCGGCGCCAGATAGCGCGCCACGATATCCGGCGTGACGCCCGCCAGATCCGGCGGCTGCCAGGTCGGATTGCGATCCTTGTCGATGATGGCGGCGCGGATGCCCTCGACGAAATCGTGGCTCGCGAACACCTCCAGCGCCGCCAGATATTCCCGCGACAGGCATTGCTCGAGCGACGTCGATCCGCGCGCCAGCCGCAACAGCTTGAGGGTCACCTTCAGGCCGCGCGGCGACTTGTCGGCCAATGCCTTCAGCGTCGCCTGCGCAAAATCGGAGCCGTCGTCCTTGAGGGCCGCCACGATCTCTTCCACGTCGTCATGGGCAAAGGCGCGGTCGATCAGCGTGCGCTGCTGCGTCACCGGTCCCGTGCCCTCCGGCGCGGCGAAGCACGCCATCGCCGCCATCACCGACGCGGCATCCGTGTCGGGCGCCAACGCCGTCAGCGTCGCGCGCAAGGCCGGCCAGTCGGCGGTCGTGATCAGCACATCGGCAAGCCGGCACGCCACCGCGTCCACGCCGTTCATCGTGAGGCCGGTCAGTCCGAAATAGGTGCCGAGCTCACCGGGCGCGCGCGACAGCAGCCACGTGCCGCCGACATCGGGAAAAAAGCCGAGGCTGACTTCGGGCATCGCCACCTTGGTCTTCTCGGTGACGACGCGGTGGCTGGCGTGGCCGGCGAGACCGACGCCGCCGCCCATCACAAGACCGTCCATATAGGCGACATAGGGCTTCGGGTAATTCGCGATGCGCGCGTTGACGATGTATTCCTCACGCCAGAAGATCTTGCCGAGATCGCCGCCGGCCTTGGCGCTTTCATACAACCCGCGGATATCGCCGCCCGCGCAGAGCCCCCGCTCGCCGGCGCCTTCGAGGATCAGCAGCGCCACCTGCGGATCGGCCGCGAAGGCATCCAAAGCCGCAGCGATCTCGCGCGTCATCTCCAGCGTCAGCGCGTTCAGCGCCTTCGGCCGGTTGAGACGCAGCACACCGGCGGCACCCTCCCGCCGGATGATCACGTCGCCGGCCTCGATCGCATTCATCGCGCGCCCTCGATCAGTTTGCGCGCCACGATCAGCCGCATGATTTCATTGGTGCCTTCGAGGATCTGGTGCACGCGCAGATCGCGTACGATCTTCTCGATGCCGTATTCGGCGAGATAGCCGTAGCCGCCGTGCAACTGCAGCGCTTCGTTGGCGACGTCGAATCCGACATCGGTGCCGAACCGCTTGGCCATCGCGCACAGCATGCCGGCGTCGGCGTCCTTGCGGTCGAGCGCGGCGGCGGCGCGCCACAGGAAGGTGCGCGCGGCCTCCAGCTCGGTCGCCATGTCGGCAATGCGAAACTGCAGCGCCTGGAATTCGTCGAGGCGTTTTCCGAATGCCCTGCGCTCTTTCATGTAGTTGAGCGACTTGTCGAGCGCGGCCTGCGCGCCGCCGAGCGAACACGCCGCGATGTTGAGGCGGCCGCCATCGAGACCCGCCATCGCGATCTTGAAGCCGATGCCTTCGGGGCCGAGCCGGTTGGCGACCGGGACGCGTGCGTTCTCGAAGATCACCGCCCGGGTCGGCTGCGCATTCCAGCCCATCTTGCGTTCGTTGTTGCCGAATGACAGGCCCGGCGTCCCGGCCTCGACCACCAGCGTCGAGACGCCACCGGCGCCCTCGGCGCCGGTGCGCACCATCACGACGTAGAGATCGGTGGCACCGGCGCCGGAGATGAACTGCTTCTGGCCGTTCAGCACGTAATGCTCGCCGTCGATCACCGCGCGCGTACGCAGCGCCGCGGCATCGGAGCCCGAACCGGGTTCAGTCAGGCAGTAGCTCGCCAGCAGCTTCATGGTGCAGAGATCGGGCAACCATTTGCGGCGCTGTGCTTCGCTGCCATAGGCATCGATCATCCACGACGCCATGTTGTGGATCGAGATGAAGGCCGATGTGGTCGGGCACCCCGTCGCCAGCGCCTCGAAGATCAGCGCGGCATCGAATCGCGTCAGCGCGGAGCCGCCGACGTCGTCACGGATGTAGATGCCGCCCATGCCGAGTTTGGCGGCAGCGCGCATCACGTCGACGGGGAAGTGTTTGTCCTCGTCCCATTGCATCGCGAACGGCGCGATCTTTTCGGCGGCGAAGGCGCGCGCCATGTCGCGCACGGCGACCTGTTCCTCATCGAGAGCGAATTGCATCACGCCCTTCTAAATGCGTTGCAGACCCAGCATGCAAAAGGCCCGGACAACCGACGGTCCGCGGTCCAGGCCTTTCACCGTATCAGCCCATGGTCGGAATCGAGAATTCCGCGCCTTCCTTGACGCCCGACGGCCAGCGCGCCGTCACCGTCTTGGTCTTGGTGTAGAACCGGATCGAGTCCGGGCCGTGCTGGTTGAGGTCGCCGAAGCCGGATTTCTTCCAGCCACCGAAGGTGTAGTAGGCGATCGGCACCGGGATCGGCACGTTGATGCCGACCATGCCGACATTGACCTTGGCGGCGAAGTCGCGCGCGGCGTCGCCGTCGCGGGTGAAGATGGCGACGCCGTTGCCGTAGTCGTGATCCGACGGCAGCGCCAGCGCCTCGGCGTAGTCATGCGCGCGCACCACCGACAGCACCGGGCCGAAGATTTCTTCCTTGTAGATGCGCATGTCCTTGGTGACGTTGTCGAACAGACAGCCGCCCATGCAGAAGCCGTTCTCGTAGCCCTGCATCTTGAAGCCGCGTCCGTCGACGGCGAGGGTAGCGCCTTCCTGGATGCCGATATCGACGTAGTTCTTGACGCGGTCGAGGGCTTCGCGCGTGACCAGCGGCCCGAAATCGGCGGAGGGATCCACCGAGGTGCCGATCTTCAGGCTCTCGACGCGCGGGATCAGTTTTTCCATCAGCCGGTCGGCAGTGCCCTTGCCCACCGGGACGGCGACCGAGATCGCCATGCAGCGCTCGCCGGCAGAGCCGTAGCCCGCGCCGATCAGCGCGTCGACGGTCTGGTCCATGTCGGCATCAGGCATGATGATGGCGTGGTTCTTGGCGCCGCCGAAACACTGCGCGCGCTTGCCGGTCGCCGCCGCACGCTCATAGATATACTGCGCAATCGGCGACGAGCCGACGAAACCGACGGCCTTGATGTCCTCGTCGTCCAGAATGGCGTCGACGGCTTCCTTGTCGCCGTTGACGACGTTGAGGATGCCCGGCGGCAGGCCGGCCTCGATCATCAACTGCGCCAGCATCATCGGAACGCCGGGATCGCGCTCCGAGGGTTTGAGAATGAAGGCATTGCCGCAGGCGATCGCCGGGCCGAATTTCCACATCGGGATCATCGCCGGAAAGTTGAACGGCGTGATGCCGGCGACCACGCCGAGCGGCTGACGCATGGAATAGATGTCGATATTGGGACCGGCACCCTCTGTGTATTCACCCTTCATCAGATGCGGAATGCCGCAGGCAAACTCGACCACTTCAAGGCCGCGCTGGATGTCGCCCTTCGCGTCCGGCACGGTCTTGCCATGCTCGCGTGCGAGGCGATCGGCGAGCTTGTCGTAATCGCGGTTGGCAAGCTCGAGAAATTTCATCAGCACGCGGGCGCGGCGCTGCGGATTGGTGTTGCCCCAGGCGACCTGCGCCTCCGCGGCGTTCTGCACGGCGGCCCGCATCTCGGTCTTGCTGGCCAGCGCCACCTTGGCCTGGACCTCGCCCGTCATCGGCTCATAGACGTCGGCAAAACGCCCGGATTGTCCCTCGACCACGCGGCCGCCGATAAAATGCCCGATATTGCGCATGCGCGTTCTCCCAAGAACTGGTTTTGACCGATGTTGATCAGTCTTTTCAGCTTTTGGAAAGGCCCCGCACGCGTGGCCGCCTTGCGATTGCACGACAGTCAGGCAAGCGCCATGCGCGCGGCGCGATGCCGCGCTCAGTTCTTCGCGGCACCCTTGGCCGACGGCTTTCGTGCCGCGGGCTTCGCCACAACGGCTTTGGCCGGTGCGGGCTTGGGCGGCGCCGACTTCCCTGCCGGTTTGACCGCCGCACGGCTGACCACGGCTTCGCGGCCGGCGCCCAGGAGTTCATCGGAGAGTTCGCCGGAGCCAGCCACACGGGCCAGCACGATGGTCCCCATCATGGTGGCCAGCGCCGCCATCGCCTGTTTTCGCGCGGCCTTGTCGGGGCCGTCGGCAAAATGTTCCGATATCATGTCGATCATATGATCGAGCTTGGCGGCAAAGGCCTTGCGGGTCTTGGGGCTCTCGCGGGCGATCTCGGCGCCGAGCGCCGGAACCGCGCAGCCCTGCCCCGGATTGTCGCGGTGCTGCGCCGACAGATAGGCATTCACGATGGTCGAGAGTCCTTCGTCCGGACCGGCCTGCCCGGACAATTGCCGCCAGCGCTCGGTGGAGCGATCCATCGCATAACCGAACGCTTCGATCACCAGCGCCTCGCGGGAATCAAAATGCGCGTAGAAGCCGCCATGGGTCAGCCCCGCTTCCTTCATCAAATCGGCGACACCGATACCGTGCGCGCCCTTTTCGCGCAGCCGCACCGAGGCTTTCTTGACGATCCGCGCGTGGGTTTCCTGCTTGTGTTCCTTGGAATAGCGCATTCGCGTTCCGTATCTGGGAGGAAGCCGGTTACGACCCGGCATAGATGATACTAATCATATTAATTCGGAGATGTTCCGGCCGCAATGTGGCGATCTGCCAGGCGCTTGCATCGACCGGTTTTGGCGGAGTATCGGTATCATAAGGTCGGCAGTCCGCCCGACCAATGCAGGAAGCGTCCAATTATGCACATGCTGAATCCTCATTGCGGGGTCGATCGCGATTCACGCGGCGTCGTCCGACTCACCATCTGCAACGCAGGGCCGTTGAATATCCTCAACTCCACCGTGATCAAGCTCGTTCGCGACGGCATCGACGCGCTGGCGACCGACCCTGCGATCCGCGCGCTGGTGATCGCCGGCGAAAGTCCAAAAAGCATGATCGGCGGCGCCGACATCAAGGAGATGGCGACGCTGGACCAGGCGTCTGCAGAGGTCTTCATCACCGGATTGCGCGATCTCTGCGAAGCCGCCCGCGCGTTTCCCGCACCGGTGATCGCCCGCATTCCCGGCTGGTGTCTCGGCGGCGGGCTGGAATTCGCCGCGGCCTGCGATTTCCGCATCGCCGCGCACGGCTCGCGCTATGCCATGCCCGAGGTCAAGGTCGGTATTCCGTCGGTCATCCAGGCCGCGCTGCTGCCGCGTCTGATCGGGTGGGGCCGCGCCCGCTGGCTGATCATGACCGCCGCCACCATCGATGCGGCGACCGCGCTGAACTGGGGCCTGGTGGACGTGGTGGCGGCCGAAGGCGCGCTGGATGCCGAGGTCGAAAACACCATCGCCGCGATCCTGGCGTGCGCGCCGCAGGCGATGCGGTCGCAAAAGGCCCTGTTGAAACAGTGGGAAGAGCTGCCCCTCAAGGAATCGGTCGATCTGTCGATCGGTGTATTCGGTCAGGCCTATCTGACCGGCGAGCCGCAGCGGCTGATGCAGGACTTCATCGACCGCAAGCGCTGACGCGTCCGCCGGCCCGCAGAGCGCTGCTTCACAAGAAAAATGCGGGCCACGGTTGAATATCGCGCGGCGCATCATATGATGTCCATCATCTTAATCGACCGCTTCGCGAGGAACCGTCGCATGACCGCAGAGTCCGATCCCGTCGTCATCGTCTCGGCCGCGCGCACGCCGCTCGGGCGCTTCCAGGGCGATTTGTCGTCCTTTGCAGGCCACAAGCTCGGCAGCCATGTCATCAAGGCGGCTGTGGATCGCGCGGGGCTGGCGCCGGAGCGGATCGACGAGGTGTTCATGGGCTGCGTGCTGCCCGCCGGCCAGGGTCAGGCGCCGGCGCGGCAGGCCGCGCGCGGCGCCAAATTGCCCGACGCCACCGGTGCCACGACGGTCAACAAGGTGTGCGGCTCGGGCATGAAGGCGACCATGCTGGCGCATGACATCATCAAGGCCGGCTCCGCCGGCATCGTGGTGTCGGGCGGCATGGAAAGCATGACCAACGCGCCGTATCTCCTGCAGAAGGCACGCGGCGGCTACCGAGTTGGGCACGATCGCATCATCGACCACATGCTGATGGACGGCCTCGAGGATGCCTATGAGGTCGGCCGCTCGATGGGTGATTTCGGCGAGGCCACCGCCGAGGCCTATCAGTTCACGCGCCAGGACCAGGACGCCTATGCGATCGAGACGCTGACCCGCGCCCGCCATGCCGTCGAGAGCGGCGCCTTCAGGGCCGAGATCGCGCCGATCACCATGGTCGACAAGGCCGGTCCGCGCGAGATCGGCAATGACGAACATCCGCTTGAAGGTCGATCCGGCCAAGATCCCGAATCTCAAGCCGGCGTTCCGCAGCAACGGCACCATCACCCCGGCCGCCTCCTCCGCCAATGCCGACGGCGCCGCCGCGCTGCTGCTGGCATCGCGGTCGCTGGCCGATCGCGAGGGAATGCCCTCCCTCGCCGTCATCCGCGGCCATGCCGCGCACAGCCAGGAGCCGCAGTGGTTCACCACCGCGCCGATCCCGGCGATCCGCAAGCTGCTCGACAAGGTCGGCTGGGCCGTCGGTGACGTCGACCTGTTCGAGATCAACGAGGCCTTTGCGGTGGTGCCGATGGCCGCAGCGCGCGACCTCGCCATTCCCCGCGACAAGCTCAACGTCAATGGCGGCGCCTGCGCGCTCGGTCATCCGATCGGCGCCACCGGCGCGCGGCTGGTCGTGACCCTGCTGCACGCACTGGAGGCCCGCGGCCTCACGCGCGGCGTCGCCGCGCTGTGCATCGGCGGCGGCGAAGCCACTGCGATCGCCATCGAGCGCATCGTTCACTAAGCTCGCTTTCATCTATACGCTCAGTCCCGTCACAGCGAAGCCGCTGGGACGGCCGCATCACCTGACAGGACGCTTCATGATCTCCGGATGGCTTTCCACCGCCCTCGCCCGCCGCAACATCCATTACGGATGGGCGATGATCGCGGTGACCTTCGTCACCGCGCTGGTCAGCGCCGCCGCAGTCGGCGCGCCCGGGGTCTTCATCGTGCCGCTGCAGAAGGAATTCGGCTGGAGCACCGCCGAGATCTCCTCGGCAATGTCGATCCGCTTCGTGCTGTTCGGATTGATGGCGCCGTTCGCCGCGGCCCTGATGAACCGTTACGGCCTGCGCAACGTCACGCTGTCGGCCCTGCTGGTGGTGGTCGCCAGCCTGCTGCTGTCGCTTGGCATGACGCAGGTCTGGCAGTTGATGCTGCTGTGGGGCGTCACCGTCGGCATCGGCACCGGCATGACCGCGCTGGTGCTCGGCGCCACCGTCGCCTCGCGCTGGTTCAATGCGCGCCGCGGCCTTGTGGTCGGCATCCTCACGGCCAGCGCCGCGACCGGCCAGCTGATCTTCCTGCCGATCCTCGCCCAAATCACCGAAAAGTCCGACTGGCGCTGGGCGCTGGCGCTGATGTGCGTGATGCTCGCCGTTGCCGCCGTCGGCGTCCTGCTGGTGATGCGCGACCGCCCCAGCGATCTCGGTATACGTCCCTATGGCGACACCAGCACCGAACCGGTGATCGCACCCGCCGTCAGCCACGCGCCGATCATGGCCGCAGCACTCGGCGCGCTGCGCGATGCCGCGCAGACGAAGGTGTTCTGGATCCTGTTCGCGACCTTTTTCATCTGCGGCGCCTCCACCAATGGCCTGGTGCAGGTCCACCTGATTCCCATGTGCCTCGATTTCGGCATCCCCCAAGTGCAGGCCGCGGGCCTGCTCGCAGCGATGGGTGTGTTCGACTTCGTCGGCACCATCGCGTCGGGCTGGCTGTCAGACCGCTACGACAACCGCTATCTGCTGTTCTGGTATTATGGCCTGCGCGGCCTGTCGCTGCTGGCGCTGCCGTTCACCGACTTCTCGTTCTACGGCCTGTCGCTGTTTGCGATGTTCTATGGCCTCGACTGGATCGCCACCGTGCCCCCCACGGTGCGACTCACCGCCGCGAAATTCGGTCCGGAGCGCGCGGGCCTGGTGTTCGGCTGGATTTTTGCCGGGCATCAGCTCGGCGCTGCCACCGCGGCGTTCGGCGCCGGCTTGTCGCGCACGGTCTTGCTGAGCTATTTGCCGGCATTCTTTGCTGCAGGTGCGCTGTGCATCGTCGCTGCGGTGATCGTGCTCGGTATTTCGCGCGACAAGAAGGTTGCGGCGGCTTGATTCTGTCCCGATATGCAATGCATCGCCAATTGGAAGACGGGACCTAAAGCATGCGCCGCGTTGTCGTCACAGGAATGGGTGCCGTTTCTCCGCTCGGATGCGGCGTCGAGACCAACTGGTCGCGGCTGCTGGCCGGGCAATCCGGCATCCGGCGTCTGCCCGACGCGGTGACCGCAGATCTCGCCGCCAAGGTCGGCGGCCAGGTTCCGGATATTGCGGACGATCCCGAGGGCGGCTTCGATCCGGGCAAGGCGGCGCCGCGCCAAGATCAGAAGAAGATGGACCGCTTCATCATGTTCGCACTGATGGCGGCGGACGAAGCGATCGCGCAGGCCGGCTGGGCGCCGCAGGACGCGCGCGCCAAGCAGCTCACCGCGACCATCATCGGCTCCGGCATCGGCGGCTTTCCGGCCATTGCCGACGCCGTTCGCACCACCGACACCAAGGGCATTCGCCGGCTGTCACCGTTCACGGTGCCGTCGTTCCTGGTCAATCTCGCCGCCGGTCACGTCTCAATTCGCCATGGTTTTGAGGGCGCCCTCGGCGCCCCGGTCACCGCCTGTGCCGCAGGCGTGCAGGCCATCGGCGACGCCGTGCGGCTGATCCGTTCCGGCGAGGCCGACGTCGCCATCGCCGGCGGCGCGGAATCCTGCATCGACCGCGTCAGCCTCGGCGGCTTTGCCGCGGCGCGTGCGCTGTCGACGGATTTCGGCGACACGCCCGAGCGCGCCTCGCGTCCGTTCGACCGCGACCGCGACGGCTTTGTCATGGGTGAAGGCGCCGGCATCCTCGTGATCGAGGAACTCGAGCATGCACTGGCGCGCGGCGCCAAGCCGATCGCCGAGATCATCGGCTACGGCACCACGTCGGACGCCTTCCACCTCACCGCCGGCCGCGAAGACGGCGACGGCGCCAAGCGCGCAATGGAAATCGCGCTGGCGCAGGGCGGCATTGCCGCCTCGGACGTGCAGCACCTCAACGCCCACGCCACCTCGACGCCGGTCGGCGACCACGGCGAACTCGAGGCCATCAAGACCATCTTCGGAACCAACAACAGCGTCGCGGTGACCTCGACCAAATCCGCCACCGGCCATTTGCTCGGCGCCGCCGGCGGCCTCGAGGCCGTCTACGCGATCCTGGCGCTGCGCGACCAGATCGCTCCCGCGACGCTCAATTACGACAACCCCGATCCCTCCGCGGAGGGCATCGACATCGTCAGCGCCAAGGCCCGCCCGATGGCCATCGAGCACGTCCTGTCCAACGGCTTCGGCTTCGGCGGGGTCAACGCCAGCGTGCTGCTGCGGAAGATGTAAGTGCCGCCTTGGGAGACTGGCCGGACGACTTAAACCGGGTCACGGCCGCATTGCCAGCCGTGACGGCCCGGCCGTCCGCAGCGGCTCTGCGAGTCGTGCGAACTCGCACAGGAGCGACCGCGTCTTCATCGGATCGACCACCTCCTCGACCCAGAACTTCTCCGCAGTGCGAAACGGCGAGCGCAGTTTGTTGAGCCGGTCTTCGATCTCCTGCTGCTTGGCCTTGGGATCGTCAGCGCTTTCGATCTCGGCGCGGTACGCCGCCTCGATGCCGCCTTCGAGAGGCAGCGAGCCCCAGGTGGCGGACGGCCAGGCGTAGCGCATGGAGAAACGGTTGGCCGGCTGGTGCACCACGCCGGCGACGCCGAAGGCGTTGCGGATGATGACGGTGCACCAAGGCACGGTGCTCTGGTTCACCGCCGCCATCGCGCGCACGCCGTGGCGGATGGTGCCGGCGCGCTCGGCGTCGAGGCCGATCATGAAGCCCGGGCAATCCATCAGATAGACCACCGGCAGATGGAAGGTCTCGGCGAGATCGACGAAGCGCACCACCTTCTGGCAGGCGTCAGCGGTCCACGAGCCGCCGACGTGAAATGGATCGCTGGCCAGCACCAGCACCGCGCGGCCGTGCAGACGGGCGAATCCGGCGATGACCGGACGGCCGAAATTCGCGGCCATTTCGAAGAATGAACCACGGTCGACCACCGCCTCGATGATCGGCCGCATCTTGTAGACCTGCTTGCGGTCGCGCGGCACGGCGTCGCGGAGGAACGGCTCGGCCCGCTCCGGATCGTCGGCGTTGCGCACCCTCGGCGGCAATTCGTGGACCGAGGACGGCAGATAGGACAGGAAGCGCCGCGCGCAGGCAAAGGCCTCCTCTTCCGTGTCCACCGCGTGGTCGACGCCGCCGGCGCGGGTCTGGATGTCGGCGCCGCCCAGTTCCTTCTTCTCTAGCGATGGCCCGAGCCGCGCCACCACCGGGGGACCTGCGACAAACATCGCCGAGTTCTTCGTCATCACCGAATAATGGCTGGCGGCGAGCCGCGCGGCACCCAGGCCCGCGACGGAGCCGAGACCGAGCCCGACCACCGGCACCTGCGCCAGATTGGCGGTCGTGTACCAGTACCAGCGCGTGCCGCCGACGCCGCCAGGCAGATTGGCGGCGCCCTTGGTCTCGATGGTCTTCACCGAGCCGCCGCCGCCGGAGCCTTCGATGATGCGGACGATCGGCAGCCGGAGGTCGTGCGCCATTTCCTCGGCCATCAGCGGCTTGGCCGCGATCGAGGCATCGGCCGAGCCGCCGCGCACCGTGAAGTCGTCGCCGACCACCACGATTGTGCGCCCGTCAATCCGGGCGCGGCCGAACACGCAGTTCGCCGGCGTCAGCCGCGTCAACTCGCCATCGGCGTCATAGTCACCGATGCCGGCAATGGCGCCGACCTCGTGGAAACTGCCGGGATCGCTCAGCCGGTCGATCCGCTCGCGAACCGTCAGCCGGCCCTGGTCGTGCTGGCGCCCGACCTTGTCAGCCCCGCCCATCTCCTGCGCGAACGCTGTGCGCCGGGCGAGATCGTCCAGTTCCGGCTTCCACGTCATGCGCATTCTCCGCAAGCAGCCGCTTCGCGGCGATCGCCGAAGACGCGTCGGGACGCGGCGTGCTGGTCAGCCCGCTGTCGGCATTCTGGACCATCTGGTTGATGGTCTCGCTGAGTTCGAGCAGCACCGGCGCGACCTCGTCCTGCAGGCGCTGTTCGTCATACATCGCCGACAGCAGGCCGATGGTGACGACCACAAAGGTCTGGTACTGCGGCGACCAGATCGGTGTGGCGATGCCATTGATATGCGGCGTGAACAGCCCGGTGGTGATGACGTAGCCGTTGTCGCGCAGCGACGCACGATTGGCCGCGACGGCACCGCGGAGGATCTTGGCGTCGTCGGGCATCTCGCGCGCCAACTCGTTGATCAGCGCGTTGCCGACATCCTCATCGAGTGCCGCGACATAGGCATGGCCCGCGGCGGTGCGGCCGATCTGCAGCCGGCTGCCGGTGGTCGAATGCAGCCCCAGCGCGTGCTCGGCGCGGGCATATTCGAGATAGACCATGTGGAAACGGTCGGGGATGGTGAAACCGATGGTGCCCGGGATCTGGTCGGCGACGTCCTGCAGCTTCATCCGGATCAGGTTGCGCACCTGCAACCCGCGCGTCATTGACGCGCTCATGGCAACGGCGCTCGAGCCGATGCGATACTTCTGGTCACCCGGGAGATAAGCCAGCTGGCCCATGCGCGTCAGCGTATGCGTCAAACGCGAGACCGTGGAACGCGGCAGGCCGCAGCGGTTGGCGATTTCAAGATTGCCGAGCCGGGTATCGTGCCCCTCGAAGCATCGCAGGATGTCGAAGGCGCGCGACACCACCTGGATCACGTCGCCGTCGCCGGCCAGATCGCTGGCGAGCATGCCTTGTTTGCTGAGTCGTTCCGACCGTCGTCCCATGATGCGTTTCCTCACGGCGACGCAACTTGCGGGGATAGGTCCGTTAGACCTCCCGTGTGCGCCGCCATCCCGTTTTGCGGAATTGTATTCCACTTAACGGCGAAGCTACCTCACGGAATTCGCGGCGACAACACCAAGCTGACGCAATGCACGCATCCTGATGGCGCGCAGTCGACACGGGGAGCGGCCGTCAGACCGCCTGCCCTACATGTGCGGCCTGGCTGCGCCGGCGCCACAGCGTGCCCGCGACCAGCACGACGACGACACCGAGCAAACCACAGACGATCTCGCCGCCGCTGCCGTTGCCGGTGAAGCGCGTGGCAAGGCCGAGCGACGACATCAGGTTGTCGAGGCCTGCGCCCATCCCGCCTGCGAACAGGCGATGCAGCATCGGCAGCACCGCAGGGTCGGTGGCGATGACTTCGCCGGCGACCCACCCCAGCAGCGCGGCGCCGAGCCAGACCAGCACCGGCAGACGCGTCAGCAGTGCCATGATCAGGGCGGCGCCGGCGACGATCAGGGGAACGCTGATGGCGAGGCCGAGGATCAGCAGCGGGACGCTGCCATTGGCGGCGGCGGCCACGGCGATGACGTTGTCGAGACTCATGACGATATCGGCGACAACCACGATCTGCACCGCGGCCCACAGATGCGAGGCGGCCTTGACGCCATCCTCGTCCTCCTGCTCCGGAACCAGAAGCTTTGCCGCAATCACGATCAGCGCAAGGCCGCCGACCAGCTTCAGGTACGGCAATTCCATCAGCGACGCGACGATGCCGGTGAAGATAATGCGCAGGATGACAGCGGCGGCGGCGCCGAGGATCATGCCCCACAGCCGCTGCTTGGGCTCCAGGCCGCGGCAGGCCAGTGCGATCACCAGCGCGTTGTCGCCGGACAGCAGCACGTTGATCCAGATGATCTTGCCGACGGCGAGCCAGAATGCCGGCTGCTGCATTTCGGTTTGAAACTGAACGATGACCGACTTGATCGTGGCCGGATCGAAGATGTGCAGCAACCAGTCCACTGAGCGCCCCCCTGTCGGTCGAAGTTTCCTACCGGCTTTCGCCGATTGCGGCGCGCCCCCGCGCGCCGCACCAGTTATTTAGCGCAGATGCGCGCGCGAGGCGTCGTTAGACGACGATCTCGTTGCCGGCAAAGAACTGCGCGATTTCGATCGCGGCGGTTTCCGGGGCGTCCGAACCATGCACCGAGTTCTCGCCGATCGACTTGGCGTGCGACTTGCGGATCGTGCCTTCGGCGGCCTTCGACGGGTCCGTTGCGCCCATCACGTCACGATATTTGAGGATCGCGCCCTCGCCTTCCAGCACCTGAACGACCACCGGGCCGGAGGTCATGAAGTCGACGAGTTCGCCGAAGAACGGGCGTTCCTTGTGCACGGCGTAGAACGTGCCGGCCTGTTCGCGGGTCATGCGGATGCGCTTCTGCGCGATGATCCGCAGGCCGGCCTTTTCGATCAGCGCGTTGATCGCACCGGTCAGATTGCGCTCGGTCGCGTCGGGCTTGAGGATCGAAAAGGTGCGCTCGATGGCCATGATTTGTCCTTGAATAGCAGTCGCTGGAAGATGGCGGCTTATATCGACGCCGTTCCGGAACGGCAAGCGATCAGTCTAAATGCCGCAGGCCGCGCCAGCGCCCGCCATGTGGTCGCTCCGAACGTCAATTATGGCGAAGATGTCACCTACATGAACCATTTCTGAAACCGCCAGAACGCATCGGTTCAGTTTCACGGCGATAGGCTTGCTGCATGATCCCGGCGCAACATTGTCCCCGGGAACGAACTGGAGGAGATGATGATGTTCCGCAAGATTGCGTTGACCCTGGCCGCTGCAGCAGCCCTGGGCGCAGCTGCGCTGTCGCCGACGGCGGCCTCGGCCCAGGGGTGGCACGGCGGTCATGGTGGCTGGCATGGCGGCCATGGCGGCTGGCACGGCGGCGGCTTTCACCGCGGCTGGGGCGGTCCCCGCTTTGTCGGCGGTCCGGCCTACTACGGCGGCGGCGGTTGCGTGGTGCGCCGGGTGGTGCCGACCCCGTGGGGACCGCGCTTTCGCCTGATCAACCGCTGCTATTAAAGGCAGCCCATGTCGATGACGCCCGCCGCCCTGCGGCGGGCGTCATCTTCATTCAATTTTGACTCAAATCGTGCTCAATGGATTCATTGGGAAACAATTTGGTCACATCTGACTTGTCCCAGCGTCCCTCAACTGCAACGAGCATGCGGAACGACGATGCGGAACCTGTCGACCCATGATGGCGAAGAGCAAATCGACCGCGTGACCAGTGCGGCCATCGTTAATGCCATTGGTGCGCGCCTGCGTCGGGATACCCCTGCTGCCGAAGAAGGTCTCCCGGGGCATCTTCAATCGCTGCTGCAGGAATTGGAACGCCGCGAGCGCAACGGCGGTTGACGCCGTTTCCCCGGAATGGGGGTTGCGTTTGCAGGTCGCAGCGGTGAGAACCGCGCATGCTCTCCATCAACGATATCTCGATCCGGATCGCCGGACGCCTGCTGATCGATCAAAGCACGGTGCAGATCGGACCAGGCGCCCGCGTCGGTTTCATCGGCCGCAACGGCGTCGGCAAATCCACCCTCTTCCATGCGATCCGCGGCGACCTTGCCACCGAAACCGGCAGCATTTCCATGCCGCCGCGCTGGCGCATCAGCAGCCTGGCGCAGGAAGCGCCGGACGGGCCGGACAGCCTGATCTCGGTGGTTCTCAAGGCGGACGTCGAGCGCCATGCTCTTCTCGCGGAAGCCGACACCGCGATGGACCCCGATCGCATCTCCGAGATCCAGACCCGGCTGGTGGACATCGACGCGCATTCGGCCCCCGCCCGCGCTGCGGCGATCCTGAACGGCCTTGGTTTCTCCGCCGAGGACCAGTTGCGGTCGTGCTCGGAATTCTCCGGCGGCTGGCGCATGCGCGTGGCGCTTGCCGCGACGCTGTTCTCCGCACCCGACCTGCTGCTGCTCGACGAGCCGACCAACTATCTCGATCTCGAGGGCACCCTGTGGCTGGAGGATCACCTCGCCAATTATCCGCGCACGGTCATCGTCATCAGCCATGACCGCGACCTGCTCGACACCTCGGTGAACGAGATCCTCCATCTCGACCGTGGCAAGCTGACGCATTATCGCGGCACTTACACCAATTACGAGGAGTTCCGCGCCAACAAGGAGGCGCTCGACGCCAAGAACGTCAAGCGCCAGGAAGCCGAGCGCAAGCGGCTGCAGGACTTCGTCGACCGCTTCAAGGCCAAGGCGTCCAAGGCCCGCCAGGCGCAGTCGCGCGTCAAGATGCTGGAGCGCATGAAGCCGATCTCGGCGCTGGTGAGCCAGGACGTTCGCGAGATCACCTTCCCTGCGCCGGAAAAGATCCTGTCGCCGCCGATCCTCGCCGTCGACAATGTCTCGGTCGGCTACGAGCCCGGCAAGCCGGTGCTCAACAAGGTTACGCTGCGCATCGACACCGAGGACCGCATCGCCCTGCTTGGCTCCAACGGCAACGGCAAGTCGACGCTGGTGAAGCTCTTGGCCAACAAGCTGGCGCCGTTTTCCGGATCGATCACCCGCGCCGACAAATTGTCGATCGCCTATTTCGCGCAGCATCAGCTCGACGAGCTGGTGATGGAGCAGTCGCCTTACGACCACGTGCGCAAACTGATGCCGGAGGCGCCGGAGAGCAAGGTGCGCGCCCGCGTCGGCGCCATCGGCTTCTCCGGCAAGGCCGGCGACACCACGGTGAAGAGCCTGTCGGGCGGCGAGAAGGCGCGTTTGCTACTCGGCCTCGCGACCTTCTTCGGCCCCAACATGATCATCCTGGACGAGCCGACCAACCATCTCGACATCGACAGCCGCGCGGCACTCGCCGAGGCGATCAACGAGTATCCCGGCGCGGTGATCATGGTGTCCCATGATCGCTATCTGATCGAAGCCTGCGCCGACCAGCTCTGGGTGGTCGCCGACAAGACCGTGACCAATTTCGACGGCGATCTCGACGACTACCGCAAGGTGGTGATGCAGTCCCGCGGGATGCGCGGCGCCGGGCGCGAACGCGGCAATGGCGAACGCAGCGGCGAACGCGACAAACCGGCGAAGCCGAAGGAAAAGAAGGCGTCGCCCAAGCAACAGGTCGCCGAGGCCGAAGCCGAGATGGAGCGCATCACCGGCATCATCGCCAAGATCGACACGGCACTGGCGCTGCCCGACCTGTTCAGGAAAGACCCCAAACAGGCGACCCAGCTCACCAAGGCCCGCGCCGCCGCCGCCAACGCCCTCGCCCGCGCCGAAGAGCAATGGCTGGAAGCAAGCTCGCAATAGGAGGCCCGACAGCCGCCGCGATCATGGTCTGTCGACGACGGCCACGCAGTCGACCTCGACATCGAACGGCCCCGGCCACGACGGCACGTGCATGAAGATGCGCGGCGGCTGGTGATCCGCGAAGACGCGGTCGTAGACGGCGTTGAAGCGGGCGAAATGCGTTGGATCCGGTGTGCAATAGACATTGCACTTGATCACACCGGCCAACGACGCCCCCGCCGCCTCGAGACAGGACTTCATCTGCAGCAGCACCAGTTCGGCCTGGCGCTCGAATGGCAGCGGTTTGATGTCGCCGGTTTCCGGATCGAATGGCGGCAGGCCGGCCAGGTACACGAAGCCGTTCGCCACCGCGACGGGATGGACCGCGGGGCCGTTCCGGTAGCGTTCCAGATAGGCCGAGATAGGTTCGACGCGAAGTCTCTGCATGGTGCTCTCCCTCAGATGCGCCGTCAGGCTAGACCGGAAGCGAGCGACGACGGTTCGGTGGGCACCGAACTGTCGGCGCTTGCAGCAGCCGCTTCGAGGGCGATAGTTTTCGGTATGACGACAGCAGCGAACATGGTGGAAGTTGCGGCCCTGGTCGGCGACACCGCGCGGGCCACGATGCTGGCGGCGCTGATGGGCGGGCAAGCGTTGACCAGCAGCGAACTGGCCGACATCGCGCATATCACGCGGCCGACGGCGAGCGGTCATCTTGCGCAACTGACCGACGCACGGTTGCTCGCCGTCACCGCGAGCGGCCGCAATCGCTACTACCGGATCGCCTCGCCGCTCGTCGCGCGAATGCTGGAAAGCATCTCCGCTGTGGCCGCGATCGATATGCCGCCGCGCTATCGGCCGCGATCGGCCCATGACGATGCGACGCGTTTCGCGCGGACCTGCTACGATCACCTCGCCGGCGCGGTCGGTGTGGCGATTGCCGATGCAATGGCCGCAAGGCGCCTCGTGGCCTTCAGTTGTGATGGCGGTGAAGTCACCGAAGCCGGAGGACGTTTCCTGGCGGACTTCGGCGCAGACCTGTCGGAGGCGGCCGCCGGGCGGCGGATTTTCTGCCGCGCATGCCTCGACTGGAGCGAGCGGCGCTTCCATATCGGCGGCCATGTCGGCGCGGAAATCTGGCGTTGCTGTCACGCGCGCGGCTGGTTCAAGCGGCAGCGGGATAGCCGCGCGGTCAGCCTGACCGGCGCAGGACGCCGCGGCCTGCATGAAAGCTTCGGGATCGAATTGCAACAGGATGGATAGAGCCCCGGCGCCGAGGCGCCGAAGCGAAACTCATCCTGCGGCGATGAGTGCCGCTCAGCTCGTCGCGCGCTTCTTCGACTTGGCGCGGGTCGGCTTCGCCACCGGCGCCGCGGCGGGGTTGCCTTCGACCATGGTCAGGCGGCCGCCGGTGAAGGTATAGACGCCGGCGCGGGGGCCGCGGGAATAGGTCAGCACCGCGACGCGGTCGCCGCGGGGATTGGACGACAGATTGACATTGTCGGGCGCACCCGCGCCACGCGCGACGTCGCATTCGGTGTGACCGAGCGCCACCACGCCGCCTGCGGCCGGCGCCCCCTCGGCAAGCGCGCTGGCGTCGCTACGCGGTGCCATGCCCGGGCACGCGCCCTCGGCCGAAATCAGATCCTGCGGACCGACCGCCTCGTTCGGCGACAACGGCGGCGCCTCGATCGAGACGTTGCGGACGAAGACACGCCCCGGCCGCGAGAACCAGTCGGCGTCCTTCGACAGCAGATCGCTCTGGAACATGTCACCGCCGGCGCCCGCGCAGCCGGCGAGCAGCGGCGCCGCAATCAGTGTGGCAAGCAAACCGGCGCGATAAAGGCCGGTGCGATAAAGCTTTTGATGTCGCACAATCAACGCAATCCCCGCCATGTGTCAGGCGCCCGTAGCATCATTTATTTGCGGCGCCACCGTGACACCACGCCCGAGCGGGCGCCGGAAAGTTACATTTATCATTAATTTGTGCCGTTGCTAACTACGCTTCTGCCAGCGGCCGCGGTCGTCCGCCTGCCAGTAGGTCGCGGCAAAACCCCTGGCCTTGCAGGCCGTCCAGGCCGCCCGCGCCGCCGCGAGCGCATCCTCATCGTCCCCGTTGAAGACCAGAACCATGCGCTCATAGCCATCGGCATCGGCCGGTACCGGCGCGCTGTCCACAAGGAACCGGACCTGCGCGCCGTTCGGATTGCTGTCCTCGATCGCCAGCACGATCGGCTGTTCCGCCGCATCCGCCACGCGCCAGGTGGCGTGCGGCAGAAACGAATCGTCGCGATAGGTCCACAGATGCGCGTCGAGCGCATCGGCGCGTTCCTCCGAAGTGGATTGCACCACAACCCGCCAGCCGCGCTCGATGGACTTTTCGAGCAGGGGCGGAAGCACGCTTTCCAGCGTCATGTTCTGCAGATGGTAGAACAGGACCTCGGTCATGGCGTCCCTGCCCGGCCCTATTTCTTGCTCTCGTAATAGTCGGCCACGAGGCGGTCGAGCAGTCGCACGCCGTAGCCCGATCCCCAACTCTGGTTGATGTCGGTCTTTGGCGCGCCCATGGCGGTGCCGGCGATGTCGAGATGGGCCCACGGGGTGTCGTCGACGAAGCGCTGCAGGAACTGGGCGGCGGTGATGGAGCCGCCGTTGCGCGTGCCGGTGTTCTTCATGTCGGCGAATTGCGAGTCGATCTGCTTGTCGTATTCGGGACCCAGCGGCAT
Organism: Tardiphaga sp.; assembly: GCA_040512975.1. GTDB lineage: Bacteria > Pseudomonadota > Alphaproteobacteria > Rhizobiales > Xanthobacteraceae > Tardiphaga. The sequence goes on along the minus strand of JBEVEC010000255.1, from coordinate 4,780 downwards.
GCGCCAGACGCGTTCGCCGGTGGTGAGGCCGACGGCGGACAGCCGTTCGGCCAATTCGTCATTGTTGGAGAACATGCCGGCATATTCGGTGCCGAGCGCAACCATGATGGCGCCGGTCAGCGTCGCCAGATCGACCATGAATTTCGGCTTGTACTTCTTGGCGACGTACCAGAGCACGTCGGCCAGCACGAGGCGGCCTTCGGCGTCGGTGTTGATGATCTCGATGGTCTGGCCGGACATCGAGGTCACGATGTCGCCCGGGCGCTGCGCGTTGCCGTCCGGCATGTTCTCGACAATGCCGATGGCGCCGATGACATTGCACTTGGCCTTGCGGCCCGCCAGTGCGTGCATCAGGCCGACGACGCAGGCGGCGCCGCCCATGTCACCCTTCATGTCTTCCATGCTGCCGGCCGGCTTGATGGAGATGCCGCCGGTGTCGAAGGTCACGCCCTTGCCGACGAAAGCGACCGGCTGCTCGTTCTTCTTGCCGCCGTTCCACTGCATGATCACCATGCGGCCCGGCCGCACCGAGCCCTGCGACACGCCGAGCAGCGCACCCATGCCGAGCTTTTCCATCGCCTTGACGTCGAGCACATCGACCTCGACGCCGAGCTTCTTCAATTCGCTGGCGCGGCGGGCGAATTCCGCCGGAAACAGCACGTTCGGCGGCTCGTTGACGAGTTCACGGGCCAGCACCACGCCGTCGACGATGTGGTTGTCCGGCGTGAAAGCCTTCTTGGCCGCGGCGACGTCGCCGACGGCTAGCGAGACCGCGATGGTCCCGGTGGCCTCGTCGCCGTCCTTCTTCTTCGTCTTGTAGCGGTCGAATTTGTAGGCCCGCAGCAATATGCCCGAGGCGATCGACGCCGTCTGCTCGGGGGTCATGGCGCCGCCCGGCAGTTCGGCCATCACCGTCACCGCGTCGGGGCCGGCGCCGACTTTGCCCGCGGTCACGCCGCCGAATTTCAGCAGGTCGATTTCCTTCAAATCGTTCGGCTTGCCGGCGCCGATCACGATCAGGCGCGCCGCCTGCAGGCCCTGCGGCGCGAGGATGTCGAGGGCGGAGGCGGACTTGCCCTTGAACTGGCCGGCGGTTGCGGCGCGCTTGACCGATGCCGCGGCCTCGCCGAGGGCCTTGGTGGTGGCGGGGCCGAATTTCAGGGCGTCGTCGCAGAACACCACGAGGGTCCCGCGGGCCGCAGTCGAAAACGGAACGAAGCCGACCTTGACGGCGTCGGGCATGGGATGTCCTCCAGAATCGGGATGTCGCGCAGGGCTGCGGCGGGTCGGGTGTTTTGTTGTCGTCGCAGACCGATGCGTCAAGTCGCGTGTGGCGAAAAGCTTCAGCCGCATGCCAATTTGAAAACACAAACGGCCCTCACCCGCGCCGGCGGGTAGCCCAGTGATGCTGGGGCCTCGGCCGTGGCACTCACCGTGTCCCGATGTGTCCATTCGGCACCCTCACCTACCGCCCGGTCCCTGACCCCGCACGTTCCAGTGACCAAACAGCCACAACAGTCACATTATTAACCATATATCGGGCGAGCCATCGCGCGGCCATTTTGTTGACCAATCAAAGAGATGGTAAGTGTCATCATCATCGCGAGATGCCGGTGCGCCCTGGGGAATCCCTGAAACGGGATGGGCGAGCCTGGCAGTCTTGCGATCGGAGACGGGGATCGTTCGGACCAATGGGGTCTATCGACAGATATATCTTCCGCACGACGCTGGCGTCGTTTGCGGTGGTTCTGGTCAGCCTGACGGGCGTGATCTGGATCACCCAGGCGTTGCGCGGAATCGATTTGATGACGAGCCAGGGTCAGACCATTCTGACCTTCCTGGGTATCACCGGTCTTGCCATTCCCGTTCTCGTGCTGATCATCGCGCCGATCGCGCTGATGATCGCGGTGTCGCACACCCTTACCAAGCTGGCGACCGACTCCGAGATCATCGTCATGAACGCCGCCGGCCTGTCGCCGCTGCGGCTATTCCTGCCGTTTCTCTACGCCACCATCGCGGTGTCGCTGCTGGTCGCTTTTATCGGCTCCTATCTCGCGCCGGACGGCATGCGGCGGCTGAAGCGCTGGGACGCCGAGATCACCGCCGACGTGCTGACCAACATCCTGCAACCCGGCCGCTTCGCCCAGCTGGATCAGAATCTCACGATGCGCATCCGCGAGCGCCAGCCCGGCGGCCTCCTGGTCGGCATCTTCGTCGACGACCGCCGCGATCCCAAGGAGCGCGTCACCATTATCGCCGACCACGGCACGGTGCTGAAAAACGCCGACGGGTCGTTCCTGATCCTCGAGGACGGCAACCTGCAGCGCTTCGAAATCGGCAAGACCGATCCCGCGATGGTGGCCTTCGGCCGCTATGCCTTCGACATGTCGAAATTCTCGAATCGTAGCGCAGACGTGACCTATGGCATCCGCGAGCGATATCTGTGGGAATTGATGGCGCCGCCGAAAAACGATCCGATCTTCATGGCCATGCCGCGCCAGTTCAACGCTGAAATGCACGACCGTTTCATGGGACCGCTCTACCCGCTGGCCTTTGCCGCGCTGACTTTCGCCTTCCTGGGCTCGCCGCGAACAACGCGCCAGAGCCGCAACTTCTCCATGGGCGGCGCCATCGCCGCGGTGTTCGGGCTGCGCATGGCGGGCTTCGCCCTGTCGGTGATGGCGGCGAAATCGGACTATGCCGCGCTGATCCAATACCTCATGCTTTTCGCGGCCATCGGCGTCAGCATCTGGATCGTCGCCGCCGGTATCGTGATCGAACCGCCGGCCAAGCTGGTCGAAGCCATCAACCGATCGAACGCGCGCATCTTGCGCCTGCTGCGTCTCACCAGACCGCCGGCCACCGCATGAGCATGGTCACCAACACCATCGGCCGTTATTTCGCCGGCCGCTTCCTGGTCGCCGCCATCGGCGTGTTCGCCAGCATCTTCCTGTTGCTGGTGCTGGTCGATTACATCGAGATGGTGCGCCGGACCTCGGGGCTTGCCTCGGTGTCGGCGCTGACGGTGGCGCAGACTTCGCTCTACCGGGTGCCGCAGCTGCTCGAGAAGATGATGCCGTTCTGCATCCTGATCGGCGCCATGACCTGCTACCTGGCGCTGTCGCGCCGGCTCGAGCTGGTGGTGGCGCGCGCCGCGGGGGTCTCGGCGTGGCAGTTCATCTCCCCTGCGCTGGCCAGCGCGCTCATACTCGGGATCCTGGCGACGGTGGGTTACAACCCGATGTCGGCCAATCTGCGCGAGGAATCCAAGCGCATGGAAGCCCAGATGTTCGGCGACGCCCCCGGCGGCGGCGTGCAGGACGCATCGGGTTTCTGGATCAACCAGGTCAACAGCGAAGGTGCGGCCATCATCAATGCCGCGCGCAGCGAGCAGCAGGGCATCCGCTTGACCGGGTTGACCGTGTTCCGTTTCGACACCGAGTCCCAGTTCGTCGAGCGCATCGAGGCCCGCGAGGCGTCGCTGGAGCCCGGCCGCTGGCTGTTCAAGGGCGTGCGCCGTTACACCCTCGATTCGCCGGCCGTGGAGCAGGACACCCTGTATCTTGCCACTAGCCTGACCGCCTTGCAGGTCCGGAACAGTTTTTCGACCCCCGAAACAGTGTCATTTTGGCAACTTCCTTCGTATATCAAATCGTCGGAGAGCTCGGGATTGGCGACGGCGGGCTACCGGCTGCAGTACCATAAACTCATTGCACAGCCGTTTTTGCTGGTCGCAATGGTCATGCTGGCCGCTTCCGTGAGCCTCCGGTTCTTCCGGATGGGCGGCGTCCAGAAGATGGTTTTGAGTGGCGTGGCGGCAGGGTTTCTGCTCTACGTTCTGTCGAAAGTTACGGAAGATTTGAGCAAGGCTGAGTTGATGCATCCGATTGCTGCGGCGTGGCTGCCTGTGTGTGTGGGCGGCCTCACCGGCTTTTTGGCCTTGTTGTACCTGGAGGACGGATAGTGGCCGTTTTCGCCGCCCTCCGAGACCGCATGTTTGCTGGCCTGTGCATGACCTGCCGCAGCGATCGGTCCCGCACGTCTGCCTTCATGGCCCCTGCTTTGGCGACCGCCATGGCCGTCGCGACAGTGTGCGTCGTCGGGTCAACGCCGGCATCGGCGCAAGGTTTCACCTATAACGCCCCGCATACCCGTCCGAAGCCGCCTCCGGCGGCGCAGACCGGGCAGATGCTGGTGCAGGCCACCGAGGTCAATTACGACTACAACAACTCGCGCGTCGCCGCCGTCGGCAACGTGCAGATGTTCTACAACGGCACCTCGGTCGAGGCGGACAAGGTCATCTACGACCAGAAGTCCAAGCGGCTGCACGCCGAAGGCAATGTCCGGATGACGGACGCCGACGGCAAGATCACCTATGCCAACCTGCTCGACCTGTCGGACGATTACCGCGACGGCTTCGTCGATTCGCTGCGCGTCGACACCGCGGACGCCACGCGCATGGCGGCGACCCGCGCCGACCGCACCGAGGGCAATTACACGGTGTTCCAGAACGGCGTGTACACAGCCTGCGCCGCCTGTAAGGACGATCCGAAGAAGCCGCCGCTGTGGCAGGTCAAGGGTGCGCGCATCATCCACGACCAGACCGAAAAGATGATGTATTTCGAGGATGCGCGCATCGAGTTCTTCGGTGTGCCCCTCGCGTACATTCCCTATTTCTCGACTCCCGACCCGACGGTGAAGCGCAAGACCGGCTTCCTGATGCCGGCCTATTCGAGCCAGACCAATTACGGCTTCGGCATCGAGACGCCGTTCTACTGGG
>JBEVEC010000215.1:0-23246 GCA_040512975.1 Tardiphaga sp. | reverse complement strand
GGCAATCTCGGCCACCGCGTCCGCACCAAGGGCGGCTACTTTCCGGTGCCGCCGGTCGACTCGGTGCAGGACATGCGCTCGGAAATGCTCGGCGCCATGGCGCGCATGGGCGTCAAGGTCGAGAAGCACCACCACGAAGTGGCGTCGGCGCAGCACGAACTCGGCATGAAGTTCGACACCCTGACCTATATGGCCGACCAGATGCAGATCTACAAATACTGCATCCACCAGGTCGCGCACATCTACGGCAAGACCGCCACCTTCATGCCGAAGCCAGTCTACGGCGATAACGGCTCGGGCATGCACGTGCACCAGTCGATCTGGAAGGACGGCAAGCCGGTGTTCGCCGGCAACAAATATGCCGACCTCTCGGAAACCTGCCTGCATTATATCGGCGGCATCATCAAGCACGCCAAGGCCATCAACGCCTTCACCAACCCGTCGACCAATTCCTACAAGCGTTTGGTCCCCGGCTACGAGGCTCCCGTGCTGCTCGCCTATTCCGCGCGCAACCGCTCGGCCTCCTGCCGCATCCCCTACACCACCTCGCCGAAGGCCAAGCGCGTCGAGGTCCGCTTCCCCGACCCGATGGCCAATCCCTATCTCGGCTTCGCCTCGATGCTGATGGCCGGCCTCGACGGCATCAAGAACAAGATCGATCCGGGTCCGGCGATGGACAAGGACCTCTACGACCTGCCGAAGGAAGAGCTGAAATCGATCCCGACCGTCTGCGGTTCGCTGCGCGAAGCGCTTGAGAACCTCGACAAGGATCGCGGCTTCCTCAAGAACGGCGGCGTGTTCGATGACGACTTCATCGACGCCTACATCGAACTGAAGATGACCGAGGTGATGCGTTACGAAATGACACCGCACCCGGTGGAATTCGACATGTACTACTCGCAGTAAGCCCTGCAACGCGACACGGCTTCAAAGGCGCTCCGGCAACGGGGCGCCTTTTTTGTTGGCCCGCAGGACGGTTTCGCTGCGGCGCTGCGCGCTTGCACCCGCTCCATCCCACGGAAAAGCTTGATGTTTGCGCCTTTTGTCGAAACAGTGCCGCATTGCTCGACATAAAGGATTGATGGTGCCTCCAGACAACAGTGTTCAGACCCGCAGCGACCTGACATGGGCGATTTCTGTGGGCGGCATCGCCACGGTGTCCTTTGCCATCTTCGTGCTGTTCGCCTGGTATTTTTCCGCGACGCTGTTCCTGATCTTTGCCGGCATCCTGCTCGGCGTCGGCCTCAACGCGCTGACCGAACTGTTCGGCCGGCTGATGGGCGGCCCGCACGCGCTGCGGCTGACGGTGGTCTGCCTGGTGCTGGCGGCGCTGCTGGCCGGCATCGTGTTTCTCGGCGGCGCGACCATCGCCGACCAGGCCAAGGTGCTGAGCGGGACCCTGAAGTCGCAGATCGTCAACGTGAAATCCTTCCTCGATCAGCACGGCATCGACACCAGCTATCTCGATTTCGGCAATATCGGCGGCGGGCCGGATGCGGCGGCCAAGCCGGAGGGATCGGCGCCTTCGTCCGCGCTTGCCAAGGGCGCAAGCGGCGGCAGCGGCAGCAGCCTGCCGAGTGCCGGCACCATCGCCTCCAGCGGCGGTGCCATCGTCAGCCAGACCGTGAAGATCATCCTCGGGGCCGTCGGCGCGCTGGGCAATTTCTTTATCGTGCTGTTTCTCGGCCTGTCCTTCGCCGCCCAGCCCAGCGTTTATCGCAAGGGCTTGCTGCATCTGACGCCGCAGCGGCACAAGGCCACCGCGACGACCATCATCGACAATATCAGCGGCACCCTCGAGCGCTGGCTGATCGCCCAGATGATCACCATGGTCGCCGTCGGCGCCGTCACCTGGATCGGGCTGATGCTGATCGGCGTGCCCAGCGCCTTCATCCTCGGCGTCCAGGCCGGCCTGCTCGCCTTCATTCCGACCCTCGGCGCGCTGCTGGCGGGGCTGATCGTGGTGCTCGCCAGCCTCGCCTCGGGCTGGGTGGCCGCGGCCAGTGCCTGCGTGCTGTTCCTCGGTGTCCACGCCATGGAGAGCTACGTGCTGACGCCGATCCTGCAGCGCCAGGCCTTGGACATCCCTGCCGCGACCCTGTTCGCCTTCCAGATCCTGCTCGGCGTGGTGTTCGGCGTGTGGGGCCTGGCCCTGGCGCTGCCCGTGCTGGCGATCGTCAAGGTGGTCATCGATTTCGTGCGCGAGAAGGAAGAGACCTCGGCGCAGGATCTACTGCCGGCAGCCTGAAAGCCGTAGCCCGGATGGAGCGAAGCGCAATCCGGGACTGACGTAACGCGGTCAGGCTTTCCCGGGTTACGCTGCGCTCCACCCGGGCTACTGGATCAAGCCTTCAGCACCGTCTCGGTGTGCTCGACATCGGGCGGCGCGGCAAAGAACGGCCCGACCAGCGCACGCCATTCGGCGAAGTCCGGCGAACCGCGGAAATCCACGGTGTGGTTTTCCAGCGTCTCCCACTTCGCCAGCAGCCGATAGCGCGACGGCTTCTCGATCGACTTGTGCAGTTCGATGCCGACGCCGCCCTTGGCGCGCAGGAACAGCGGCTTGGCCTTTTCGACGGCGGCTTCGAAGTCCTTTTCCGAACCCGGCTTGACGTCGATGAGTGCGATTTCCGTGATCATGGTTTCCGACCCTCTTTTGCGGTCGTCGTCTTTACCGCAGGCCGCAGCATCGGTGAAGGCGCAGTCGCGTGATCAGGCGAACAGCAGGACCGTGCCGGCGATCACGATGCAGCCGCCGACAAAGGCGGCGAGCGGCCACGGGCTGCGCCGGGCGGCACCGTAACGGCCCTGGGCGCGGCGCGCGGTGATTAGGGCGGTCTCGTATTCATCGGAGTCCGAAAACATGCAGACGAAGCCCGATCGCGCCGAAGCGGCAGCGGCTTCGAGCATCATCAGGGAGGAATTCGAACCGGGATTGGGCGGGGTCATCATGGCGATGACAATAGGAACGGAAGGGTAAATCGAATCTTTAAAATCGATTCGATTTTGCAGCGGCCGCTAGTTTGCCGTTTGCGCGCCCATGGTCACGCCGGTCCGGGCCACCACGGGCACCTTCGGTGGCGACATCCCGGTGACGGCGGAGCGGCGCCCCTGCTCCAGCGACAGCGGCGTCTCTTCCGCCGTCTCCACGCGATTGCGCCCGCCGCGCTTGGCCTGATACAGCGCCGTGTCCGCTGCGGCGAGCAGCACGTCGAGTTCGGTGCCGCATGGACCGCCGGCGACGCCGACGCTGACGGTGGTCGCCACCGGCGCGTCATCGACCTCGATGCCGCAGGTCGCAAACGCCTCACGGACGCGCTCGGCCGCCTGCAGCGTCTCTTCCAACGTGCAGGGCAGCATGGCCGCGAATTCCTCGCCGCCGATGCGACCGCTGAGATCGGTGATGCGCAGCGTGTGGGTCAGCACGCTGGCAAACAGCTTGAGCACCTCGTCGCCGGCCGGATGGCCGAAGCGGTCATTGATCGATTTGAAATGGTCGATGTCGAAGATCATCACGGTGATCGGCCGGCCGGCCTTGGCCTCGCGCTCGATCATCCGTGCGGTGGCCTCGGCGAAGCCGCGGCGGTTGAACAGGCCGGTGAGCGGATCGCAGGACGCGGCGACCTTGTGCACGGTCACGGCGCGCTCCGACACCAGCATGAAGATCACGAACACGGTGCCGACCGCATAGAGCACCAGTTCGATCGCAAAGGCGGTGACCCAGATGCTGCCGGCAAAATCCCTGCTCTGGCCGTGCATGACATCGCCGACCAGGATCGGCAGCATCAGCGCAAAGCCGTGCAGGAAGGGCACCAGGACGGCCGGCCATTTGCCCTGCATCGAGCGGCGGCGATCGGACAGCAATTCGTGCACGGTCAGCATCGCGTAGCCGGCGACGATGGCGGCACCGATGGTGACCCGCAGCGACGCCGCTTCGGCCGGCAGGATGACGATGGCGGCCATCCAGGCCACGGCGCCCGCCAGCACCCCGATCATGGTCGAGCGGCGGCCGTGGAAAACGCGTGCCGCATTCCAGACCATGCCGCAGGCGACGAAACCTACGGCGTTGAAAGCCAACGAAAGCATTGCGCCGAGCGCAGAGCCGGCCAGTGTCCACAATGCAACCGACACCGCGCCCAGCAGATAGGCCGATCCCCACCAGTTCAGCGCCGCGATCTTCTCGTGCCGTCCGAAGAACAGCAGCATGCCCCCGAGCATCGCGGCGACCAGGGTGGCGACCAGATACAGCGTAGACGAATCGAGCGACATCAGGAGCACCGGCATTAGTTAAGACTTATCCGACACCTACGGGTCGGACGGCTTCCGCCACCACCAAACATAGCTACGTACCGATTGGAAAACTGTTCGTCGGCACGCAAAACTTTTCGCAAAAAACTCCGTCAAACTGTCGACATCTGGAACACACAAAAGGGGCGCCCATGGGCGCCCCTTTTCAACATTGGTTGCACCGCATTCGCGGCAATCTGGATTGAAACGGTTAACGCTTCGAGAACTGGAAGGAGCGGCGGGCCTTCGCCTTGCCGTACTTCTTGCGTTCGACGACGCGCGAGTCGCGGGTCAGGAAGCCACCCTTCTTCAGCACGCCGCGCAGATCCGGCTCGAAATTGGTCAGAGCCTTGGAGATGCCGTGACGCACGGCACCGGCCTGGCCCGACAGACCACCACCGGCGACGGTGCAGATCACATCGTACTGGCCGGCGCGAGCCGCAGCAACCAGCGGCTGCTGGATCAGCATGCGCAGCACCGGGCGGGCGAAGTAAACCTCGACTTCACGGGTGTTGACCACGACCTTGCCGGCGCCCGGCTTGATCCAGACGCGGGCGACCGCGTCCTTGCGCTTGCCGGTGGCATAGGCGCGGCCCTGCTTGTCGATCTTCTTGACGTATTTCGGCGCGTCCGGTGCGGAGACCTTCAGCGACGACAGCTGGTCGAGAGACTGCATGGTGTCCGACATTATGCGGCCCTCTTGTTCTTGCGGTTCAGCGCGCCGACATCGAACGCTTCTGGTTGCTGGGCCTCATGCGGGTGCTCGGCACCGGCATAGACGCGCAGATTGCCGAACTGCACGCGACCGAGCGGGCCGCGCGGGATCATGCGCTCGACGGCCTTCTCGACGACGCGCTCCGGGAAACGACCCTCGAGGATCGACTTCGCCGACTTTTCCTTGATGCCGCCGATGAAACCGGTGTGGTGGTAATAGACCTTGTCTTCACGCTTGCGCCCGGTGAACACCACCTTCTCGGCGTTGACGATGATGACATGGTCGCCGCAATCCACATGCGGGGTATAGGTCGGGAGATGCTTGCCGCGCAGTCGCATCGCGACCAGCGTGGCCAGCCGGCCCACCACGAGACCAGTGGCGTCGATGACGATCCACTTCTTCGTGATCTCGGCGGGCTTTGCCGAAAACGTCTTCATTTGAATATCCATGAAAAGGAGGCATCGGCGCCAAAGCGCCGAACTGAGGCTTTTCTAGATAAGCGACCGGATTCCGTCAATGCCCAATATGGCAAAATTCATCAATCGAAACATCGCGTTATAATTATGGTTCTATATTACCTTCGGATTTATGCAATGATCGGAATGGAATAGGTTGACGTCACATGGGCGATTGGATCGGGCGAAGTGCCTGATAACAGGGTCACGTCTCCCACGGCGAGGCGTTTTCCGAGCTTCAGCAGCCGCGCCGCGGCCAGCACGTCCTGGCCGGGCTGGCCCTTGCGCAAGAAATTGATGTTGAGGCTGGTGGTGACAGCGAGGCCGACCGGGCCGATCGCCGACAGCAGCACCACATACATCGCGAGATCGGCCAGGCCCATCAGCGTCGGACCGGACACGGTGCCGCCCGGCCGCAGCATGCGCTCGCCATAGGTCTGGCGCAGCAGGCAGGTGGCACCGTCGGCGCTTTCGATGGCGATGTCGCCGGCGCCGAAGGCCTGCGGGAATTCCTGCAGCAAAAACGCTTCCAGCTCCGCCACGCTCATTTTCGCAGTCGCCATGTCACCTCCATCCTGCTCTCGCCTATGCCGTCCTGTTACAATACGGTGACGGTCCTGCCCAGCCGGTGGAACATTGTTCATGCCCCAACCCTTACGCGCGGACGACGCGGCGCTCCTCCTGCGCGATAAGTCCGGCGACATTGCCGTGCTCACCCTTAATCGCCCGGCGGCGCGCAACAGCCTGTCCGAAGGCCTGATTGCCGAACTGCACGCCGCGCTCACCGTCGTCGCCACCGATCGAGCGGTGCGCGCCGTCGTCATCACGGCGAACGGCCCGGCCTTCTCGGCCGGACACGACCTCAAGGAGCTGACCGCGCGCCGCGCCGACGCCGATGGTGGGCGCGCCTATTTCGCCCATATGATGTCGATCTGCAGCGCCATGATGCAGGCGATCGTGCAGCTGCCGAAGCCGGTGATCGCCGCCGTGCAAGGCGTCGCCACCGCCGCGGGCTGCCAATTGGTGGCGAGCTGCGACCTCGCCGTGGCGTCGGAGAAAGCGACATTCGCAACACCCGGTGTCGATATCGGCCTGTTCTGCTCGACACCCATGGTGGCGCTGTCGCGCAACGTGCCGCGCAAGCAGGCGCTGGAGATGCTGCTGACGGGCGTTGCGATTTCCGCCGAACGCGCGCGCGAGATCGGGCTGATCAATACGGTGGTGCCCGCCGGCAGCGAATGCGATGCCGCGATATCGCTGGCGCAACAGATCGCGCGCAAGTCCGCGCATACGGTGCGGATCGGCAAGGAGGCCTTCTATCGGCAGGCCGAAATGAATCTGGCGGATGCCTATCGTTTCGCCGCCGAGGTCATGACCGAGAACATGATGGCCCGCGACGCGGAGGAAGGCATCGGGGCGTTCATCGCAAAGCGCACGCCGACATGGGAAGATCGATAACACGATGAACCACGATCACTACGACGACGCCTGGATCCGTGAGATCCTGAACACCGTCAAAACCGTCGCGATGGTCGGGGCCTCGCCACAAAACGTGCGGCCGAGTTATTTCGTGTTTAAATATTTGACTGAACGCAGCTACGACATGATCCCGATCAATCCCGGGCAGGTCGGCAAGAGCCTGCTTGGCAAGCCGTTCGTCAAATCGCTCGCCGATATCGACCGGCCGATCGACATGATCGATATCTTCCGCAGCGCGGACCATGTCATGCCGATCGTCGACGCGGCGCTGACGCTTGATCCGCTGCCGAAGGTGATCTGGCTGCAGCTCGGCGTCCGCAACGACGCGGCCGCGGCGAAGGCCGAAGCCGCGGGGATCAAGGTGGTGATGAACCGCTGCCCGAAGATCGAATACGCCCGGCTGTCGTCGGAGATCCAGTGGATGGGTGTCAATTCGCGCACCCTGAGCGCCAAACGCGCGCCCATTCCCACCCAAGGCATGCGGTTGTCGCTGAACCGCGCCAGCCTCGGCGGCGGCAGCACGGCTGCGGCGGATCGCGCGGCGCAGGACAGCAACAAAGACAAGAACGACATCGTCTGACGTCGCCTTTTCACGCTTTCATTTCATCGAATTGATCCTGCGCAGCATGGCCGTAGCGTAGTGGTGAGCACGGCTCGCCCCGGCTTGACGGCGGCGGCGCGCGCCATCAGGTTGGCGCCAACAAACAATGTTCACATCAGGGGGAAACCAATGAACGATCGCATTCCGGGCTTCGGCACCCTCGCCGTCCACGCCGGCGCACAGCCCGATCCCACGACGGGCGCGCGCGCGACGCCGATCTACCAGACCACGTCTTTCGTGTTCAACGACAGCGACCACGCGGCATCCCTGTTCGGCCTGCAGGCGTTCGGCAACATCTAGACCCGCATCACCAATCCCACGACGGCGGTGCTGGAAGAGCGCGTCGCCGCGCTGGAGGGCGGCACCGCCGCGCTGGCCGTGGCATCCGGCCATGCCGCGCAGGTGATCGTGTTCCAGCAATTGCTGCAGCCCGGCGACGAATTCATCGCGTCGCGAAAACTCTATGGCGGCTCGATCAACCAGTTCAGCCACGCCTTCAAGAGCTTTGGCTGGCAGGTGGTGTGGGCGGACAGCGACGACGCTGCGAGTTTCGAGCGTGCCGTTACCGACAAGACCAAAGCGATCTTCATCGAGTCGATCGCCAATCCCGCCGGCTCGATCACCGACATCGAGGCGATTGCGGCCGTGGCGCGCAAGGCTGGCGTGCCGCTGATCGTCGACAATACGCTGGCGTCGCCTTACCTAGTGCGTCCGATCGAGCACGGCGCCGATATCGTCGTGCATTCGCTGACTAAGTTTCTCGGCGGCCACGGCAATTCGCTGGGCGGCGTTATCGTCGATGCCGGCACCTTCGATTGGTCGAAAGACGGCAAGTACCCAATGCTGTCGGAGCCGCGGCCGGAATATCACGGCATCAAGCTGCAGGAGACTTTTGGCAATTTCGCCTTCGCCATCGCCTGCCGCGTGCTCGGCCTGCGCGATCTCGGTCCTGCGCTGTCGCCGTTCAACGCCTTCCTGATCTTAACCGGCATCGAGACCCTGCCCTTGCGCATGCAGCGCCATTGCGAGAACGCCCGGGCCGTCGCCGAATGGCTGTCGACACACCCCGCCGTGGCCGCGGTGAACTATGCCGGCCTGCCCGACAACCGCTACCACGCCCTGGCCCGCAAATACGCCCCCAAGGGCGCCGGCGCGGTGTTCACCTTCAGCCTCAAGGGCGGCTACGACGCCGGCGTCAGCCTGGTGTCGAAGCTGAAGCTGTTCTCACATCTCGCCAATGTGGGCGACACCCGCTCGCTGGTGATCCACCCGGCGTCGACGACCCACAGCCAACTCGACGACGACGCCAAGACGCTGTCCGGCGCCGGACCGGACGTGGTGCGGCTATCGGTGGGGATCGAAGACAAGGAAGACCTGATCGCCGATCTGGAGCAGGCGCTGGGCGCGTAGTGTCGCGCGAGAGCGTCACCCCACCAACAACCGTCATCCTCCGGCTTGACCGGGGGACCCAGTATTCCGCGAGGCTGCGGATCCGTCACGAACCTCGCGGATTACTGGGTCGCCCGGTCAAGCCGGGCGATGACAACAGTGTTTGGAGCAAGGTCCAGCCCCTGAACTGAACGCGGCACCATCCGCTCCGCCTGCAACAGTGCCAGCGTCAGCACCACGACGGCTACCGCCTGGTGCGAAAGCGCGAGATCGATCGGTACTTCGTTCAGCAATGTCAGAATGCCAAGCGTCGCCTGCAGCGTGATCGCCGCGACCAACCACAACGCGCCGCGGATTGCCGCCGCCCCTGCCCCGGACCGGATCGCATCGACCGCATGCGCGACCGCCACGGCAAACAGGAGATACGCCGTCATACGATGCTCGAACTGCACCGTCAGCGTATTGTCGAACAAATTGCGCCACCACGGCGTCTCGAAGAACAGTCGCTCACTGCTGGGGATCAGCGCGCCGTCGATCTCCGGCCAGGTGTTGTATACGCGCCCTGCCCGCAACCCTGCGACCAGCGCGCCGAAATAGATCTGCAAAAACGTCAGCGCCAGCAGCACCACGCTGGTGGCGCGCAGGCGTGCCGTTGCCAAAACCGGTGCGCGCGCGCCGAGGCGCCGCAGGGTCCAGACGATGGCGGCGAAGATCACCAGCGCCAGGATCAGATGCGTCGCCAGGCGATATTGCGAGACCTCGACGCGTTTGGACAGCCCGGAGGCGACCATCCACCAGCCCACGGCGCCCTGCAGGCCGCCGAGCGCAAAAATGATCCACAGCGGCTTCTTCCATTCCCGCGGCACCATGCGGCGCCACAGGAACCAGAGGAACGGCAGCAGGAACACCATGCCGATGGCGCGGCCGAGCAGACGGTGGCTCCACTCCCACCAGAAGATGGTCTTGAATTCGGCGAGGCTCATGCCGTGGTTGAGCTCGCGGTATTGCGGGATCGCCTTGTAGGCCTCGAACGCCTGCTGCCAATGCGCCTCGGTCAACGGCGGCAGCGTGCCTGAAATCGGCTTCCACTCCACGATCGACAGCCCGGACTCCGTCAGCCGCGTCGCGCCGCCGACCAGCACCATGGCCACGATCATCGCGGCCACGATCATCAGCCACCAGCGCAACGGCCGTAATTCCCTGTCGCGGATTGTTGGCACGGCACTCATCGGACGGCTTTCGGCAATGGCATCACGGGCGCATTGATCGGCTACGGGTTAACCTTATAGTCTGCGCGTCCCGCCCTGCAAAATGGGGCACTTTGCCCACCCCATCGTGAGCCAGCCGGCCCCGCCATGACCATCCGCACCCGCAAATTCTTCGGCACGATCTTCCTGCTCATCCTGGTGGTAGTGTGGTCACTGCTCGGCATGACGGTGGCGCAGACGCCGTGGCTCGCTGCCAATGGTTGGGCGCAGGCGATCTTCTACGTGGTCGCGGGCCTGGGCTGGGTGCTGCCGGCGATGCCGATCGTCAGCTGGATGGCAAAGCCCGACCGGGAACCCGCCGGCTAGCGCCGCATCCCTTCCCACAGCATACCCGCAACGAACGCCGCCGGCCGTCCCAGTTTACGCGTAAATTGCGACAGGGCGCGGCCCATCGCGATCGCGTGCTGCGTCACGGTATCGTCGAGCGTCGACAGCCAACCGCTTCTGTGCCACCGCAATCCCTTGAGGCGGCAACCGCTTCCGGGTCCCCGCATTGTCATTACTGTTTGTTGACATTTCTTTGCAAAGGTCGCGGCCAAATCCAAAAACAACCTGACCGGGCTTCGCAATGACCATGGCCGCTGCAATGGACACACCCTCTGCGGCGCCAACCAATGCCGCACGCATCGCGCGGGTGGAGGTCTTCCACGATTTCGCGGCAGCGGAAGCCATGTGGCGCGCCTTCGATGCCGATCAGCTGTCGACGCCGTATCAGAGCTACGCGTTTCAATCGGCCTGGCAGACCCATGTCGGCGCGCGCGAAGGGCTGCGGCCCTACATCGTCGTCGGCTACGACGCCGCGCAGCGGCCGCTGCTGCTGCTGCCGCTGGTGGTCGGCCGCGAGAACGGCATGCGCGTCGCGTGCTATCCCGGCGGCAAGCACGTCACCTTCAACATGCCGCTGTTGGCGCGCGATTTCGCCGCCACCGCAACCCGGGCCGATCTCGACGCACTGCTGCACGGCCTGCGCCAGCAGCCCGACAAGGTCGACGTTCTGGCGCTGATGCGACAGCCGCAGCATTGGCTCGGGATCGCCAACCCGATGGCGCTGCTGCCGCACCAGGCCTCGACCAATGACTGCCCCGTGCTCAAGCTTCTGCCCGGCCAGGCCCCCAACGACCGCATCGGCAATTCGTTTCGCAAGCGGCTGAAGACGAAGGAAGCGAAATACAAGAACCTGCCCGGCTATCGTTATTTCCAGGCTCGCAGCCCGGCCGAGATCGACCGCGTGCTCGACGCCTTCTTCGCCATCAAGCCGCTGCGCATGGCCGAGCAGAACCTGCCCAACGTGTTCGCTGAACCCGGCGTCGAGGCCTTCATCCGCGCCGCCTGCACCACGCCCCATGGCGATGGCCATGCCATCGAACTGCACGCGCTGGAATGCGACGACGAGGTCATCGCCTTGTTTGCCGGCGTCGCCGACGACCACCGCTTCTCGATGATGTTCAACACCTACACGTTATCGGCCAACGCCAAATACTCCCCCGGCCTGATCCTGATGCGCACCATTATCGACACCTATGCCGAGCGCGGCGTGAGCTCGCTGGATCTCGGCATCGGCGGCGACGACTACAAGCGGATGTTCTGCAAGGACGACGAACCGATCTTCGACTCCTTCGTGCCGCTCACCACCCGCGGCCGGCTCGGCGCCATGGGCCTGTCGGGCGTCGCCCACGCCAAGCGGCTGGTGAAGCAGACCCCGGCGCTGCTGCAGATGGCGCAGAAGCTGCGGCAAGCCTTCGGGCGCTGACCTCCGTCGTCCCCGCGAAGGCGGGGACCCATACGCCGTGAGGGTTTTGGTTGCGGTCAGCGGTCAAGGCGTCGGAAGGCGGCTGCCGATCAACACGGGCCTCAGGGAGTATGGGTCCCCGCCTTCGCGGCGACGACTCGGGGCGAGTTACGCCGCCACCACGTGCTCGCCGGCGGCCGCGGCATCGACCTTCGCCACCGAGCGCAGCATTTTCACATCCGCAAAACCCACCGCCCGGAGCTGATCGGCCATCAGCTTGCGCGCGTCCATCGACATGGTCGCTTCGGGGACCACGATGGCGCGGGCCTGGGAGGTCAGCAGACCGGCCGGCAGGTCGGCGGCGGTGCCGGCATCCAGCAGCACGTGATCATAGACCCGCAGCAGCGCATCGAGCGCCATGGTCAGGCGCGGCGACTGCAGCAGCGCCCGATCGGCGCCGGCGCGGCCCGCCGCCACCATGTGCAGGCTGGACAGGCGATCCTTGGTGATGACCTGGCCGAAAGTCGCCTCGCCCAGCATCAGTTCGGCGAGCCCGGGGGCGGCGGGATCGTTGGAAACAGCCTCCAGCGTCGGCGAGGCGATCGACAGATCGACCAGCACGACCTTGGCGTTGCGCGCCAGCATGCGCGCCAACGTCAGCGCGGTCAGCGAGATATTGTCATTGTGGCCGGTGCCGAGAATGGTGATCTTGCGCGCCTCGGCGCCGGCAGCCGCGAATTCCTCGGCAAGCTGCTCGATCTCGCTGACGCCTGCCGTCAGCTCCGGATGGGTGTCGCGAACCGCCGCGGACGGCAGCGGATCGAGCGCTGAGACAGGCAGCGCGGCGGCTGACGCCGTTCCGGGAATGGCGGGCGCGTCCATCGCGACGTCGTTGTTCGGCTTCGGCGCAGCCAGCGGTTCCGGCGCGAAGGGCTTGAAGACCGGCTCGCGCATGCGGGCCGGCGCAGGATCGTCGGTCATCGGCGCCACTGCGCCGCGCGGCGCGGTCATGCGCAGCAATTCGCCGGTGACCACGGTGCCGGCGGTAAGCATCAGCGTTGCCAGCGTGGCGATCAGCACGATCGGTAGCTTCTTCGGGTAGGCCGGGGTGTTGGACACGATGGCGCGCGAGATGATGCGGCCGTCGGTCGGCGCCGCGTCGATGTTTTCGCGCGTGGTCGCCTCGCGGTATTTAGCCAGATAGGATTCCAGCAGATCGCGCTGCGCCTTGGCTTCCCGCTCCAGCGCGCGCAATTGCACATCCTGGCCGTTGCTGGACGAGGCCTGGCGCTTGAGGATTTCGAGATTGCTGGTCAGGCCGTCGACCCGACCGCTGGCGATGCGCGCGTCGTTCTCGAACGAGCGCGACAGTTTGGCGGCTTCGTCACGCAGCTGCCTGTCGAGGTCACCGAGCTGGGCCTTCAATTCCTTGATGCGCGGATGATTGTCGAGCAGCGTCGAGGACTGTTCGGCCAGCTGCGCGCGCAGGGTCACGCGCTGCTCCGACAAGCGGCGGATCAATTCGGAATTCAGCACTTCGGAGAATTCGATCGGCCGGCCGCTCTGCAGCATTTCCTTGATCAGCCGCGCCTTCGATTCCGCATCGGACTTCAGCGAGCGCGCATTGTTGAGCTGGCTGTTGATCTCGCCGAGCTGCTGGTTGGACAGCGACGTGTTGTTGGTGCCGATGAACAGGCTGGAGCGCGAGCGGAAATCCTCGGCGCGGCCTTCGGCATCCGCGACCTTCTTGCGCAGGTCGTCGATCTCGCCGGACAGCCACTGCCCTGCCGCCCTCGCCTGCTGCTGGCGCGCGTTCTGCTGCATCACCAGATAGCCGTCCGCCACCGAGTTGGCGACGCGGGCGGCGAGGTCCGGATCGCGCGACTGGAATTCGACCACGATGACCCGCGACTTGTCGACCGCATAGGCGGTCAGGCGCTCGTAATAGGCGTCGAGCACGCGCTCTTCCGGCGTCATCGAGAACGGATCGCGACCGATTCCGATCAGGCCGAACAGCGACTTCCACGGCTGCGCGCCCTGCAGCACCGGATCGAATTCGGGACGTTCGGCAAGCTTGTTCTTCTTGATGATCTCACGCGCCAGATCACGCGACAGCAAGAGCTGCACCTGGCTGGTGACGGCTTCGGCGTCGAGCGAGGTACGCTCTTCGTTGCGCTCGCCGTTCGGCCGCAGGAAGATGTTTTCGCGGCCGTCGATCAAGATGCGCGCCTCGGACTTGTAGCGCGGCGTGATGGCGTTGACGGCAAACAGGGACCCCACGGCGACCAGCAGCGTCGGCAGGATGATCCACAGCCGCTTGTGCGCCAGCGCACGACCGAGCGCGCGCATATCGAGATCGCCAAGCTGCGGGGCCGAAGACGACTCCGCTCGCACGATGTCATCCGCTGGTTCGGGAACGTGGGCGGTGGCGACGGGCGCAGGGGGCGCCTCCACGGGCTTTCGGAACGACGACGCTCCGCTGCCTTTACGCCAGAATGCCAAACGCATAGCAAACCCCATCAACGCTACAATCATCGCCGCTATGGAGCTGATTAAACGCGATTAAGGTTGCCGCCCGGTTAATTCGCGTGGTTGCCGAAAGATATTACCACACCCTCTAATTTTGCACCCTTTCTTAACGGCGGATGCCCTTATTAAAACCTGTTAGGGCCCAGAAATATCGGATGCGAGGCACCTGCCCCGTGATTTTCATCATCATTATAGCGCGTCCGTCGTTCGGCGCCGGCCACGCCATCACGCCGATCAACACGCGGAGCGTGCCCGGCATGGCCGTCGGCGAAGTCCGGTTCTGAACATGCGCGCCCGCCCCGATCAGCCATTCCGGATCCTGCATGCCGTCCGCGCGCCGGTCGGCGGCATCTTCCGCCACATCATCGACGTCGCCAACGGCCAGGCCGCTCAAGGCCACCAGGTCGGCATCGTCGCCGACAGCCTGACCGGCGGCGAACGCGCGTCCGCAGCATTGGCCGAGATCGCACCGCGCTTGTCTCTTGGCGTGCACCGCCTGCCGATCCACCGCGAGCCGCATCCGTCGGACGCCCTGATCTGGATGAAGTTCATGCAGCTGGTCCGCCAAGTGAAGCCCGACGTGCTACATGGCCATGGCGCAAAGGCCGGCGCTTTCGTGCGTCTCAAGAACCGGTCGCGCGACTGCATCCGCATCTACACACCGCATGGCGGCTCGCTGCACTACCCACAGGACACGCCGAAGGGTGCGCTCTACAGCCGGCTCGAACGCGCGCTGATGAACCGCACCGACCTGTTCCTGTTCGAGAGCATCTTCGCCCGCGACACCTATCAGCGCATGATCGGCACACCGTCCGGCCTGGTAAAATGCGTCTTTAACGGCGTCACCGCCGGAGAGTTCGATCCGGTCGAACTCGCCGACGATGCGACCGACCTGTGCTATGTCGGCGAATTCCGCCGCATCAAGGGCGCGGACCTGCTGGTCCAGGCAGTGGCGCGGTTGCACGCCGAAGGTCGTCCGGTGACGCTGACCCTCGGCGGCGACGGCGAGGAAACGGCGGCGCTCAAGGCACAGATCGAACGTCTCGGTCTTGGCAGTGCGGTTCGTTTCATTGGCCACGTCAATCCGCGCTACGGCTTCTCGAAGGGCCGGCTGCTGGTGGTGCCGTCGCGCGGCGACTCCATGCCCTATGTGGTGATCGAAGCGGCTGCGGCCGGCGTGCCGATCATTGCGGCGAATGTCGGCGGCATTCCGGAAATCTTCGATACCCAAAAAAGCGCATTGTTCGCGCCCAGCGATGCCGGTGCCATGGCGGAGGCAATCCGTACCGCGCTTGATGACCTGCCGGCGGCGCGCGCGCGTGCCGAGGTACTACGCGAACGCATCGATCGGATGTTCTCCAGAGACGCGATGGTTCAAGGCGTCGTAGAAGGTTACCGCGCAGCATTTGCGGAGCATTGAGACACGTTTATCCCGTAACCAAGTCTTCCGATTTGGCCTGTCATTCGCGTAAAAGTGGTTAGGATCCGTCGAGGAAACGGCCATACGACGCAACAACGGATGCTGATCTTGGAACCGCTCAACGCACGCGCAATGATCGATGCGGCCGGGGATGGAACGGGAAGTCCCCGCGTCGAACGTCGCCGCCGACTGACGCCGGAAGCGCTGGCTATCGTGAGCCAGAAGGTCCGCCGCGCCTATTCGCCAGTGATCATCACCGGCATCGTTCGCGCCGTTGACTTCGTGCTGCTCAGCGTCATCGGCATCGCGCTCTACATCGCCTATAGCGCGCGCATCGACGGCTTCCTGTGGGAATACGTCGCCGCCATCGTCGCGATGGCTGCGGCGGCAGTGATCTGTTTCCAGGCCGCCGATATCTACCAGGTGCAGATCTTCCGCGGTCATCTCAAACAGATCACGCGCATGGTGTCGGCATGGGCATTCGTGTTCCTGCTGTTCATCGGCATCTCGTTCTTCGCCAAGCTCGGCGGCGCCGTGTCGCGCGTCTGGCTGTCATCGTTCTTTATCGTCGGTCTGCTGGCCCTGACCGGCGAACGCGCCATCCTGCGCATGATGATCAAGCGCTGGGCGCAGCACGGCCGGCTCGATCGTCGCACCGTGATCGTCGGCGCCGATGTCAATGGCGAGAACCTGATCCAGGAGCTCAATGCCCAGGAGGACAGCGACCTCCATATCCTCGGCGTGTTCGACGACCGGGGCGACAAGCGCTCGATGGACACCATTTCCGGCGCGCCGAAGCTCGGCAAGGTCGACGACATCATCGAATTCGCCCGCCGCACCCGCGTCGATCTCGTGCTGTTTGCGCTGCCGATTTCCGCGGAAACGCGCATCCTCGAGATGCTGAAGAAGCTGTGGGTGCTGCCCGTCGACATCCGGCTGTCGGCGCACACCAACAAGCTGCGCTTCCGGCCGCGGTCCTATTCCTATCTCGGCAAGGTGCCGACCCTCGACGTGTTCGAGGCGCCGATCACCGACTGGGACCTGGTGATGAAACAGGTGTTCGACCGCGTGGTCGGCGGCCTGATCCTGCTCTGCGCGCTGCCCTTCATGGCGCTCGTCGCCATCGCCATCAAGCTCGACAGCCCCGGCCCCGTGCTGTTCCGGCAGAAGCGCTTCGGCTTCAACAACGAGCGCATCGACGTGTTCAAGTTTCGATCGCTATACCACGACCAGGCCGACCCGGATGCCAAGACCGTGGTCACCAAGGGTGACAGCCGCGTGACCCGCGTCGGCCGCTTCATCCGCAAGTCATCGATCGACGAACTGCCGCAGCTGTTCAACGTCGTCTTCAAGGGCAACCTGTCGCTGGTCGGCCCGCGGCCCCACGCGGTGCAGGGCAAGCTCAAGTCGCAGCTGTTCGACGAGGCTGTCGACGGCTATTTCGCCCGCCATCGCGTCAAGCCGGGCATCACCGGCTGGGCCCAGGTCAATGGCTGGCGCGGCGAGGTCGACAGCGAGGAGAAGATCCAGAAGCGCGTCGAGTTCGACCTCTATTACATCGAGAACTGGTCGGTGCTGTTCGACGTCTACATCATGCTGAAGACACCGGTGTCCCTGCTGACCAAGAACGAAAACGCGTATTGAGGCGTCAGCCGCAGTTGCGCTGCGGCCGAGGGAGAGGGGAAGAAAGCGCCCCTACACCACTCATCAACCACGCCGGCCTACACTACCGCCATGGCTATGCATGCATTCGCCGATGACCGACTAATTGCGCCGCCCGCCGTCGCATCGCTGCAGCGCGTGCTGTTGTGGGCGATGGGCTTCGGCGGCGCCATCGTGTTCATCGAGCCCAGCCCCTATGAGATCGCCAACCTGGCCGCCATGGTGGTGTTCTTCGCCGGCGGCCTGCGCATGCGGCTGGCCTTTATACCGCTGCTGGCGCTGCTGTTCCTGGTCAATATCGGCTATTCGATCTGCGCGGCCTGGCTGCTCGACCAGTCGCCGATCGTGAACTGGATTTTCACCTCATGGTACATGGCGGTCACGGCGGCCTTTATCGCCATGGTGATTGCCGAACAGACCGCGGCGCGGCTCGACCTGATGCGCAGCGGCCTGATCGCCGGCGCGCTGGTCGCGTCATTGGCCGGCATTGCCGGCTATCTGCATCTGGCGCCCGGCGAGATGTTCACTTTGTACGGCCGCGCCGCGGGCACTTTCAAGGACCCCAACGTGTTCGGCGCCTTCCTGGTGCTGCCGGCGCTGTTCTGCCTGCAGAGCGTGGTCTCGGACGGTTTCGGGCGCGCGCTGCGCAGCGCGGTGATGCTGGGCATCATCACGCTGGCCGTGCTGCTGGCC
Organism: Tardiphaga sp.; assembly: GCA_040512975.1. Lineage (GTDB taxonomy): Bacteria > Pseudomonadota > Alphaproteobacteria > Rhizobiales > Xanthobacteraceae > Tardiphaga. The sequence goes on along the minus strand of JBEVEC010000215.1, from coordinate 5,019 downwards.
TTCTCCCGCGCCGCCTGGGGCCTGCTGGCGTTCACAGCGGCCTTCATGCTGTTCCTGATGGTGCTGACCAGTGCGACCAACCGGCAGCGCTCGCGCATCATCGTGATGGCGGTGGCCGCCGTGGTCATCGTCGCGCTATTGCTGGTCGTCCTGCTGCAGTTCGACTTCATCGCCGACATGTTCCAGCAGCGCGCCTCGTTCGACCAGAAATACGACGAGGGCCGCTTCGGCCGGTTCGGCCGGCATATTCTGGGCGCCCAGATGGCGCTCGACCTGCCGCTGGGCATCGGACCGCTGCAATTCCACACCTTCTTCCCGGAAGACACCCATAATTCCTATCTTAACGCCTTCATGTCGGGCGGCTGGATCTCCGGGGTGTGCTATCCCGCACTGGTCTTCATCACGGCTCTGCTTGGCTTTCGCTATGTTTTCGTCCGCGTGCCATGGCAGCGCCCTTATCTGGCGGTGTTTGCGGCCTATCTCGGCACCGTGGGCGAGGCCTTCATCATCGATACCGACCACTGGCGACATTTCTGGATGATGCTCGGGATGATGTGGGGCATGTTCGTCGCCACCCAACAGCACATGGCGACGGCGCGGCAACGCCGGCCGGCGCCCGCCTTCACCGGATCGTCCCTCTGATGTCATTCCCCCCTATCCGCATCGCCGTTCTCATCCCCTGCTACAACGAGGCCGCGGCGATCGGCGCGGTGGTGGGCGATTTCCGCCGCGCGCTGCCAATGGCGGCCATCTTCGTCTATGACAACAACTCGTCGGATGCGACCGTCGCGACCGCGCGCGAGGCCGGCGCAGAGGTGCGCAGCGAACGCCACCAGGGCAAGGGCCATGTGGTGCGCCGGATGTTCGCGGACATCGATGCCGACATCTACATCCTGGTCGACGGCGACGCGACCTACGACGCGGCCAGCGCCCCGACGATGATTGCAAAGCTGTGCGACGAGCGCCTCGACATGGTGGTGGCGCATCGCGTCGATCAGGCCACCGAAGCCTATCGTCCCGGCCATCGCACCGGCAACATGCTGTTGACGAGCTTCCTGACCTCGGTGTTCGGGCGCGGCTTCGAGGATATCCTGTCCGGCTACCGCATCTTTTCGCGACGTTTCGTCAAGTCGTTCCCGGTGCTGTCCGACGGCTTCGAGATCGAGACCGAGATCAGCGTGCACGCGCTCGAACTGTCGATGCCGGTGGCCGAGGTCAAGACACCCTATTTTGCGCGACCGGAGGGATCGTTCAGCAAGCTGAACACCTGGCGCGACGGCTTTCGCATTCTCGGCACCATCCTCAAGCTCTATCGCTCGGAGAAGCCGCTGCGCTTCTTCACCACCATCGCCCTGACGCTGGCGCTGATGTCGATCATCCTGGCGGTCCCGATCGTCATCACTTTCCTTCAGGAGAGCCTGGTGCCGCGGCTGCCCACCGCGGTGCTGGCGGTTGGCATCATGCTGGTGGCGGTGATGTCGCTGTTTGCAGGCCTGGTGCTCGACACCGTCTCGCGCGGCCGCCGCGAGGCCAAATTGCTGCGTTACCTCGCCGAGCCCTGGCTGTCGGCCTGACGCGCCGCACAAACAAAAACAGCCCCGCTTGCGCGAGGCTGCCTTCGACAATCGATCGACGCGATTAGCGGCGAATGATCACAGTCCGGCCGCGATGACCGCGGTCCCAGCCGTGACGACGCATGCCGTAGTCGCGATGCATGCCGCGGCCGCCGCGATAACCATGGTCGCGATGCATGCCGCGGTCGCCGAGGCGGATGGACACGCCCTGGGCTGACGCAGAAGCTGTCGGAACCGCGACGTAGAGAAGGCCGGCAGCAGCCAGCATAGCCAGTTTCTTGATCATTGAATTCTTGTCCCTTCCTTGAAAGTAGCGCGTTACAAGTCGGGGTCCTCCGGATGGTTCCGGTCAGTCAAAATATGCGACAATATCACCCGGTCTCCCCGCCACGGAACGACCGCCCCTGCGACCCGTTCATCACCCATGAGCAATGACCCAAAACAATCCGACAAAGAACCAAAGCCGAGACCCGAGGATGACGTGTCGCCCGCCGGTCCGCACGACAAGCCGGAATTGACCGATGAGGGGAAAACGCCCGGCACCGGCATGCTTCCCGAGGAGGCGACGCCTGAAGTCGAAGGGCCGTCCGGGTAACGCCGCCATGCCGTCATCTTGGCGACATCGATCGCCGTTAACCTCAAATTAACCTTCACGACTCACTGTGGTCGTAAGCGAAACGCAGGCCGGATGTACGCCTGCGCTTAAATGGTCCGGAGCTCACGCTTCGGGCCATTTTTCATGAGCGAGAGCCGCTGCGGTTGCGGGGGACGAAAGGCCATCGGTTCGTTGTTTCGCCTGCCCTAGCCGCTTGCGCCGCGTCCGGAACGAAGCTACAGCATGCGCCATCGGAGCGTAGCGCAGCCCGGTTAGCGCACTAGTCTGGGAGACTAGGGGTCGGAGGTTCGAATCCTCTCGCTCCGACCATTTCCTCCTGCTGTTTCCATCAAGCCGTCTGCAGCGGCTTTATGCCGCTTGTCCAGCGTTGCTGGAACCGCCCAGCGGCCGACTGTTTAATCCAGCCATGTATCCAATCGTCGCGCAGTTGCGGCGGAGGTCTGACCATGAGCTGGTTTTATTGGAACGTCGCCGTTTCGTTCGTGCTCGGCGCAGTCTGCTTCATGACCATTATGCGCCACCCCGATGCCCGGATCCGCGAGGCGGACTGGAGCGACGACGAATTTGGCCGCTAGAGGCTGGTGCAGGTGCTTGGTCAGCCGCCATCCTTCATAGCGACATCGAGCATCTGCCGAGCCGTCAGCAATTCATTCAGAACGGCCTCGAGCCGCTCGCGATCAAGCCGGCGCGGTGGTGCTGCTGGTTCGGGACGCGGCGGAGGTGCGGCCGGCGTCGAGGCGCGGGCGATGTAATTGGCACGGCTCTCGGCCAGCACCCGCGGGACGATACCCGGCTCGCTGCGCGCCACTGGGGCCACCTCAGCTTCGGCGTCCTGCTCTTCGTCTACCGCCTCTTCCTCATCCTCGCCCTGCTCGGGCTCGGCGTCGTCCTCGAGCTCTTCGTCAAGTTCCTCAACGACCTCCTCCTCCTCCGGCTCGGGCTCGTCGCGCTCTGGCGCGGGCGCGCGGAGCACGGGCTCGCTGCGGATCGGAGACAGCCCGGGTGCGGCGGCGCTGCCGACCAGGCCCTGCACCGCCTTGATGCCGTTTTCCTTGAGAATTCTCTGCACACCGCGGATGGTGTAGCCCTCGCCGTACAACAGCCGGCGGATGCCGCGCAGCAGGTCGACGTCGTCCGGCCGATAGTAACGTCGGCCACCGGACCGTTTCATCGGCTTGATTTGAGAAAAGCGCGTTTCCCAGAACCGTAATACGTGCTGGGGGATGTCGAGATCGTCCGCGACCTCGCTGATGGTTCGAAACGCGTCCGGCGCCTTGTCCAAGTGCAGGGTCCCCGTGGTTCGCGCCGTCGAACGCTTCGACGTCAGTCTTCCGAGGTATCTTTGCCGTTCACGGCAGATTCGTCACCATTGATCCGCTGCTTCAGGATCGCCGATGGCTTGAACACCATCACCCGCCGCGGCGAGATCGGTACTTCGGTTCCCGTTTTCGGATTGCGGCCGATGCGCTGACCCTTCTTGCGCACCATGAAGGAACCGAACGATGACAATTTCACCGTTTCGCCCTTCTCCAGACAGTCCGTGATTTCCTTCAAGACCAGTTCAACGAACGCCGACGACTCCGTGCGCGACAGGCCCACCTTCTGGTAGACCGCCTCGCACAAATCGACGCGTGTAACTGTTTTGCCCGTGCCCGTCATCGCCTGCCCCAACTTCGGCGAACCAAATTCGCGTCGGAAATTAGGAGGTTAACGACGTCCGGTCAACACCGCTGTACGATCCAACGGCATGGAAAATCATGACAATTTGAGCTTCTGCCGACCGGCCGCGCTACCAGCGGACCAGTGCCGAGCCCCAGGTGAAGCCGCCGCCCATGGCCTCGAGCAACACCAGATCGCCTTTTTTGATGCGGCCGTCCGATACCGCCACAGATAGCGCCAGCGGGATCGACGCCGCCGATGTGTTGCCGTGGCGGTCGACAGTCAACACGACCTTCTGCGGTGCGATGTGCAGCTTGTGCGCGGATGCATCGATGATCCGCTTGTTGGCCTGATGCGGCACGAACCAATCGATGGTCTCCGCACTCGCACCCGTTGCGTTGAAGGCATCGACGATGACGTCGGTGATCATGCCGACCGCGTGCTTGAAAACCTCGCGGCCTTCCATGCGCAGGTAGCCCACGGTTTGGGTCGACGACGGCCCGCCGTCGACATAGAGCTTGGACTTGTGTCGGCCATCGGACCGCAGATGCGTGGTCAGCACGCCGTGATCACTCGTTTCGCCGGGCTGCTGCTGCGCCTCCAGCACCACGGCACCGGCGCCGTCGCCGAACAGCACGCAGGTCCCACGGTCCGTCCAGTCGAGAATCCGCGAGAAGGTCTCGGCGCCGATCACCAGCGCGCGCTTCGCGGCACCCGTGCGGATCAGGCTGTCGGCCGTGGTCAGCGCGTAGATGAAGCCCGAGCATACCGCTTGAAGGTCGAAGGCGGCGCCGTGGTTGATGCCGAGCGCGGCCTGCACGGCAACTGCCGTCGCGGGAAACGTATTGTCCGGCGTCGAGGTCGCCAGCACGATCAGGTCGATCGACTGCGCGTCGATGCCGGCATTGTCGAGGGCCGCCTGCGCGGCCTTGATGGCAAGGTGTGAGGTAAACTCGCCCTTGGCGGCGATATGGCGCTGCTGGATGCCGGTGCGTTGGACAATCCACTCGTCCGACGTTTCAACCTTGGTTGCCAGTTCGGCATTGGTCAGGATCCGCTCGGGCAGATAGGAACCGCAGCCGAGCACGACCGAACGTATCGCAGTCACGAGACAGCCTCCTGCGCGGCAGGGCTCGCAGGAATTGCGTCGCCGGTGCGATTGAGCATCAG
>JBEVEC010000156.1:0-8241 GCA_040512975.1 Tardiphaga sp. | reverse complement strand
CAGCGCTTGAACGTGCAGGCCAAGGGCGAGGTCGCAGCCCTCGGCGAGACCATCAATGACATGACCAACACGCTGGCGACCTTCGCCGACCAGGTCACCAACGTGGCCCGTGAGGTCGGCGTCGAGGGCCGGCTCGGCGGCCAGGCCAACGTGCCGGGTGCGGCCGGCACCTGGAAGGACCTGACTGGCAACGTAAATCTGCTGGCGGCGAACTTGACCACGCAGGTGCGCGCCATCGCTGAGGTCGCCACCGCGGTGACCAAGGGCGATCTGACGCGCACCATTCAGGTCGAGACGCGCGGCGAAGTCGCCGAGTTGAAAGACAATCTCAACACGATGATCTCCAACCTGCGCGACACCACCGAAAGCAACCGCGAGCAGGACTGGCTGAAGACCAACCTCGCGAAATTCGGCAACATCCTGCAGGGCCAGCGCGAACTCTCCACGGTGGGCAAGATCCTGCTCAGCGAGTTGAGCCCGCTGATCCAGGCCTATCAGGGCACGATCTACCACCTCGACAGCGCCGACGACGACACCAAGCTGAAACTGCTCTCGAGCTACGCCCACCGCGGCGACGGCCTCGCCGAAACCATCGCGCTCGGCGAGGGCCTCGCCGGCCAGTGCGCCGTGGAGAAGACGCGCATCGTGCTGACCGACGTGGCGCCGGAATTCATCGCGATCTCCTCCAGCCTCGGCCGCGCCAAGCGCGTCAGTATTGTCGTGCTGCCGGTGCTGTTCGAAGGCCAGACCAAGGCGGTGATCGAACTTGCCACGCTGCAGCCGTTCAGCGACGTCAACCTCGCCTTCCTCGATCAGCTCACGCTCAACCTCGGCGCCGTGTTCAACACCATCGAGGCGACCATGCGCACCGAGGGCCTGCTGACCCAGTCGCAGCAGCTCACCGTCGAACTGCAATCGCGGCAGAGCGAGTTGCAGCAGACCAATGAAGAGCTCGGCACCAAGGCAAAACTGCTCGCCGACCAGAACGCCGAGGTCGAGCGCAAGAACAGCGAAGTCGAACAGGCCCGCCACGCCCTCGAGGAAAAGGCCATCGAGCTGGCGCTGACGTCGAAATACAAGTCCGAATTCCTGGCCAACATGTCGCATGAATTGCGCACGCCGCTGAATTCCATCCTGATCCTCAGCCAGCAGCTCGCCGAGAACGTCCCCGGCAACTTGCTCGACCGCCAGGTCGAGTTCTCCCGCAACATCAACTCGTCCGGCTCGGACCTGCTCAACCTCATCAACGACATTCTCGACCTGTCCAAGATCGAGTCCGGCACGGTGTCGGTAGAGGTCGAGGAGATTCCGTTCGGCCGCCTGCGCGAGAATATCGAGCGCAATTTCCGCCACGTCGCGGAAGCCAAGAACCTGCCGTTCTCGGTGGAGTTCGCGCCGAACCTGCCGCGCTTCATGGAGAGCGACGACAAGCGGCTGCAGCAGATCCTCAAGAACCTGCTGTCCAACGCCGTCAAGTTCACCGCCCAGGGCCACGTGCAGATGAGCGCGGCGATCGCCACGCAGGGATGGTCGCCGGACCATCCGATCCTCAGCAAGGCCGAGCAGGTGGTCGCCTTCGCCGTCGAGGACACCGGCATCGGCATTCCCCTCGACAAGCAGCGCCTGATCTTCGAGGCGTTCCAGCAGGCCGACGCCGGCACCTCGCGCCGCTACGGCGGCACCGGGCTCGGCCTCGCCATCAGCCGCGAACTCGCAGCCCTGCTCGGCGGCGAAATCCGCCTCACCAGCGTGTTCGAGCGCGGCAGCACCTTTACGCTCTATCTGCCGATCAAGTTCTTCAAGCGCGAACTCGCCGCCGGAGAATTTGAAGCCGCGGCCTCCGCGCAGTCGCTGGCGCATGAACTCAAGATCTTGCCGGTGGCCCGCGAGGAATATGTCGAGGACGATCGCGACGCGGTCGCTGACGGCGATCCCGTGCTGCTGATCGTCGAGGACGACAGCCATTATGCGCGCATCCTGCTCGGCCTGGCGCGCGACAACGGCTTCAAGGGCGTCATCAGCAACCGCGGCGGCGTGGCACTGGCACTGGCGCGGCGCTACCGGCCTGCGGCGATCTCGCTCGATATCTTCCTGCCCGACATGCTGGGCTGGACCGTGCTCAACCAGCTCAAGCTCGATCCGGTGACGCGGCACATCCCGGTGCAGGTCGTCAGCCTCGAGGAGGAGCGCCAGCACGGGCTGGCGCATGGCGCCTTCGCCTATTTGGTCAAGGAGCCGACAACCGATGGCCTTGAAATGGCCTTCGATCGGCTCAAGAAATTCACATCGCCGCGCACCAAGCGGTTGCTCGTGGTGGAGGACGACGACATCGAGCGCATGTCGATCGTGGAACTGCTGGACTACAAGGACATCGAGCTGGTGACCGCCGCCAGCGGCGCGGAGGCGTTGCGCTACATGCACCAACACCCGTTCGACTGCGTCGTCCTCGATCTCCGCCTGCCGGACATGACCGGCTTTGAGCTGCTGGAAAAGCTCCATGCCGATGCGGCGCTGTCGAAGGTCCCCGTGGTCATCTTCACCGGCAAGGATCTCAGCGCCGACGAGCAGACCAGGTTGCGCTCGATGGCCAAGAGCATCGTTTTAAAGGACGTGCAGTCGCCGGAGCGCCTGCTCGACGAAACCGCGCTGTTCCTGCACCGCGTCATCACTGACCTGCCCAAGGACAAGCAGGCGATGCTGGAACGGCTGCACGGATCCAAGGAGATCTTGCGTAATCGCAAGGTGCTGGTGGTCGACGACGACGCCCGCAACATCTTTGCCCTGACCTCGCTGCTGGAAAACCACGAGGTCGACGTCATCAGCACCACCCAGGGGCGCGATGCCATCGAGATCATCCGCACCACGCCCGACATCAGCCTGGTGCTGATGGATATCATGATGCCGGAAATGGACGGCTACGAGACCATCCGCCGGATCCGCGGGCAGGCCGAATTCCGCACGCTGCCGATCCTGGCACTCACCGCCAAGGCCATGAAGGGCGACCGTGAAAAATGTCTGGAGGCGGGCGCCAGCGACTATATTTCGAAACCGGTCAATACCGACCAGCTTCTGTCCCTGATGCGCGTATGGCTGTACCGATGAGCGCGCCCGACTTCGACACCGACCGTCTCGCCGTGAAACCCCGCGACATGACCCTGCCGATGGTCACGGCGGCGGCTGATGTGGTCGGCATCCTGATCGTCGACGACGAGCCGAAAAACCTGACGGTGCTCGAAGCCGTGCTGGTCGATCCGCGCTACCGCTTGGTCAAGGCCGCCTCCGCCGAGGAAGCCCTGCTGGCGCTGCTGCGCGACGAATTCGCGGTGCTCATTCTCGACGTGCAGATGCCCGGGATCACCGGCTTCGAACTGGCGCAGATGATCAAGGAGCGCAAGAAGACGTCGGAGATCCCGATCATCTTCCTCACCGCCTTTTATAACGAAGACGAGCACGTCATCGAGGGCTATGACAGCGGCGCGGTGGACTACCTGCTGAAGCCCATCAACCCGGCGATCCTGCGCTCGAAGGTGAGCGTGCTGGTGGAGCTGCACCTCAAGCAGCGCCAGCTCGAAAGCGCCAACGAGGCCTTGTCCGCCGAAGTCGCCGAGCGGCGCCTGGTGCAGCAGCAGCTCAGCGAGCTCAACGATACGCTGGAGCTGCGCGTCGCCGAACGCACCGAGGCCTATATGCAGGCCGAGCGCATCAACCGCCTGCTGATGAACGAGGTCAACCACCGTTCCAAGAATCTGCTCAGCGTCGTGCTCGCGGTGGCGCAGCAGACCGGTTACGCCAGCGCGCCGGATTTCGTGCGCAACTTCTCCAGCCGCGTGCAGGCGCTTGCGGTCAACCAGGACCTGCTGGTGGAGAATCAGTGGCAGAGCATCGAGATGATCGATCTCGTGCGCGGCCAGATCGCCCATTTCGGCGACCTCGTGCAGCGCCGCATCCTGGTCGAGGGGCCGGGGCTGCGGCTGTCGCCGTCCGCGGCGCAGTCGATCGGCATGGCGATCCACGAACTCTCCACCAACGCCGTCAAATACGGCGCGCTGTCGACCGACCAGGGCACCATCGCGCTGAGCTGGACCACCGATCTCGGCCCGACCGACCAGCGCTTCGCCGTCCACTGGCAGGAGCAGGGCGGTCCCGCGGTGGTAGCGCCGAAGCATCGCGGCTTCGGCACCACCGTCGTCACCCGCATGATCGAGATGGGCCTCGGCGGCCGCACCCGGCTCGATTACGCCAGCCGTGGCCTCACCTGGAGCTACACCTGCGATCTCGCGCGGGTGCTGGAGACAAACGAAAGCTGAGGCGAGCGCCCTTCCTTCAGCTCTCCCCACCGGGGAGAGGTCGCGCGCTTTTGCGCGCGGGTGAGGGGGCTCTACCGTTTGAAAATAGAGCCCCCTCACCCGGATTACTCGCTACGCTCGCAATCCGACCTCTCCCCGGTGGGGAGAGGTGCGCCAGACGCGAGCGCGTTTTTCCAGGCCATGGCGAAAGCGATCGTCCGATCCTAGATATCCGTCATGACGGATTTCACATCTCTCCACGATTTCATTCACCGCCACGACCGCATCTTTGTCCTGACCGGTGCCGGCTGCAGCACCAATTCCGGCATTCCGGATTACCGCGATGCCGACGGCAACTGGAAGCGGCCGCAGCCCGTGACCTACCAAGCCTTCATGGGGGAGGAGGCGACCCGCCGGCGCTACTGGGCGCGCAGCCTGATCGGCTGGCGGCATTTCGGCAGCGCCCGCCCCAACGACGCTCACCGCGCGCTGGCCCGACTGGAAGACCTCGGCAAATGCGAGGTGCTGCTGACCCAGAATGTCGACCGGCTGCATCAGGCCGCCGGCCACACACGCGTGCTCGATCTGCATGGGCGGCTTGACCTCGTCCGCTGCATGGGTTGCGAGCGGCGCATTCCGCGCCAGGCGATGCAGGACGAGATGAGCCGGCTCAACGCCGAATGGCTCGACCTCGACGCCGGCCATGCCCCGGACGGCGACGCCGATCTCGACACCGACTTCTCGTCCTTTTCGGTGCCGGCCTGCGCCCATTGCGGCGGCATCCTGAAGCCCGACGTGGTGTTCTTCGGCGAGAGCGTGCCGCGCGATCTCGTCGACACCGCGCTTGCGCATCTCGGGAAAGCCGACGGCATGCTGCTGGTGGGCTCGTCGCTGATGGTCTATTCCGGCTTCCGCTTCGTGCAGGCGGCGGCAAAAAACGGCTTGCCGATCGCCGCCGTCAATCTCGGCCGCACGCGTGCGGATGATGTGCTGGCTTTCAAGGTGACGGATCGGTGCGAGGCGGCACTGTCGTTTCTGCTGGAGCCTGCATGAGCGAAGCGATATGCGGGGAGGCCCGTCCCGCGTGTCGCTTCTCTCATGCGCTCTACAAACGTTTCAAAACGCCGGCTTCTTCAAATGCAGATATCGCGGGTCGAACTGGCCGAGCTCGGCGGCGCGATCCCAGTTCTTCATTGTCAGTTCGCCATTGCGAAAATCCAGACATCGCGTCTCGCGCAGCTCCGACAGCGTCCTGTTGACCGTGGCCAGTGACATGCCCAGCGTCTCGCCCAATTGGCCGAGGCTGACCGGCAGGGCAAAACGCGCGTCCATGGTCAGCTCCGACGCGCGTGCCCGGTAGAAGATCTGGCAGAACAGATGCGCCATTCGCGATTGCATGCTGCGCGCGCTGTTGTTGGTGATGGCCTCGCGAAAAATCGCCGCATCGATCAGCGTCTCGCGCCAGATCGCGAATCCGACCGACGGACGCTCGTCGAAGGTCGCGATCATTTCCTTGTGCGGAATCGAAACCAGCGTGGCCGGCCCGATGGCGCAGACCGCATGATCCATCTGCTCAACGAACAGGGCCTGGGCGTCCGGCAGGTCGCCGGGAAAATGATAGCTCAGATATTGCCGCCGGCCATCCGCGAGCAGGTGATAGCGTCCGACCATGCCCGACACCACCAGCGCCGACACCTTGGGACGGTCGCCCTGGCGGATGAAGTCCTCGTTCGGCTCGAGCGAACGCGGGAACATGGTCCACGCCCGGATCGCCGCGATATCGTCCTTGTCGAGCCGGGAATGTTCTTTGAGCTTGCGGATGAGGATGTCGTGATACGCGATGGTTGGCTCCCGTCATGCAACGCCGCCGCGGTTTGAACGCGGATCAACGTTGACGGGTAAAATCACTGGGCCCTTGTTGGTTCCATCGTCCGAAACCGGACGATCGCGAGTCCTATGCCGCGCACTAGCGCGATGGCGGCTTCAGTCCGCCTGACAACCAGCCCCGCATCTGCTCCATCGGATCCGGCTTTTCGCAAGACGCACAGGCATAGACTACGCGAGCGGTGTCCGGCTTCGCGGCCATGGGACCCCCGCATTTGGTGCATCGCTTCGCAGGCTTGATGCGGGCCACATCAGGCCTCCCATCCCTCGAGCTCTCGTACACGCTTCTTGGTCTCGCGGACGCCGGCAAAATGCAGATCGAATTCCCGCGCGCGCTTCCTGACATATTGCGCGCGGCGATTGAGCGCCGAGGCGGCGCGCAGCAGCGTCGCGCCTTCGGCGTGCAGCCGTCGCAGCAGCGCAATATCCTCCGGCGACCATGGTCGCGACAGCGGCGTGCGTTTTGGCTTGTCGAGCAAACGGACCTCCAACGGCGGTGATTGTTTCAGGAGTTATCAATCACGAACCATCGGGTGGTGGAGTCTCAAATGAGGCGCGGCAATATTTTCGGGCGACTTCAAGTTGAGTCGTTGACGCTTGCCGCACACGCGCGTTTGCGCTCAACTTCGGCACCGAGTCAGAATTGGGAGAATGTCATGAAAACGTTTGGTTTGGCGCTGACCATCGCCGTGTTCAGCTTCGGCGCCGCGATGGCTCAGGAGACTTGCGACAGCAAGGCCATGGGCAAGGACGGCAAGCCGCTCGCAGGTGCCGCGAAGACCTCGTTCATGAAGAAGTGCATGACGGATTCTTGCGCGACCCAGGCGGTCAGCAAGGAGGGCAAGCCGCTCGCGGGCGCCGCCAAGAATTCGTTCATGAAGAAGTGCGTCGCCGGCTAGGGCGCGCCGGGCGTCAGCCGCGTTGCGCGGCTGCGCCTACAGTGACCCCCTACCAGTGACCGCCGGCCTGCAGGCCGGCGACGTAGCAGACAAGGAAGGTCAGCGCCATCGCGGCGCCGGCCAGCAGTTGTTCTTTGAGAGTAAGGTTGGTGCCGAACATGAACGCCATTCAACGCGACGAGAGTTGATTCCAGGTAAACATGTCCTCGGTGCGGGTCCCGATCATTTCGACCGCAACGGATGCTTGCGCTGCCCGGCATCCTTGGCCAGCACCACCGCGATCAGCACGACAATCGGCGCGAACAGCAAAAAGAAATAATCCATGATACGCAACCCGGATAAAAATCCATCATGGGTTGTATCCGGAACATCGTCAAGCGGCCCGACGCGCACCGTTCTGTCTTCACCCACAGCCGCAGCCCAAAAATCCCTCACCGCTGCCTAAATCCTGGCGGCCACCGATCCAATTTTTTGTGCGCCTGGAGACAAGCTTTTCCGACACGCGCGCCCGTAGGCTCCTCGAAGCTGGAACATGGCCGGGGCCATGACAACTCGAAGGAGCGATCGAATGGTCAAACTGCAAATCCCAGGAATGCGCGGGCTGCGCGCGGCAACGCTCGGAGTGCTGCTGGCCGGTGGTCTGATGGCACCGGTTACCGCCAGGGCCGCACCCGCCGCCTGCGCCGAGTTGCAGGCGAAATTCCCGGACTGGAAGGGCAAGACTCTCGTCAACGCCATCAACCCGCACACCCCGGGCTATGAATCGATCGATCCTAAGGATCCCAGCAAGTATGTCGGCTTCGACATCGATCTCGGCGAAGAGATCGGCGAATGCCTCGGCTTCAAGGTCACCTACAAGGCCGTCACCTTCGCGGCACTGCTGACCACGCTGGCCGCGGGCCAGGCCGATATCGTGATCTCCGACATCTACGCCACCGAGGAGCGCGCCAAGGCTGCCGACTTCATCACCTATTCCAAGGTGTTCGACGGCGTGCTCGTGGCCAAGGGCAATCCGAAAAAGATCACCGGCATCAACACCTCGCTGTGCGGCACCGCCGCCGCCGAGAACACCGGCTATGTCGAGGTGCCGCTGATCCAGAACCTGGCGCCGGAGTGCAAGAAGGAAGGCAAGGCCGAGCCGACCATCCAGCTCTATGACAACAACGCCAACT
>JBEVEC010000107.1:0-24877 GCA_040512975.1 Tardiphaga sp. | reverse complement strand
TGGCGATGCCGTACCGCACCATCGACCGCTGGGACGACGTCCGCCAGCAGGGCATCCTCATGGAAGCCGAAGCCTTCCTGGACGGACTTGCCTATCAGGCGTGATAGGACGATGTTTGCGGCATCCGACGCCGCACGTCAAAAGGAAGAAACAATGTTCAAATTGTCAGGCATCACCCGGGTCCTCGCACTGGCATGCGCGCTGCTGCCGGCCGTCGCCATGGCGCAGACCAAGCCCAAGGTCACCACGCTCGGTCCGAACTTCCCCAAGACCGAGATGTTCGTCGGCAACAGCTTCTTCTATTACAACAACGGCCTTCCCGCCCACGTGTCGCTGCTGGAAAAGGCCGCCGACCCCGCCAACAAGGCGAGCTACCGCGCCACCATGATCACCATCGGCGGTTCGGGCTTCGACTGGCATGACATGGAAAGCTATTTCCGGCCGAAGTCGGTCGGCTACTACAGCTTCGACGACGCCAACGTCGTCGTCTTCAATCCACCGGGCAAACTGTTCGACGCCGCCGTCATGATGGATTGCAGCCAGTGCCCGATCCATCCGCAGCTGAAGTCGATCTTCACCGAATACGCCAAGAAGAACGCCGCCATCGTCCGCGCCCACGACGCGGTGCCGATCCTGTTCATGTCCTGGGCCTACGAGGACAAGCCGGAGATGACGCAGCAACTCGCCGAGGCTTATACCATCGCCGGCAACGACAACGACGCGCTGGTGATCCCGGCCGGCCTCGCCTTCGCACGGATGCGCGCCAGGCAGCCCGAGCTCAATCTGTATCAGCCCGACAAGCGCCACCCGACGCTGGCCGGCACCTATCTGGCCTCCTGCGTCACCTTCGCCGCGCTGACCGGCCGCTCGCCGATCGGCAACACCTATCACGCCGGCCTGGATGCACCGACCGCAGCTGTCCTGCAGCAGACGGCGTGGGAAACGGTGCAGGACTATTACGGGAAGTAGCTTACGCCCGTCCCATATCCTCCGATCCGCGACGCGCTGCCGCAGCGCGGCGCCTTGCGCAATGCGGGCTGCCGTCACATTTCGATGGCACCCGCGATGCATGAGCATGCGGGCAGGAGGACCAATGAGCTACTTCAAGACCGCGATGCTTCTGGCCGGCATGACCGCGCTGTTCATGGGCGTCGGCTATCTGATCGGCGGCGCATCCGGCGCCATGCTGGCGCTGGTGGTGGCAGCCGGCATGAACCTGTTCACCTACTGGAATTCGGACCGCATGGTGCTGTCGATGCACGGCGCGCAGCCGGTCGATCACCGCAACGCGCCTGATCTTTATCGTCTGGTCGGCGACCTTGCGGCGCGTGCCGGACTGCCGATGCCGCGGGTCTACATCATGGATAATCCGCAGCCGAACGCCTTTGCCACTGGCCGCAATCCCGACAACGCCGCGGTGGCCGTGACCACCGGGCTGATGCAGCAATTGACGCGCGAGGAGCTCGCCGGTGTGATCGCGCATGAGCTGGCCCATGTGAAAAACCACGACACGCTGCTGATGACCATCACCGCGACCATTGCCGGCGCGATCTCGATGGTGGCGCAGTTCGGCATGTTCTTCGGCGGCAGCCGCGACAACAACGGTCCCGGCATCGTTGGCCGGCTGGCGCTGATGATCCTGGCGCCGCTCGCCGCCATGCTGGTGCAGATGGCGATCAGCCGTACCCGCGAATACGCCGCCGACGATCTCGGCGCCCGCATCTGCGGCCAGCCGATGTGGCTGGCCTCGGCGCTGGCCAAGATCGACAGGGCCGCGCATCAGATCCCCAATGACAACGCCGAGCGTTCACCGGCCACCGCGCACATGTTCATCATCAATCCGCTGTCGGGCCGCGGCATGGACAATCTTTTCACCACTCACCCGTCGACGCAGAACCGCATCACTGCGCTGCAGCAGTTGGCCGGACGGATCGACGGGTCGACAACAGCGCTAGCGCGCAATGCGCCCGCTACCGGACCCTGGAACGGGCAGCCTCGGGCGCGCGGGCCTTGGGGCTAAGTGCAGGGAGCCCCGGCTACGCCGCGCGATTGGAACATTTCTACTTTATCCGCATTGGGAGCACGTTCATTTAACAGGAGCCGAATATGCGGAAGATCATTCTTGCTGCGCTATACGCCACGGCGATCGGCGTTGTTCCATTTGCAGCCAATGCCCAGATGACCGGTCCGCAGGGCCAGGATTCGACCAAGATGGGCACGGAGAGCGGCATGCAGAAGGAAGGCATGACGAAGACCAAAAAGATGAAGAAGAGCAAGAAGAGCATGATGAAAGAAGAGAAGAAGATGTAGGCCGCGCCGAAACTTCTCTTGAATTCGCCCCGTATGACCATTTGTCATGCGGGGTTTTTATTGATTGCGTTTCCCGCGTTTATTTTACGACCAAGGAATTTGGATGATGTCACGCCCGGTTTCTTATTCACTCTCCGTCGAACACCGCGAACCCGACGAGGACGATACCCGGCGTCAATTGATTGAGCAGTTGCTGTCAATTTCCGAGATTACCTTCAAGGACTCCGGCCACGCCACGCGCAGCGTGCACGCAAAAAGCCACGGGCTCTTGAACGCTGAACTTGTCATTAACGACGGGCTGCCATCGACGCTGGCGCAGGGCCTGTTCGCGCGCGGCGGGCGATATTCCGTGCTCATGCGCTTCTCGACCATCCCGGGCGACGTGCTCGCCGACAGCATTTCGGTGCCGCGCGGCCTGGCGATCAAGATCCTCGGTGTTGATGGCGAGCGCCTGCCGGGCTCCGAAGGCGACAGCACGCAGGATTTCGTGATGGTCAATTCGCCGGCATTTTCGGCGTCGACCGCCAAGGCGTTTCTCAAGAATCTGAAACTGCTCGCGAAAACCACCGACAAGGCCGAAGGCCTGAAGAAAGTACTGTCGGCCGCGCTGCGCGGCGCCGAATCGTTGCTCGAAGCCGTTGGCGGCGAGAGCGGCACGCTGAAGGCGCTCGGCGGGCATCCGGAAACGCACATCCTTGGCGAGACCTTCTACAGCCAGGCGCCGCTGCGCTATGGCGATTATATCGCGAAGATTTCGCTGGCGCCGGTTTCGCCGGAACTGGTTGCCTTGACCGACGCGCCGCTCAATGTGAACGGCAAGCCCAATGGTTTGCGCGAGGCGGTGAAGACGTTCTTCGAAGCAGAAACCGCCGTGTGGGAATTGCGGGCGCAGCTCTGCACCGACCTGGACCAGATGCCGATCGAGGATTCGTCGAAAGCCTGGGCGGAAGATCTCAGCCCCTATGTCGCCATCGGGCGCATCACAGCGCGTCCGCAGGACTCGTGGTCGGATCACAACATTGCCGCCATCGACGACGGCATGTCGTTCAGCCCGTGGCACGGCATCACCGCGCACCAGCCGCTTGGCTCGATCATGCGCGTGCGCCGCGAGGTCTATCGGAGTTCGGCCGGCTTCCGCGGCACCCATAACGGCTGTCCGATGCACGAACCCCGCTCGGCGCAGCCCGGCAACACCTGAGGACGATCTGCCAACCAAAAGTTGATTAGCTTTATGAGCAAGCTTGCTCGCGAGGGTGTGATGCTACTTTAGTACCGTTCTTGATTTATTTTGCAGTGCAGCAACCATATCGAAAAGGCCATGTTGTATAAGCCTCGACGACCCAGGAGCTGCCGTGTCCCTAGCTGATAACATCGACTTTCTGCGCAATCTGCCAAAAGTACCCGGATTCAATGGCTTGGACATGTTCAGCCGTCCCGGCGCGCCGGCAGGCCACAGCCCGATCAGCGAATCGACCGATTTCGGGAGCAATCCCGGCGATCTGCGGATGCTGTCCTTTGTTCCGACGGGCGCTGCCGCCAAGCCCGCTCTGGTCGTCGTCATGCACGGCTGCACGCAGACGGCTGCGGGCTATGACGTTGGCACCGGCTGGTCGGCGCTGGCCGAGCAATACGGTTTCGCGCTGCTGATGCCCGAGCAGAAGTCGTCCAACAATGCCAATACATGCTTCAACTGGTTCGGCAGCGAGGACATCACGCGCGGCAGCGGCGAGGCGCTGTCGGTGCGGCAGATGATCGAGCAGATGGTGGTGCGCCATCAGGTCGATCGCAAACGCATCTTCATCACCGGTCTGTCCGCGGGCGGCGCCATGACGTCGGTGATGCTGGCGACTTATCCCGAAGTGTTCGCCGCAGGCGCCATTATTGCGGGCCTGCCTTACGGCGTCGCGCGCTCCATGCAGGAGGCGCTGGGCGCCATGTTCCGCGCGCCATCGCATGCGGCCGCGGATCTCGGCGATCTCGTGCGCAAGGCGTCGCCGCATGTCGGGCCGTGGCCAAAGGTCTCGGTGTGGCACGGCAGCGCCGATCGCACCGTCAATCCCGCCAATGCCAATGAGATCGTCAAGCAGTGGCTCGACGTCCACGGGCTTCCGGCTGCGCCGATGTCGGTCGCGGAGGTCGATGGCACGCCGCGTCAGGTCTGGTGGAACGCCGCCGGCGAAACGGTGGTGGAATCCTACACCATCCCCAATATGGCGCATGGCACGCCGCTGGCGATTGCCGGTGTGGAGGAGCCCTACGGCGCGGCCGGCGCCTTCCTGCTCGAAGCCGGCATCGCGTCGTCCGCTCACATCGCGAAATTCTTCGGGCTCACGCGCCAAGTCGTGCCGCCCGTCACGGTGGCGGCGAAGACCGACCTGGTCGTCGATGTGGTCGAAGTCACCGAACTGCCGAAGCAGCCGCGCCGCGCCGATGACCGACGCCAGGCACCGCGCACGCCGCGCGGCCGTCGCGCGCTCGATATCAACGGCGTCATCACCCGCGCGCTGAGCGCAGCCGGCTTGATCAAATAGTCCGCCGCACTCCGCGCTCGTACTTACTCATCTGATCGGTTGAACCGGCACGCGGAGACGCGCGCCGGACCTTGCCTGCAATCGCCGACAAGACGTCGGCGTATGCGCGTTTAGGTTCCGTTGCCAGCTTAAAAATATGTCCGCCTGCGGACTTTGCCGCTTTGCGAAATAACCGGAACCATCGACCGGGCTCGATCTTATACCGCGGCAATCACGCGCGTTCAAAACACTGGAGACCATCATGATTCGTCGTTTTCTTGGAACTGCCGCCATCGTAGCCACGCTGGCTATTCCCGCCATCGCACAGGCCCAGGGCGTCCCCGGTGGCATCGAGCGTGGCGCCCGTGACGGCGAGCGCGCCGCTGGCCCGGTTGGCGCCATCGTTGGCGGCACCGTGGGTGGCGTCGTCGGCGGCGTCGCCGGCATTCTCGGCGTGGACGACCGTCCGCGTTTCAACCGCTACGTCGTCGATCAGCGCCGTCCGTCCTACACCTATAACAGCGACGTCCGCGTCGGCGCCGTGCTGCCCGAGAGCGGCGTGACCTATTATGAAGTGCCGGCCGAATACAACTCGGCTCGCGAATATCGCTACACCGTGGTCAACGGCCGCACCGTGCTGGTCGAGCCGCGCAGCCACCGCATCGTCGAAGTCATCGACTAAGCATCAGCCTACCTCGGCAAGCCGCTCTTCGGAGCGGCTTGTTCTTGGCGGCTATACGCGACCACCCCGCCGAGCCCGTACATAGATAGTCGCGACGCTGTCCGGCGCTGGCGATACGAATTGTCGCGCCCAAAAGTGCAACCTTTCGTCACAATTGGCGTTAGGCGAGCATGACCAAACCAGATACATGGTATGTGGCCTTCGGGCCCGATAAATCTGTCAAGTCCGATGGCCGCGCCACGGGCAGTAGCGTTCGCACTACAAAGACATTCAAATCCGAAATCGATGCGAAATTGTTCGCGCAGCAGATCTTGGCCAAAGGCTGGTCGGCGAGCGCCGGAACACTCAATCCGTTCCAGCCCAAACGGACCATCGCCTCGTCGCAGATCGACGAATGGGCCAATCCGGGCATGACGGTTTGATCGTCAGATCACCTCATAGGCGAAGAATACCGTAATTACCGTGATCGCCACCAGGCCGCCCAGGAAACACTGGTCGGCAATCGCCTCGCAGCGCTCGCCGAGGCGCCGGTTGCCGCGGTTGCGCATCGAGACGTAGGACGCCACGGCGCTGGCGAGGAAGAACAGCGACGCCACTGCCGCATATTCGTCGACGCGGCTGGCGCCGATCCGGCGCTCCATCACCTTCACCAAACCAATCAGCGTCGCGCAGACCCCGATCATCGTGCCCGAGCTGGGCAGGATGTGTTTGGACAGTTCGCGCGCCTTTTCGGCGGCCGGCTCTTCCGCCATCGATCAGGCCTGTCCCGTCAGGAACGGGTTGGTCATGCGCTCCTGTCCGATGGTGGAGCCGGGGCCATGGCCGCAGATGAAGCCGACATCGTCGCCCAGCGGAATGAGCTTGGTCGTGATCGAATGGATCAACGCCTCGTGGCTGCAGCCCGGAAAATCGGTGCGGCCAACCGAGCCCGCGAACAGCACGTCGCCGACATGGGCGAATTTCATCGCCTTGTTGTAATACACCACGCTGCCGGGCGAATGGCCGGGGCAGTGCAGAATGTCGAAGTCGAGGCCGCCGACGCTGACGCGGTCGCCTTCCTCGAGCCAGCGGTCCGGCGCGAAATCGCGCGTGCCGGTCATGCCGTATTTCTCGCCGCTCTCGACCACGTGATCGAGCAGGAATTTATCGGCGACATGCGGGCCGATGATCTCCACCTCGAGCGCGTCGCGCAATTCGGCGGCGCCGCCGACATGGTCGATATGGCCATGGGTCAGCCAGATCTGCTCGACCTTCACATCGGCCTTGGCGATGGCGGCCAGGATCTGCGGGACGTCACCTCCGGGATCGATCACCACCGCCTGGCGCGTGGTCTCGTCCCACAGCAGCATGCAGTTCTGCTGGAACAGGGTCACCGGAATGATCACGGCGCCTGCGGCGGCTTTCGGCTCGGTTTCATCGGTCATGGCGTCACAATGCTGATTTTTGCCTTTCAGCCAAGCGGTAATTGCCTGACGGAATCGTCAGATGGCGGCGCCGCCTGAATCGGCTAGGTTTGCGCCATGGAATCGAATGCCGCGCGCATCCTTGGCCCCGTGCCGGACGGCCGCCAGTCGGAGACGGCACTGGCGATCGCGCGCGGCACCACGCGGCTGCTGCGCTCCCTGGGGTTTGCCTGTGTCAGCGAATTGTCGCTGCCGTCGGGCCGGCGCGCCGACCTGGTGGCGCTGAATGAGCGTGGCGAGATCTGGATCGTCGAGATCAAATCGTCGGTCGAGGATCTGCGCGCCGACCAGAAATGGCCGGACGACCGCGCCCATTGCGACCGGCTGTATTTCGCCTTCACGCAGGATTTGCCGTGCGAGATCTTCCCGGGCGATACCGGGCTGATCGTGGCGGATGCCTACGGCGCCCACATCCATTGCGACGCGCCCGAGCATCGCCTGCCGGCGCCGACCCGCAAGCGGATGCTGCTGCGGTTTGCCACAACGGCGGCGCAACGGTTGAGCAGACTGCATGATCCGCATGGTCATGCGGAGTTTTGAACCATCCACTTGTCGTCCCCGCGAAGGCGGGGACCCATAACCCCTGAGGGTTATGATGAATGTGAACGACGCCTCGGGCTAGCTCCACGCCACATCAGCAACGCCTCGCCGTATGGGTCCCTGCCTTCGCGGGGACGACTCGGGGAGGGGTCTAGCCTGTCGCTAGCGCGGGGCGCGCTTGGCCAAGATCCGCTGCAGCGTGCGGCGGTGCATGTTGAGGCGGCGAGCGGTTTCCGAGACGTTGCGATTGCACATCTCATAGATGCGCTGGATGTGCTCCCAGCGCACGCGGTCCGCCGACATCGGGTTGTTCGGCAATTCGGACTTGTCGCTGTCGATCGCCAGCAACGCATTGACCACGTCGTCGGCATCGGCCGGCTTCGACAGATAGTCCACGGCGCCCATCTTCACGGCGGTGACCGCGGTGGCGATGTTACCATAGCCGGTCAGCACGATGGCGCGCGCATCCGGGCGCTGCTGCTTCAGCGCAGAAACCACGTCGAGGCCGTTGCCGTCACCAAGCCGCAGATCGACCACGGCAAAAGCCGGCGCGGCCTTGCCGATATGGGCGAGGCCGTCGGTGACGCTGTCGCAGGCCGTGACCGTGAAGCCGCGCGTTTCCATCGCACGCGAAAGCCGCTCCAGAAACGGCTTGTCGTCCTCGACGATGAGGAGCGAGCGGTCGGTCTGGGCAGTCACTTCGGCAAGGGCGTTCACGGGGCAAAATCCTCCAAATGCGATCTCTATCATATGGCGGCGGGGAAAGCAGCTGCCAAGGCCGTGCGCCTGCGACCACTTGCTCATCAGGCCGGACGGCGGCCATTGAGAGGCCCAAATTGCGCGCTTCCGCGTCGAAAACGATGATCCATGACGCGGCGTGTTGTCGCAGTTGCGAGATGACGACGCGCAACGGCCATCGGCACGCCGCTCATGCGGAAAACGCTACACTCCGGACCCTCAGCAACGCATAATCTCACCAACAACGCAAAAACGATGGGGAGTGATCGATCATGCCGCAGCCTGTGGTGTCGCGCCAGGAATGGCTGAAAGCACGGATGGCGTTGCTCGAGGAGGAAAAGGACCTCACGCGGCGCAGCGATGAACTGGCGCAGCGGCGACAGCAGTTGCCATGGGTGCGGATCGACAAGGATTACCGTTTTGACACCGAGCAGGGCAGCGCCTCGCTGGCGGACCTGTTCGGCAGCCGCTCGCAGCTCCTGGTCTATCACTTCATGTTCGGACCGGATTACCAGGCCGGCTGCCCGTCCTGCTCGGCGATCGCCGACGGGTTCGACGGCATCGCCGTGCATCTGGACCATCACGACGTCGCCTTCACGGCGGTGTCGCGCGCCACACTCGGCAAGCTGCGCGCCTACAAGCAGCGCATGGGATGGAGCTTTCCCTGGGCGTCGTCGTTCGGCAGCGACTTCAACGCGGATTTCAATATCGAGTTCACGCTGGAGCAGCAGCGCAACGGCGAGATCGACTACAACTACCGGCGCGAACCGCCGTTCGAGCAGCGCGCCGGTCGAAGCGAAAACGAGGGCCAGAGCGCCGCGGAAGAATTCGCCGCGCGCTGCGGCACTGATCTGGCGACATTCCAGCGCGACCGGCCCGGCATGAGCGCCTTCGTGCGCAGCGAGGGCCACGTGTATCACACCTATTCCGCCTATGCGCGCGGACTGGATTCGCTGTGGAGCATGTATCAGTGGCTCGACCGCGCGCCGCTCGGTCGCAACGAAGACGAGGCCGGGCCATGGTGGCGCAGGCATGATGAGTACAAGAAGGGGTGATGCCGTAGACATCGGCGTCAGCGATTACTGGGTCCGCCGGTCAAGCCGGGGATAACGGTTTGTGGTGTGGCTCCGCACGGTGACTATCGCTCACTTTGGTGCGATCCAAAGCCTCAGCACAAAGCTCACGGCCGTGACGCTGGCGACGCCGCCCGCCCATAAGGCAATAAACCATGCGATCCGCTGCAACAGCGGTCGCGGCTTCGGCTGCATTGGCGCCGCCATCAATGATAGCCCGCCCCGGCACGCACCTTGCCGCGAAACACGTAATAGGACCAGCCGGTATAGCCGAGGATCAGCGGCACCAGCACGGCCACGCCGACGCTCATGAAATGCAGCGTGTTGTCCGGTGCCGCGGCCTGCCAGATGGTGATGCTGCGCGGCACGATATAGGGCCACATGCTGACGCCGAGGCCGGCATAGGACAGCGCGAACAGGCCGAGCGCCAGGAAGAATGGCCGGTTGTCTTGCCGCGCCGCGAGGCTGCGCATCAGCAGCGCCGTCACCGCGGCGACCGCGATCGGCACCGGTGCCGTCAGCAACACATTGGGCCAGGCGAACCAGCGTCGCGCATATTGGGCATCGAGGAACGGCGTGGCCAGGCTGACGACAGCTATCGCCGCCAGCATCGCCAGCAGCAGCCACCAGCTCAAGCCATAGGCGCGCTCGCGCAATTCACCTTCGGTCTTCAGCACCAGCCATGTCGCGCCGAGCAGGCCGTAGCTCACCACCAGCGACACGCCGGTGAGAAGGCTGAACGGCGTCAGCCAGTCCCACCAGCCGCCGCCGTAATGGCGGCCGTCGACGACCACGCCTTGCAGGATGGCACCGAGCGCCACGCCCTGGGACAGCGCGGCCAGCAGCGAGCCGCCGGCGAAGGCGATATCCCACTGATTGCGCTGGCGCAGCGTCCGCCAGCGGAATTCGAAGGCGACGCCGCGAAACACCAGCCCGATCAGCATGGCAATCAGCGGCGTATAGAGCGCCGGCATCAGCACCGCATAGGCCAGCGGAAACGCCGCCATCAGGCCGCCGCCGCCGAGCACCAGCCAGGTCTCGTTGCCGTCCCACACCGGGGCGACCGAATTCATCATGGTGTCGCGGTCGTCCTTTTTGGGAAACAGCGGAAACAGCATGCCGAGGCCGAGATCGAATCCGTCCAACACCACATAGACGAACACCGCGAAGGCGATAATGAAGGCCCAGATCACCGCGATGTCGATCATGATGCGTGTCCCTGCGCGGTGGTGCCCGCCGCGGGCGTGATGCCAGCCGCGCGCACCGGCATGTCGGCGTTGAGGCCGGGCTCGTCCTGGTGCGGCGGCGACGCCATCAGCCGGAACAGATAGATCGCGCCCGCGGCGTAGACGATGAAATAGGCGATGACGAAGGCGATCAGCGACGAGGTCACCGCGGGCGCGGCAAGCGGCGAGGCCGACTCTGCGGTGCGCAGCAGGCCGTACACCGTGAAGGGCTGGCGTCCGACCTCGGTGGTCACCCAGCCCGCGAGCACGGCGATGAAGCCCGCCGGCCCCATCAGCAGCGCGAAGACGTGCAGCAGGCGCGAGTCGTAGAGCCGGCCGCGAAACCGCAGGATCAGGCTGAGCAGGCCGAGGCCGAGCATCAAAAAGCCGATGCCGACCATGATGCGAAACGACCAGAACACCACGGGCACCGGTGGCCAGTCGTCACGCGGCACGGTGTCGAGGCCAGCCAGCGGCGCATCGAGGTCATGCTTGAGGATCAGCGACGACAGTTTCGGCACCGAGACGGCGTAATCCACGCGGGCCGCAGCCTGATCGGGCAGGCCGAACAGGATCAGCGGCGCGCCCTCGGGATGGCTCTGGTAATGGCCTTCCATGGCCATCACCTTGGCGTGCTGGTGTTCGAGCGTGTTGAGGCCGTGCTGGTCGCCGGCCAGGATCTGCAGCGGCGCCACCAGCGTCGCCATCCACATCGCCATCGAGAACATCACGCGCGGGCCGGGGAGCCGCGGGTTCTTCAGCAGGTGAAACGCGCCGACCGCGCCGACCGCGAAGGCCGTGGTGAGATAGGCGGCGAGCACCATATGCACCAGCCGATACGGGAAGGACGGATTGAAGATCACCTTCCACCAGTCCACGGCGACGAACTGGCCGGCGGCGTTGCTGGCATAGCCGGCCGGCGTCTGCATCCAGGAATTGGCCGACAGGATCCAGAACGCCGAACACAGCGTCCCGATGGCGACCATCAGCGTCGCCAGGAAATGCAGCCTGGGGCCGACGCGCTCCAATCCGAACAGCATGACGCCGAGGAAGCCCGCCTCCAGGAAAAACGCAGTGAGCACCTCATAGGCCATCAGCGGGCCGATCACCGGGCCGACCTTGTCGGAGAACGCCGACCAGTTGGTGCCGAACTGGTAGGACATCACGATGCCCGACACCACGCCCATGCCGAAGGCGATGGCGAAGATCTTGAGCCAGTAGTTGAACAGATTGATGAAGACGTCCCGCCCGGTCCACAGCCACAGCGCCTCCAGCACCGCAAGATAGCTGGCGAGCCCGATGGAGAAGGCGGGGAAGATGATGTGGAACGACATCGTGAACGCAAACTGCGCCCGCGCGACGGTGACGGCATCCCAGGCTGACAAAATCGGCATCCGTCCAATTGTATCGATTGGCGAATGCTAGCATGTCGACCTCGCCGTAGAAACCGGCCGCTCTCTTACTCTCCTCTCGACACCGGAGGGTAAGAAAGGCTGCGCGCGATCGATCGCCTTCTCCCTGCGGACTACTGCACCGGATTGGCCCGCTCGAACTGGCGCAACAACTTGTTACCGCGGTCGGCCGCGGCGTCGAGGGCGTCCTGCGCGGATTTCTTGCCGCTGAAAGCCAATTCCAACTCGTCCTCGATGGCGTCGCGGATCAGCGTGAATGATCCCAGCCGGACGCCGCGCGAGTTGTCGGTCGGCGTCTTCAGCGTGATCTGTTCGATCGACGTCGCAGTACCCGGATTGCGCTCGTAGAAGCCTTGCGCGCGCGTAAGATCATAGGCCGCTCGCGTGCTGGGCAGGTAGCCGGTCTTCTGATGCCAGGCGGCCTGAACCTCGGACTGCGACAAGAAGGCGAAGAACCGCGCAACGCCCTTGTACTCCTCGCGCGGCCGGTCGCGCAGCACCCAGAGCGTGGCGCCGCCGATGATCGAATTCTGCGGCGCGCCCGCGACATCGGGCCAATAGGGCAGCATGCCGTAGCCGACATCAAATTTGGCGTTGGCGACGATATCCGCGCGGGTCGCCGACGAGCCCAGGAAGATGCCGCATTCGCTCTTCTGGAAGCGCGGTTCGGCAGTGGTGGCGCGGCCGCTATAGTCGTAAAGCCGCGTCTTCTGCCATTCCGCGAGCTGTGCAATGTGCCGCACCATCAGCGGATTGTTGAAGGTCAGCACCGCGTCGAGCCCGTTGAGACCGTTCGACCTGGTAGCGAGCGGCAGGTTGTGAACCGAGGAGAAGTTCTCGACATTGATCCATGACGGCCACGAGGTGGTGAAGCCGCAGACAGCCCCCGCGGCGCGCAGCCGTTGCGCGGCGTTGCCGAGCTCGGGCCAGGTCCGTGGTGGCCGCTCGGGGTCGAGCCCGGCGGCGCGAAACAGGTCCTTGTTATAGTACAGGATCGGCGTCGAGGCATTGAACGTAAACGACAGCATGTTGCCGGCACCGTCGGTGTAGTAGCCCGTGATCGCCGGCAGATAGGCCGACGGCGTGAAATTCTCCGCCTGGTCGCGCATCAGGTCGTTGACGGGATAGGTCGCGCCCTTCGCCGCCATCATCGTGGCGGTGGCGATCTCGTTGACCTGAACGATCGCGGGCTGGCTGCGCGACCGGAAGGCGAAGATCGCCGCGGTCACGGTCTCGGTATAGTTGCCCTTGTAGACCGGAACAACCCGAATGCCGGTCTGTGTGGCGTTGAAGTCGGCGGCGAGCTTGTCCAGCTGGCGGCCGAGCTCGCCGGACATCGCGTGCCACAGCTGGACATCGGTAGCCGCGGCCGGCGCGGCCAGACGGACGAGGACCACGGCCGCCGCGGCCAATCGGAGCGCCCACATCAGCATGATATCCTGCCCCTTGTCGGTAGCCGTGGAGACGGCTTGCTTGCGCGCAAACAATGGAGTGCGCGGACAGCACTACAAATCAATGACCCGGTACCATCCCGGATGATAATAAGTCAGGCGTGACAACGGCGCATGAACCCGTCACACTACAATAGTAGCACTTGATAGATCGATGGACGCTGCAATTCAATCCGGCCGCGCCGACGAGGTCTTTACAGTCAGTTTTTCCGATTGAACCTTTCCGCCAGCTTGAATGACACACCCGTGGTGACAAGCCAGCAAAACGGAGTACCCGAGCGGCGTGGAGAGCCGGCGGCGCCAGGCCGGACCGGTGTCGTCGGCCTTGTCCGCGCGATTCCCATCCGATGGCGCATCCTGTCGATCGCGGCCCTCAACTCCGCCGTCGTGTTGGTGTTGGCGGGGCTGATCTGGAGCGGCTCCAAGGTGCTGTCGTCGGCATGGGAAGACGTCCGCCAGGTGCGGCAGTCCGACCAGATCCTGGCCTTGCTGGAAAGCGAGACCGGGCGGCTGCAGAACCTGATCCATCGCTATATCAACCAGCCGAGCCCCGAGCTGTTCGCCGAGATCCTGCTGCTGCGCGAGGCCGTGCTGGGCACGCTGAACACCCGCGCCTCCACCGACCCGATGCTGTCCGGGTCGGTCGCCGAGCTCGAGCGCGTCACCGAGCGCTTCCTCTCCGGCTTCGGCGAATTGCGCGCCCTGCAGTCGACCATCGCCCGGACCTATGAGGAACAGGTCCTCGGCCCCGCCAAGGACATGGCCGGGCTGTATTCGATCATCGAGGGCGCCACCGGCCAGCGCGACGCGCTGATCTGGCCGGCGCTCGGCAAATCTCGCGAGGCCTTCACCGCGATGCTGGTGGCGGCCAATGCCTACTACCTGTCGCTGGCATCGGCGTCCGCCGAGGAGGCCCGGCGAAACACCGAGACCATCGAGCGCACCATCCCGGTGATGACCGACCTGTCCGAAAACGACCTGCAGCGCATCGCCCTGCAGCGCCTGAAAGGCCGCGCCGTTGCGCTGCGCAGCGGTCTCGCCAAGCTGTCCGAGCAACTATCAAGCCGCACCGACCTCCTGCGCAACTCCATCGATGCCAGCCAGGCCGACACCATCGGCGCGATCGACGGCCTGTCGGTCAAGATGCGCCAGCGCGAGCAGATGGCCCAGGCCACCTTCGACCGCACCCTGACGGCGATTTCCCGCAACGTGCTGCTGATCGCGGTTGCATTTCTCGGACTCATCATCACCGCCGGCATCATCATCGCGCTGAGCATCAAGCTGCCGCTGCAGCAGATCATGCTGTCGATGCAGGCAATTACGTCCGGCGACTACGACCGCAAGGTCCAGGGCACGTCAGCGCAGGACGAGGTCGGCGCCATGGCCCGCGCCGTCGAGGTGTTTCGCGAAAACGCCGTCGCCAAGCGCGAGGCGGAGAACGAATTGCGGGCCTCGAAGGAAAAGGCGGAGAGCGCGCTGCTCGAACTGAATGCTGCGCAGCAAAACCTGATCGATGCCGAGCGGCTGGCCGCGCTGGGCGGGCTGGTGGCCGGCGTGGCCCATGAGGTCAACAACCCGATCGGCATCAGCCTCACGGTCGCCTCGAGCTTCGCCCGCCGCGCCGAGATGTTCGAGGCCGAGCTGCGCTCCAACGCGCCGCTGCGCCGGTCACAACTGGAGGATTTCGTCCGCAACGCCCAGGATGCAGCGCAGCAACTGGTCGGCAACCTGCACCGCGCCGGCGAGCTGATCCAGTCCTTCAAGCAGGTCGCCGTCGACCGCTCCCACGCCGAGCGGCGCCAGTTCAGCCTCGGCGAGGCCACCGACCAGATCATCGCCAGCCTGCGCCCGGTGCTGAAGAAGGCGCCGATCACCCTGACCGTCGACGTCCCAACCGGGCTGCTGGTGGACGGCTATCCCGGCTCCTACGGCCAGATCCTGACCAACCTGTTCCTGAACGCCGCCAACCATGCCTTCCCCGGCGGCCGGCCCGGCGCGATCGCTATTGCCGCCAAGCCGCGCGGTGCCGACGACATCGAGATCAGCTTTTCCGACAACGGCGTCGGCATGAGCCCCGACGTCCAGCGACAGGCTTTCGACCCGTTTTTCACGACGCGTCGCAACGAGGGCGGCACCGGCCTCGGGCTCCACATTGTCTATAATCTGGTCACCCAGCAGCTTGGCGGACGGATGATGCTGGAGTCACGATTAGGACAGGGCACAACATTTCGCATTATCATGCCGCGGGCCGCCACCGGCGCCGCGGCGTCATTTGACGGATCGACACAATGGCCGACCAGGACGATGTCCTCACCCTGATAGAAGACGCCGACGATGCGCCGCCGGACATTTGCGCGCGCAAATGGAAGATCGCCGTGATCGACGACGATCATGCCGTGCACGAGGGCACGCGCTTCGCGCTGAGCGATTACTCGCTGAACGGCCAGTCGCTGGAAATCCTTTCGGCCTATTCGGCCGCCGAAGGCCAGACCCTGATGCGCGAGCACCCCGATATCGCCGCGGTGCTGCTCGACGTCATCATGGAGACCGATGCCGCGGGGCTCGATCTGGTCGAATATATCCGCAAGGAGCTGCACAACGAGACCGTGCGCATCATCCTGCGCACCGGCCAGCCGGGCCAGGCGCCGGAGCGCCGAGTCATCGTCGACTACGACATCAACGACTACAAGGCCAAGACCGAACTCACCGCCGACAAGCTGTTCACGTCGCTGACCGCGGCATTGCGCAGCTACCAGCAGCTCGAACGCATGGTGCAGACCCGCCGCGGCCTTGAGATCATCATCGACGCGGCGTCGACGCTGTACGACTTCAAGTCGATGCAGCGGCTGGCAGAAGGCGTACTGACCCAGATCGCCTCGTTGCTCAATGTGGACTGCGCGGGCATCCTGGTGCTGCGCGACGACGGCCGTGCCGGCGACGATTTCGCCGTGCTGGCGGGATCCGGCTGCTACAGCCGCTTCATCGGCTGCCCGACGCCAAATCTGCTCGACGACGATCTGCGCATGATGGTCGAGGACGCCTTCCGCCGCCGCAAACATGAATTCGCCGACGAGCGCACGGTGCTTTACACACGCACCGGATCCGGCCGCGAGGTGGTGGTGCTGCTGCAGGCCGAGCGGCAGCTGTCGGACACCGACCGGTCGCTGGTGGAGATTTTCGGCAGCCGGCTGTCGATCGCCTTCGACAACCTGATCCTGTACCAGCAGCTGCACGAGGCCAATACCCAGCTCGAAGACCGCGTGGCCCAGCGCACCCGCGCGCTGATGCAGGCCAACCGGCGGCTGTCTGCGCAGTGGCTGCGGCTGCAGCGCGCCAACGGCTTCAAGAACGAGATCCTCGGCACGGTCGCCCACGACCTGAAGAATCCGCTGGGCGTCATTCTGGGCCGCACCGAAATGCTGACCGAGCTGATCTCGGCGGAATCGTCCAAGGAAAGCGTCAGCACCCAAGTCGAACACATCCGCGACGCCACCCGGCGGCTGACCTCGATGGTTGACCATCTGATCTCCGACGCCATGGCCGACGCTTTCGACATCACCATCCGCCGCGAGCCGGTCGATATCTCGACGCTGGTCACCGACGTGGTCGAGGCCAACCGGCCCTCCGCCGTCCACAAGCAGCAGGAGATCACCGTCTCCGCGCCCAATCATCATGATCTCACGATGTGCGATACCGACCGGATGCGCGAAGCCGTCGACAATCTGGTCAGCAACGCCATCAAATACAGTCCGATCGGCGGCCGGATTGCGGTGCTGGTCAGCGGCGAGGCCGAGAACGTGCGGATCAGCATCCGCGACGAGGGCGCGGGCCTGTCGCCGGAGGATCTGGACCGGCTGTTCGGTCGTTTCCAGAGGCTATCGGCCAAGCCCACTGGCGGCGAGAGCTCGACCGGGCTGGGGCTGTCGATCGTCAAGCGGATCGTCGACATGCATGGCGGCGCGGTGACGGCGGAAAGTCCCGGTCCCGGCCAGGGCGCCACGTTCAGCATTCTGCTGCCGGCCACCACCGAGGCACCACTATGAGCCAGAATCCCCACATCGTCATCGTCGACGACGAGGCGCCGGCCCGCGAGATGGTCGGCGACTATCTCAAGATGCACGGCTTCAGCGTCAGCCTGTGCGACGGCGGCAAGAGCCTGCGCAGCGAGATCGAGATCAAGATTCCGGACCTGGTGGTGCTCGACCTCAACATGCCCGAGGAAGACGGCCTCTCGATCATCCGTGACCTCAAGAGCCGCACCAATGTGCCGGTAATCATGCTGACGGCCACGGCAAGCCCGATCGACCGCGTCGTCGGGCTCGAGCTGGGTGCCGACGATTACGTCGCCAAGCCGTGCGAGCTGCGCGAATTGATGGCGCGGATCCGTTCTGTGCTGCGGCGAAGCGCACCGGCCAGGACGGCACCCACGGCGCCCGACATCACGACAGCCAGGTCCACGAAGGATCATCTGGTCCGGTTCGGCACCAAATGGCTCGATCTGGAAGCTCAGGCGCTGCGTGACGACGAGGGCAACGAACATCCGCTGACGGCGTCGGAATTTGGGCTCCTGAGGGTGTTCGCTGCCAATCCCAAGCGCGTGCTGTCGCGGGAGCGGTTGCTCGAACTGGCCAATGCCAGGGATGCCGAGGCGTTCGACCGTGCCGTGGATCTGCGCATCATGCGAATCCGCCGCAAGATCGAGCCCGACCCGGCCAAACCTGCCGTGATCCGGACAATTCGCGGAGGCGGCTATTTGTTCTCGCCCGCGCCCGACCGGGCCTGAGCGATCGGCGCAAAAGTTATCTTCTTCAAATCATTCGATTTTCGTCCGCGAATGTGTCGTCGCAGCTTTGCTGGCGAAACAAATACCAAGGCTCACGAAACCATTTTGCCCTTGTGGTGCAGACGTCCTGAAACGGCGTGTCCCTAACACTCCTCCCAACGAAGCCGCATCCAGCGACTCACGGGAGCCCGTCATGCCAAACGTCGTTGCCCTCAATGCCGAAGGTCAGCAGGGGATTGTCGCCGCCCGCACCACGTCGGACGAGATGCTGCTGGAAGGAATCGCCGGCGGCGACCGCACCGCGATGCATACGCTGTATGCCCGGCACAATGTCCGGATCTATCGCTTCGTGATGCGCATGCTGCGCGACACCACGGCCGCCGAGGATCTGGTCAGCCAAGTGTTCCTGGATGTCTGGCGCACCGCCGACCGGTTCGAGGGCCGCTCGCAGGTTTCCACATGGCTCTTGTCCATCGCCCGCTTCAAGGCACTGACGGCGCTGCGCGCGCGCAAGCACGAGGATATCGACCAGGACGACGTGCTGGAGATCGCCGACGGTGCCGACAACCCGGAAGCCTGTCTCGACCGCAGCCGCACCAGCGCCATCCTGCGCGCCTGCATCGCGCGGCTGTCCCCGGCGCATCGCGAGATCGTCGATCTGGTTTATTATCATGAGAAGTCGGTCGAGGAAGTCGCCCACCTGATCGGCATCCCGGCCTCGACGGTGAAGACAAGGATGTTCTATGCCCGCAAGCAGCTGGCGGATCTGCTCAAGACCGCAGGTATCGACAGCATCGCGGCATAGGGCGCGGACGTTACCCGAACAAGCAAGGCGGCGCGCGGCGTCGCTTCACCGCATGAAGAAGCTGATCGGCACGTTGAAGCTGTCCGTGCTGCCGGTCTTGTCGGCCGGGAACGGCGGAAACGGCTGGGCGCGGCGCACCACGGCCAGGGTCTCCGCATCGAGCGCGGCAAAGCCCGACGACTTTGTCAGCCGCGCCGACAGCAGGCGGCCGCTGCGGTCAAGCGTGAAGGCGATATAGGCGCGGCCCTGCTCGTTCGCCGCCCGGGAGCCGCTTGGATATTGCTTGTAGCGCTGCAATTGCGCGGCGACGAGCTGGTTGTAATTGGCCGACGCGGCGCGCGACGCGCCGGCCGACGGCATCGCCGCGGCGGCAGCGGCGCGCTGCTGCGAGCGCGGCGGGGCCGTGGTGCGCGGTGCCGGCGGCGCGACGCTGGGCTTCTTCTTGACCTCGGCGCGGACTGGCTTTGGCTTCTCCGGTGTCGGCTTCGGCGGTTCGGGCGTCACCTTGGCCGGCTCGGGCGGCGGCGGCGCGGGTTCGGCTTTCTGCTCCGGCGGCGCCTCGACCTCGGGCTTCGCCACCTCCGGCACAGGTTCGATCTTTTCCTCGGCCTGCGGCGGCGGTGCCGGCTCCGGTGGCGGCGCCGACTGCTCCTCGGCTTGCTGCATCTCGGGGCCGGGTGCGACCTCGTCGGGTTGCGGCTGTGGCGCGGCGGTGGCCGGGGCCATGTCGATCATGATCGCGGGCTCCGCCGCGCCGGCGACGGGCTGTTCGCGATACCAGGCGATCGCGCCCGCGATCAGCCCGGCATGCAGCGCCACGATCACCAGCGCCGACAAGGTCCAGCGCAGGCCGCCGCGATCGGCCGGCCCATGCAGCGCAAAGGCGTTCATGGCGGGGTGCTGCGTCCGTCGAGGCCGACCAGCGCCACCTTGAGATAGCCGGCATTGCGCAGCAGGTTCATCACCTCCATCAGGTCGCCATAGCTGACGGTCTTGTCGGCGCGCAGGAAGATGCGCTCGTCTTTGTTGCTCTTGGTGGCGTCGTCAAGGGTGCCGCCGAGCGCGTCGCGGGCGATCACGTTCTCACCGACGGCGATCGCAAGGTCCGGCTTGACGGTCACGAACACCGGCGTGTCCGGCCGCGGCTGCGGCTCCACCGCACTGGCCGGCAGGTCGACGCCGAGATCGACGGTGGCCAGCGGCGCTGCCACCATGAAGATGATCAAGAGCACCAGCATGACGTCGATGAACGGCGTGACGTTGATCTCGTGGTTGACCTCGAGATCGTCAACGCCGCCGCGGCCGCGTCCCGGCCTTGATCCCAGGCGCGTCGCCATGGCTATTCCGCCGCCCGCGACACCGGCATGGCGCGGCGGCCATGGTCGCGGCTCACCAGCAGCATGACCTGCGCCGAGGCGTCGCCCAGCAGCGCCCGGTAGTTGGTGATGCTGCGCACCAGCTGATTGTAGATCACCACCGCCGGAATCGCCGCCACCAGGCCGAGCGCGGTGGCCAGCAGCGCCTCGGCGATGCCGGGCGCCACCACTGCGAGGTTGGTGGTCTTGGTTTCGGAGATGCCGATGAAGGCGTTCATGATGCCCCAGACGGTGCCGAACAGGCCGACGAAGGGCGCCGTGGCACCGATGGTGGCGACAGCACCGATGCCACGCGAGATGCGCCGCGACATCGCGTGCTCGACGCGCTCCAGCCGCAGCGCGATGCGTTCCATGAAGCCGTCATCGAACACGCCGTGCGACAACGCCGTCTCGCGCACCGCGGCGTGGATCAGCTGCGCCACGGGATCGCGGTCGTCGGCCGTGTCACGCTCGACGCGCGACAGCGACGTGTCGGTTTCCAGCAGGTCGAGGCGGCGCTTTGCGAACCGTGTCTCGCGGTTCAGTTCGATGCTTTTGGCCAGCCACACGGTCCAGGTCACCAGCGACGCGAAGGCAAGGCCGATCATCACCGCCTTCACCACCACGTCCGCAGTCATGAACATGCCCCACGGCGACAGGTTGTGCGGCAAGAGCGCGTCGATGGTCGCGGCAGCCGCGGCATGGGGAGCGGCCATGGCGGCAGCCAGGCAGGCATACAGGGAGGGCAGGCGGCTGGTCATGAACTCGCGGCGGTTATTTCGAGGAGGCGGGCACTGTACCGCGCGGCGCACAGTGTGTCGCGGGCGCCTGGCCATCTGCGTCGGCGACTGGAGCAATTCCAAGGCCGGAGTATCATAGAAATCAAGCAACCAAACTGCACAATAAGTAGTCGATTTCACGTCTTTGTATGCAATTTGTTGTTTGTCCGATTGGGTCGGTTTGGCCGCAGGTTTGGAAGTTACTGCAAAATCAAACTGTTACCGGCGCTGCAACAAGCCTGACTGTCTGGCACGAACCTTGCGAAGCGGTTCCAGAAACGTGTTGTTCTGGAGCTCAAGATGAAGCGTCGCGATTTTCTCAAAACCGCCACAGGCGCGGCCGCCGGTGCCTGGGTGTCCGGGACGGCGATCTGGTCCCCGGCTTACGCCGATGCGCGCTCGGAGACGCTGCTGATCGTCTCCGAAAGCGGCCCTAACAATCTCGACATCATGGGCGTCGGCACCAATGTGCCGGGCTACGAAGTGGCGTGGAATTGCTACGACCGGCTGATCACCCACGAGATGAAATCCGGCCCCGGCGGCGTGCCCTATTACGACCGCGACAAGATCAAGGGCGAACTAGCCGAAAGCTTTACGGTCGATGAGAAGTCGGCGACCTTCAAGCTGCGCCGGAACGCAAAATTTCACGACGGCACGCCGATCACGGCAAAGGACGTCAAGTGGTCGCTGGATCGTTCGGTCTCGGTGGGCGGCTTTCCGACCTTCCAGATGAGCGCGGGATCGCTGACCAAACCGGAGCAGTTCGTCATCGTCGACGATTACACCGTGCGCGTGGACTTCCTGGCCAAGGACCGGCTGACCATTCCCGATCTCGCGGTCATCGTGCCCTGCATCATGAACTCCGAACTGATCAAGAAGAACGCCACCGAGAAGGATCCGTGGGGCCTCGAATACACCAAGATGCAGACCGCCGGCGGCGGCGCCTACAAGGTGACCAAGTGGACGGCGGGCACCGAGGTGATCCTCGAGCGCAACGACGACTGGGTCAACGGCCCGATGCCGAAGATCAAGCGCGTGATCTGGCGCATGGTGCCGCAGGCCGGCAACCGCCGTGCGCTGCTGGAGCGCGGCGATGCCGACGTGTCCTACGAATTGCCGAACCAGGACTTTGCCGAGATGAAGAAGGTCGGCAAACTCAACGTGGTGTCGTTGCCGATCAGCAACGGCATCCAATATCTCGGCATGAACGTGTCGAAGGCGCCGTTCGATAATCCCAAGGTGCGCCAGGCCGTCGCCTACGCCGTGCCGTATCAGAAGATCGTCGATGCCGTGATGTTCGGCCTCGCCAATCCGATGTATGGCGCACCGGCCGACAAGCCCACCGAGGTGAAGTGGCCGCAGGCGACCAAGTACAACACCGACATCGCAAAGGCCAAGGCGTTGATGGCCGAGGCAGGAATGCCGGACGGTTTTGAGACCACGCTGTCCTTCGACCTCGGCTTTGCCGGCGTCAACGAACCGATGTGCGTGCTGATCCAGGAGAGCCTGGCGCAGATCGGCATCAAGGTCACCATCAACAAAATCCCTGGCGCCAACTGGCGCACCGAGTTGAACAAGAAGGTGATGCCGCTCTACGTCAACATCTTCTCGGGCTGGCTGGATTACCCCGAATACTTCTTCTTCTGGTGCTACCACTCCGGCAATTCGATCTTCAACACGATGAACTATTCGTCGCCGGCGATGGACAAGCTGATCGACGACGCCCGCGTCACAGCGGCCACCGGCGACACCGCGGCCTATGACAAGGACGTCAAAGAGTTTGTCGACCTCGCCTTCACGGACGTGCCCCGGCTGCCGCTGTACCAGCCATTCCTGAACGTCGCGATGCAGAAGAACGTGTCGGGATTCCAGTACTGGTTTCACCGGCGGCTGGATTACCGGGCGATGGTCAAGGCGTGAGGTGATGCGGAATGCGGGCCGCAAATCCAGCGTCGTCCCCGCGAAGGCGGGGACCCCTACGGCGCGGACGAGCTTTAGGGATATGCGGCCGATGCCTTCCTCCACCATGAAGGTCACGGGTTATGGGGCCCCGCCTTCGCGGGGACGACGGGCGGAAAGGTCGCGGTTATGCTCGCACTGATCGGCAAGCGCCTGATGTTTGCGATCCCGTCGCTGATCGGCGTTGTGATCGTGACCTTCCTCCTCACCCGCGCGCTGCCCGGCGATCCCGCGGCCTATTTCGCAGGTCCCTCGGCGGACCAGAACGCGATCGAGGAAATCCGCAAGAAGCTCGGGCTCGACAAGCCGCTGATCGAGCAGTTCTTCCGCTACAGCGCCGACCTCGCCCATGGCGATCTCGGCAATTCGCTGACCACCGGACAGCCCGTGTCCACCGAAATCCGCAACCGGCTGCCGGCCTCCGCCGAGCTGACGTTGCTGGGCCTGCTCGTCTCGATCGTTATCGCCATTCCGCTCGGCATTCTTGCGGCGACAAAGCCCGGCTCGTGGATCGATCATTTCTGCCGCATCACCACGACGGCCGGCGTATCGCTACCGGTGTTCTTTACCGGGCTGGTGCTGGTCTATGTGTTCTATTTCCGCCTTGGCTGGTCGCCGGCGCCGCTCGGGCGGCTCGATGTGTTCGCCTCGACGCCGCCCAACGTCACCGGCTTCTATCTGATCGACAGCCTGATCGCCGGCGACTGGGAAGCGTTTCGCTCCGCGCTGAACCAGCTGATCCTGCCGGTGGCGACGCTGGCGATCTTCTCGCTGGCGCCGATCGCGCGCATGACCCGCGCCTCGATGCTGGCGATCCTGTCGTCCGACTTCGTCCGCACCGCGCGCGCCTCCGGCCTGTCGCCGCGCGCCGTGATCGTCACTTACGCCTTTCGCAACGCCATGCTGCCGGTCATCACCACGCTGTCGATGACCTTTTCGTTCCTGCTCGGCGCCAATGTGCTGGTGGAAAAGGTGTTTGCCTGGCCGGGCATCGGCTCCTACGCGGTCGAAGCGCTGATCTCGTCGGACTTCGCGCCGGTGCAGGGCTTCGTGCTGACCATGGCGATCATGTATGTGCTGATCAACCTCATCATCGACATTCTCTACGGCGTCATCGATCCTCGCGTCCGGATGGAAGGGTAGCATGAGCACCGTCGCGCCCGTCGTCACCGAACCCGCCGCAAAGCCCGCGGCCCGCAGCTCTGGCCTCGCCGCCACGCTGTCGCATACGCGCTACATCCTTGGCGAAAACCGTGTCACTGCCTTTGCCTTCGGCCTGCTGGTGCTGATCGTGTTCGCCGCGGTGCTCGGGCCCACCCTGGTGCCCTATGACCCGCTCGCCAGCGACACCGCGCAGGCCTTGAAGCCGCCGTCATGGGCGCACTGGTGCGGCACCGACCAGCTCGGCCGCGACATCTTCAGCCGCGTCATCGTGGCGACGCGGCTCGATTTCTTCATCGCCATCGCCTCGGTGCTGCTGGTGTTCGCCATGGGCGGCCTTGCCGGCATCGCCTCCGGATATTTCGGCGGCTGGACCGACCGCATCGTCGGCCGCATCGGCGATACCATCATGGCATTCCCGCTGTTCGTGCTGGCAATGGGCATCGTCGCAGCCCTCGGCAACACCGTTCAGAACATCATCATCGCCACGGCGATTGTGAACTTCCCGCTCTATGCCCGCGTCGCCCGCGCCGAGGCCAATATCCGCCGCGACGCCGGCTTCGTGCAGGCGGCGCGGTTGTCTGGCAACAGCGAAATGCGGATCCTGCTGGTGCATATCCTGCCCAACAT
>JBEVEC010000106.1:0-9546 GCA_040512975.1 Tardiphaga sp. | reverse complement strand
TGTCGAAGGTGACCTCGATCTGCGGCATGCCGCGCGGTGCCGGTGGAATGCCCATCAGGTCGAACTGGCCGAGCGGCTTGTTGTCCGCCGCCATTTCGCGCTCGCCCTGGAAGACCCGGATGGTGACCGCGTTCTGATTGTCTTCGGCGGTCGAGAACACCTGGCTCTTCTTGGTCGGGATCGTGGTGTTGCGGTCGATGATACGGGTGAACACGCCACCCAGCGTCTCGATGCCCAGCGACAGCGGGGTCACGTCGAGCAACAGGACGTCCTTGACGTCGCCCTGCAGCACGCCGGCCTGGATCGCGGCGCCGATGGCGACGACTTCATCCGGGTTGACGCCCTTGTGCGGCTCCTTGCCGACCAGCTGCTTCACGACTTCCTGGACCTTGGGCATGCGGGTCATGCCGCCGACCAGAACCACTTCGCCGATCTCTGCTGCGGTCAGACCTGCATCCTTGAGCGCCTTGCGGCAGGGCTCGATGGTCTTCTGCACGAGATCGTCGACCAGCGCCTCGAACTTGGCGCGGGTGAGCTTCATGGTCAGATGCTTCGGACCGGACTGATCCGCCGTGATGAACGGCAGGTTGATTTCGGTCTGGGTCGTTGACGACAGCTCGATCTTGGCCTTTTCAGCGGCTTCCTTCAGGCGCTGCAGCGCGAGCTTGTCCTTGGTGAGGTCAATGCCCTGCTCTTTCTTGAATTCGGCCGCGAGGTATTCGACGAGGCGCATGTCGAAGTCTTCGCCACCCAGGAAGGTGTCGCCGTTGGTCGATTTCACTTCGAACACGCCGTCGCCGATCTCGAGGATCGAGACGTCGAAGGTGCCGCCGCCGAGATCGTACACCGCGATGGTGCCGGTCTTCGACTTGTCGAGGCCATAGGCCAGCGCGGCCGCGGTCGGCTCGTTGATGATGCGCAGCACTTCGAGGCCGGCAATCTTGCCGGCGTCCTTGGTGGCCTGACGCTGGGCGTCGTTGAAGTAGGCGGGAACCGTGATGACGGCCTGGTCGACCTTCTGGCCGAGATGGGCTTCCGCGGTTTCCTTCATCTTCTGCAAAGTGAAGGCGGAGATCTGCGACGGCGAATAGGTCTTGCCGTCGACTTCGACCCAGGCGTCTCCATTGCCACCCTTGGCAATCTTGTAGGGGACGAGCTTCTTGTCTTTTTCGACGGTCGGATCGTCGTAGCGGCGGCCGATCAGGCGCTTGACCGCAAAGATGGTGCGTTCGGGATTCGTCACCGCCTGGCGCTTGGCCGGCTGACCGACGAGGCGCTCGCCATCATCGCTGAAAGCCACGATGGACGGGGTCGTCCGCATGCCTTCCGCGTTCTCGATGACCTTCGGATTCTTGCCATCCATGACGGCGACGCAGGAATTCGTCGTGCCGAGGTCGATACCGATGACCTTTCCCATGCTCTCACATCCTTCTTTCTGTGGCAGGTCGGGTGGGCCCTGACGGCACCCCGTTCCCAACCCCCAAACATCAACTATTCGCGATATTGCGACGGTAGGCCTCATATAGGAGGGGGGGTGTGGGCCGCAAGACATCCCCCACGGCCAAGGCTCATGAAAACTTGGCGATCCGCGAAATTAATATCTTGTAAAATCAGTGCTGCGGGAGGCTGCGCGACGGATCGGCGCGGCTGCCCGAGGGAACGGATTTGTGGCTTGATCTATTGGCGGAACGGGGCAACCGTGACGGCCCTCCCGCCGACCGTCGCGGCATCCGACCATTCCGACGATCAGTCACCACGCGAACCCAGTAGATTTTCATGAAGCACATCGCGCCTCTGGCCGCCCTTATGACGTTTTGCGCCGTGCAGCTGGCGGCCCTGACCCCTGCGCTCGCGGCCGACCCGATGTTTCCGCCCGGTGTCCGGATCGGCGTGGTGCCGCTGGTCGGCATGGCGCCGGCCAAGACCTTCACCGGCTTCGAGACCTCCGACCAGTCCGTTAAGGTGCTGATGACCGAGCTTCCTGGGGCGGCGTTCAACGAGGTCGAGACGGCGTTCCGGAGCAACCCGGCGGCGATGGCCAACAAGCCCGAGAGCATCGACACCACGGCCGGTCCCGGCTTCTACACCATCGAGAGCGGCAAGGATGCCAGCGGCAATCTGCGGCGCTATTCGATGATCGTCGGCGCCGGCTCGTTCTCCGGCTACATCGCCGTGCAGGTGCCGGAAAACGCCCAGAAGATCTATACCGACGACGCGGTGCGCCAGATGTTCGCCACCGCCGTGACGCGAAAGGACGTGCCGCTTGACGAGCAGCTTCGTCTGATGCCGTTCAGCATCACCGAGCTCGGCGATTTCAAGACGGTCCGCACACTGGCGCCCGGCTCCACCATTCTGCTCGCCGATTCCAGCGACGAGTCCGGCATCGAGACCAGCCCCTTTGTCGTGATCGGCAGCGTCGGTTCGGCGCCCGACAGGCCCGACGACCGCGGCCGCTATGCCGCGCAGGCGGCCGGCACCATTCCCGGGTTGCGCGATGCCCGCATCACGATGTCCGAGCCGGTCCGGATCGACGGTCAGGCGGGCTTCGAAACGCGCATCGACGCCGTCAGCGGCAAGGCCAACACGCCCGTCAGCGTGGTGCAGTGGCTGCGCTTCGGCGGCGGCAACATGGCCATGCGCATCATCGCCTCGACGCCGCGCGACGGCTGGGAAAAGGCCTTCCCGCGTTTCCGCGCTGTCCGCGACGGCATTCACCCGCGGGGGTGAGGATCGCCGTAGCCCGGATGAGCGAAGCGACATTCGGAAAAAACGGCGCCGCGTTGTGTGATTCCCGGATGTCGCAAGTGCTCACCGGGCTACGGGTCGCTTCTATTTGCGCCGCCAGATCCCGACCTGATTGACGCTGTCGACGCGCTCGAAATCCCGCAGCAACGCCGCCGTCTCCGGATGCGCGTTCATCCATGCCGTCGCATGGCCGGTGAGATCGTCCACCAACACCACGTCTGGCGGCATCCGGCGGAGGTCCTCCAGCAGCATCGCGCGCTCGCGGATCGCATAGACCTCGAACGCCGGATCGATCGGCCCCTCGCTGCGCATCACATCGAGATAGGTCGCGACCCACAGCGCCTGCTGCCGCGATACCGAGTTGCCGGCGAGCGCGCGCACCAGGGGATGCCCGATGCCGGGTTCGGCGGTGATCGCCAGGATCGCGGGATGCGCCAGCCCGAGCCGCGCGACACGGTCCTGCAGCGGCCGGGCGTCGAAGGCCATGTCGAACCACAGCATCGACCGCGCAAACAGCGCCGCCAGCACGATCACGCCGCCGACGCCGAGCGCCCGGTCGGTGGCCGTCTTCGCCGCTTGGTTGATCAACGCCCAGCCGCACCCGAGCAGCGCCAGCGCCAGCATTGGATAGGAATGGTACGGCCAGCCCTTCCGCTGCAGCACGAACACCACGGCGAAGCCGAGCGACGCCGCCAGAACAACCTGCAACGGCGCGTCCATGCGCGTGCGCCGCATCAACGTAAAAATCGTCAGCAGCGCGAGTGCCCAAAGCCACATCGCAGGCTTCACCAGCAGGGCGGCGAGCGGCTGGTGCACCGGGAGATACACATCGCGCACCAAAGGCGTGATCACCGAGAGAAATTCCGGAAACACGATCACGACAAGCGCGGCATAAAGCATCATCGCCACCGCGACCGTGACCACCTCTGCGCCGAACAGCACGCGCAACGAACGCCGCGCGATGACGGGGATGGCCCACGCCGCCAGCAGCGCGATCGCGAAGTGCGGCTTGAACGACAGCGCGACCGCCGCACCAAGCCCGGCCACGATCGCCTCGGCCCGCGACGGCACGCTGCCCTCGCTGCGGACCACCGCGACGACCAGCATCGGCAGCAGTGCAATCAAAGCGATATGCTCGCGCTGGCCGAAGGTCTGCGTCGGCAGCACCGCCAGAACGGCGAAAGCGAGCAGGGCCAGCGGCCAGCCCTGCCCGGGCTGCAGCACGGACACCCGCTTCAGCACCCGCGCGCTCAGCGCCAGCGACGCCCCGATGGCGGCGAACACCAGCGCATCGACGGCGGTTTCCGCAGCGATGCCGAGAAGGCGCGCAATCAATATGCCCGGCAGATAGGCCAGCACCGCCATCGGCGGATTGGTCTCGATGACATCGGCATAGAGGCGGTGCCCCGCGAGCACGCGTTCGCCGGCGGTGAGAAGCCAGCTCACATCGGTGCTGGCTGACAGCATGTGGCGCAACACGACCGCGGTCACCAGCACGATGGCCATCGCAAGCCACGGCCAAGTGCGCGCCGAAACGGCAAGCGCCGGGCGCGTGGGCGATGCGTGCCCGGTTTCCGTATCGATGGTCATGATGGCGTCCGCTGCTCGGCGCGAGCCTAGCGGCAGGCGTTTAACAAGCGGTTGCGCCGATGCGGGACAGAGGCGGGCCACGATCCGTCTTTACGTCGTAGCGGCGATTTGATTTGCTGACGGCCTCACAGGGGGTTGCTGGATGCCGGATCGACGTCAGATACTTGCAGGACTTGGGACAGGACTTGGCGCCATGGCCATGACGGGATTGCAGTCCGGCGCAGCAAAAGCCGCCGGCAAGATCAGCCTCGATCGCACCTCGGTGCTGCTGGTGATCGACGTGCAGAACTGCTTCCTGCCGGGCGGCAGCCTGGCGGTGAAGGACGGCGACCAGGTAGTGCCGGTGATCAACGCCATGGCCAAGAAGTTCGCCAATGTGGTGATGACCCAGGACTGGCATACGCCGGGCCATATCTCCTTCGCCTCCAGCCATGACGGCAAGAAGCCGTTCGAAGCCATCGACGTCAAATACGGCAAGCAGGTGCTGTGGCCGGACCATTGCGTGCAGGGCACCGACGGCGCCGCGCTGTCGAAGGACCTGTCGATCCCGCAGGCCGGCCTCGTGCTGCGCAAGGGCTTCAACAAGGACGTCGACAGCTATTCGGCCTTCATGGAAGCCGACGGCAAGACCTCGACGGGACTTGCGGCCTATCTCAAAACGCGAAAACTTCAGCGCGTGTTCGTGGCGGGATTGGCCACGGATTTCTGCGTGGCGTGGTCGGCGCTGGATGCGCGGAAAGCAGGCTTCGACGTCTATGTGGTGGAGGACGCCTGCCGCGGCATCGACACGCAGGGGTCGCTGGCGAAAGCCTGGGCCGACATGAACAAGGCCGGCGTGAAGCGGATCATGTCAGGGGAACTGGTAGCTTAACCAGCTACATCAAAAGCTGTCGTCGCCCGCGAAAGCGGGCGACCCCGGAGAAGGTTTGGAACGGCTTTGCGTTACTCGCTCGCCGCAGGCGCAGCCTTGGCGCCACCCTTCGACACGCCCACCAGCGCCGGGCGCAGCACGCGGTCGCCGATGGTGTAGCCGGCCTGCACGACCTGAACCACCGTGCCCGACGGCACCGAGGCATCCGGCACCTCGTACATCGCCTGCTGGAAATTCGGGTCGAACTTCTCGCCGTTCGGATCGAACTTCTTGACGCCGTTCTTCTCCAGCGCGTTGAGCAGCGAACGCTCGGTCAGTTCGACGCCTTCGAG
Source organism: Tardiphaga sp. (assembly GCA_040512975.1). GTDB lineage: Bacteria > Pseudomonadota > Alphaproteobacteria > Rhizobiales > Xanthobacteraceae > Tardiphaga. The sequence goes on along the minus strand of JBEVEC010000106.1, from coordinate 4,008 downwards.
CAAGGCCTTCAGGCCGGGATCGGCCGACGCCTTGGCGTCCGCCGGCACCGCGTCCAGCGCGCGCTGCAGGTTGTCGGCGATGTCGACGATGTCGCCGGCGAATTTGGACACGCCATAGGTGCGCGCGTCGGCGACTTCCTTCTGGGTCCGCTTGCGCAGGTTTTCCATCTCGGCCAGCGTGCGCAGCATGCGGTCGCGGGACTCCGCGGCTTCCTTGGTCAGCGCCTCGACCGAATTGGGCTCCGGATCGTCGGGCATGATGTAGGGCTTGGACACCACGGGATCGGCGGCCGGCGCCGTATTGTCCTGATGGTCGTTTGGCCCGTTGGCTTCAGTCATCACGCTGCCTTCTCAAAACACGTCGAAATGGGGGGATTGCTGACCCGGATATCGGGGTTTGCAGGCCAAAAATCAAGCGCGACCGGCCGGAGCCGGCCAATCCGTCAGCCGCCGAGCATGCGGCTGACGATGCGCGCGGCGTAATCCACCATCGGGATCACGCGGGCATAATTCAGCCGGGTCGGCCCGATCACGCCGAGCACGCCGACGATATGGCCGGCGCCGTCGCTATAGGGCGCGATGATGGTGGAGGAGCCCGACAGCGAGAACAGCTTGTTTTCCGAGCCGATGAAGATGCGCACGCCCTCGGCGCTTTCGGCGCGGCCGAGCAGGTCGATGACCTCGCGCTTGGTCTCGAGATCGTCGAACAGCAGCCGGACACGCTCGAGATCGTCCAGCGCATGCAGGTCCTCCAGCAGGTTGGCCTGGCCGCGGATGATCAGCTGGCGGTCGTCGGTATTGCCGCCCGACCACGAGGCCAGGCCGGCCGCGATGACCTTCTGGGTCAACTGGTCAAGTTCAGCCCGGCTCTGCACCAGCGCGGTCTCAAGCTCCAGCCGGGCCTCGGCCAGCGTGCGGCCGCGGATCCGGGCGTTGAGGAAATTGGACGCCTCGGTGAGCGCCGACGGCGGCACCCCCGGCGGCAGGGTCAGCACGCGGTTCTCGACCTGGCCGTCCTCGGCCACCAGCACCACCAGCGCCTTTTCCGGCTCCAGCCGGACGAATTCGATGTGCTTGAGCCGCACATTGGCCTTGGCGGTCAGCACCACTGCGGCGGCGCGGGTCAGGCCGGAGAGCTGTGTCAGCGCCTCGCCGAGCGCCGCCTCGACGCTCTGCGATCGGCCAACGGACGACAATTGCTGTTGGATCGACTGCCGTTCCGGCTCGGTGAGGTCGCCGACCTGCATCAGGGCGTCGACGAAGAACCGCAGCCCGAGTTCCGTCGGCAGCCGCCCGGCCGAGGTATGCGGCGCATAGATCAGGCCAAGCTGTTCGAGGTCCGACATCACGTTGCGCACCGAGGCCGGCGACAGCGGAACCGTGATCAGCCGCGAGATATTGCGCGAACCAACCGGCTCGCCGGTCACCAGGTAGCTCTCGACGATCTGGCGAAATATCTCGCGCGAGCGCTCGTTGAGCTGCGCCAGCCCCGCATGGGGCGAGATCAGGCCGATCGGATCGTGATGCGCCAATGAGAGACTCCCTTCGTGCTCAATCTGTCGCTCTGGACGTCCCGACACAAGCGGCTTTGTGCCCGTGGCTCCCCCACCCCGGCCCTCCCCCGCAAGCGGGAGAGGGGGCGCGCCGCCGTGGGGGCGCGGCCGAACCCCAACCCCCGGCCGGACTCCCTCTCCCGCTTGCGGGGGAGGGCTGGGGTGGGGGAAGCCGCACCGGGACCCTCTCTCCCCTCCGCCCCCCTTCACCCTTGCCGCCCCCGTCCCCGCCCCCTACAAGCACCGCCAACAGACCCAATTAACGTTTTGGAAGGATCTCCCCATGCGGCCAAGCCGTCGTGCGCCCGATGAACTGCGTGCCGTCTCGTTGGAACGCGGCGTCGTGAAATATGCCGAAGGCTCCTGCATGGTGAAATTCGGCGACACCCATGTGCTCGTCACCGCCACCCTTGAAGAGCGCCTGCCGCCATGGCTCAAGGGCCAGGGCCGCGGCTGGGTCACCGCCGAATACGGCATGCTGCCGCGCGCGACGCTGGAGCGCACCCGCCGCGAAGCCGCCGCCGGCAAGCAGGGCGGCCGCACCGTCGAGATCCAGCGTCTGATCGGCCGCTCGTTGCGCGCCGCGGTCAACCTCGAGGCGCTTGGCGAACGTCAGATCACCGTCGACTGCGACGTGATCCAGGCCGACGGCGGCACCCGCACCGCGTCGATCACCGGCGCCTGGGTGGCGCTGGCCGACTGCATCGGCTGGATGAAGGCGCGCAACATGTTCAAGAACGGCAACGGCGACAAGGTGCTGCGCAACCACATCGCGGCGATCTCCTGCGGCATCTATCAAGGCACGCCGGTGCTCGACCTCGATTACGCCGAGGATAGCGAGGCCGACACCGACGCCAATTTCGTCATGACCGGCGACGGCCGCATCATCGAGGTGCAGGGCACCGCGGAGAAGGAGCCGTTCACCCATGACGAGTTCGCCAAGCTGATGGGCCTGGCCCAGCAGGGCATCGGGCGGCTGGTGGAATTGCAGAAGATGGCGATCGCCTGAAACGTCGTTCCGGGACGCGACCGCCGACAGGCGGACGCGAACCCGGAACCTCATGCGGTTGAAAATGAATGCGATGAACATTCCAAGATTCCGGGTTCGCGACCGCCTGTCGGCGTTCGCGCCCCGGAATGACGAATTGGGCTATAGTTTCTCATGACCCCACACCGCCGAATCACCGGCCGCCTCGTGATCGCCACCCATAATCCCGGCAAGCTTGCCGAGATGCGCGACCTGCTGGCGCCGTACGGGATCGAGGCGGTGTCGGCCGGCGAGCTCGGCCTCGCCGAGCCCGAAGAAACCGGCGACACCTTTCGCGCCAATGCCGCGATCAAGGCGATTGCCGCAGCCAATGTCGCGCAGCTCCCCGCCTTCGCCGACGACTCCGGCCTTGTCGTCGATGCGCTCGACGGCGCACCCGGCATCTACTCCGCGCGCTGGGCCGGCGAATCCAAGGATTTCACCGGCGCCATGACCCGCATCGAGCGCCTGCTGCAGGAACGCGGCGCGACCACACCCGACAAACGCACCGCCCATTTCGTCTCGGCGCTGTGCGTCGCCTGGCCCGACGGCCATCTCGAGGAAGTCGAGGCCCATGCGCACGGCACGCTGGTCTGGCCGCCGCGCGGCACCGCCGGCTTCGGCTACGATCCGACGTTTCTGCCCGATGGCCACGATCGCACCTATGGCGAAATGACTGCCGTGGAGAAGCACGGCCTGCCGCCGCTCGGCGCGGGCCTGTCGCATCGGGCGAAAGCCTTCGTGAAGCTTGCGGAGATCTGCCTTGATCCGCGCTGACACACAGAACGAAGCCTTCGGCGTCTATGTGCACTGGCCGTTCTGCCTGTCGAAATGCCCGTATTGCGACTTCAACAGCCATGTCCGGCATCAGGCGATCGACGAGGCACGCTTCGCCCGCGCCTTTGCCCGCGAGATCGAAACCACGGCATCCCGCGTGCCCGGCCGTACCGTGACCTCGATCTTTCTCGGCGGCGGCACGCCGTCGCTGATGCAGCCGCAGACGGTCGGCGCCATTCTGGACTCAATCGGCAAATACTGGACCGTGGCGTCCGACGTCGAAGTCTCGCTGGAGGCCAATCCGACCTCGGTCGATGCCACCCGCTTTCACGGCTACCGCGCCGCCGGCGTCAATCGCGTGTCGCTCGGCGTGCAGGCGCTTAACGATGCTTCGCTGAAATCGCTGGGGCGATTACACTCCGCGCGCGAGGCGCTCGACGCCGTCGCGATTGCGCGAAAAGCGTTCGACCGCTATTCGTTCGACCTGATCTATGCCCGCCCCGACCAGACCGCGGCGATGTGGACCGACGAGCTCAAGCTCGCGATCTCCGAAGCTGCCGAGCATCTGTCGCTGTATCAACTGACCATCGAGGAAGGCACGCCGTTTTTCGGCCTGCACGCCGCCGGCAAGCTGAAGACGCCGGAGGAAGG
>JBEVEC010000315.1:0-3960 GCA_040512975.1 Tardiphaga sp. | reverse complement strand
GCTCTTCCGGCTGCCGGCCCTGGCGGCGGGCCTGCGCACCCAGGGTGTTTTCCGGCGGCTGCTCGTAGTCCGGCGGGTTGCCGAGCAGAAACATCTTGTCGTAGTTCGGCCGGAAGAACAGCGGATCGTCGGTCGCCGTCGCGTTCTCGCTCAGGATCGCCGCGCGCACTTCCGGACGGCGCAACTGCGCCACCCGTTCAGGCAGCGGAAGCTTGGCGACCGCGCGATAGCTCGGATGGGTCTGGAACGGGTTGCGCGACAATTCGAGTCCGAGCAGCAGGCCAACGGGGCGTGCGGCAATCTGCGTCGTGATCGACAGGCCGCGGGCGGCGGCCTCGTTGATGGTGTCCATGGTCTGGCGCCAGCGCCGCGGCGCCTTGTCGGCCTGGGCGACGGAGAACGAGATCGGGCACCGGGTGTTCTCGGCGACCCGCAGCATCATCGGCAGGTCTTCGTGCACCGTGCTCTGGTCGAGCACGAATTGCAGCACGCTGCGTCCGACGCCATGCATCGCCGCCGCGATCGCGGTCAGTTCGTCTTCGCCGGCTTTCAGCGTCGGCGTGTAGTCGCCGGTCGAGGTGCGATGGTTGAGGGTGCGCGAGGTCGAAAAGCCCAGCGCGCCCGCGCGCACGGCGTCGCCGGCGAGCGCGGCCATCGCCTTGTTGTCCTCCGGCGTTGCCGGGTCACGGCGCGCGCCGCGGTCGCCCATCACGTAGACGCGCAGCGCCGCGTGCGGCAATTGCGCGCCGATGTCCATGTCGAAACTGCGCTTCGACAGCCAGCTCATGTAGTCCGGGAAACTCTCCCACGCCCACGGGATGCCGGCGCTCAGCACCGGCTCGGGAATATCCTCGACGCCCTCCATGAGCTGGATCAGGCGGAAATGATCGGCGGGACGGCATGGCGCGAAGCCGACGCCGCAGTTGCCCATGATCGCCGTGGTGACGCCGTTCTGCGACGACGGCGTGATGTCCTGGCTCCAGGTGACCTGGCCGTCGTAATGGGTGTGAACGTCGACAAAGCCGGGTGCGACCAGCTTGCCCTTGGCGTCGATCTCTTCCTTGCCCTTGCCGGCCACCTTGCCGACTTCGCTGATGCGGCCGCCGGTGATGGCGACGTCGGCTTCGAACAGGTCGCCGCCCTTGCCATCGGCAATGGTGCCGCCACGGATTACGAGGTCGGGGCTCGAGGTCATGGTTTCCATCCCGCGTCTGTTATGTTTGACGCATCATCGGACACCCGACGAGACTGTCAACCGCCCGGGATGGGGCTCAGGAATGCGCGCCTAGGCTTTGGCCGGTTCCGCGCCCTTGCGGTCGGTGACCAGCGCCAGCAGCACCGTCGTCACCATGAAGGCGACGGAGGCGCCGAACACCCAGTGCGGCAGATGCTGATCCATGATCCAGCCGAACAGCAACGGGCTGAGAACGCCGCTGAAATTGAAGCCGGTGGAAACGATGCCGAAGGCGCGGCCGGCCGCGCCCGGAGGGGCGGCATTGCGGACCAGCATGTCGCGCGAGGGGGCGATCACGCCGCCGAGGAAGCCGGCCAGGCCCATGGCCAGCGTCAGCACGATCGTGGGCAGGTTGACGGTCGCGATGATGGTGATGATGACGGCATTGATGCCGAAACAGGCCGCAGCGACGTTGGCGTGGCGCCTGGTGCGGTCGGCGAGATAGCCGCCGGCGAGCACGCCGGCCGCGCTGGCGCCGAGGAAGGCCGTCAGCGCGATATTGGCGGCCGAGAATGTCACACCGTAGCCGCTCATCAGTGCGACCACGCCGAAATTGCTGATGCCGGCATTGGAGAGGCCGAGCAGCATGAAGAAGATCGTCAGCACGATGATCGCCGGGGTCAGGATGCTCTGGCGCTGCGCCGGGGCGCCATCGACGTGGCGATCGGCCGAACTCGCATCGGGAATCCGGACCGCAAGCAGCAGCAGCGCGACAAGGGGGCCGACCGCGCCGGCGACGATCAGGGCGCCGAGCCCGCCGATCGACGCCACCAGCGCAGCCATGATCGCGGGCGCCACCGCGCCACCCAGGAAGCCGGCAAATGTATGGATCGAGAAGGCGCGGCCCATCCGCGCCTCGTCCATATGCGCCGACAGGATCGCATAGTCGCACGGGTGGTAGACGCTGTTGGCGAGGCCGAGCAGGGCGGCGCAGACGATCAGCGAGGTGTAACTCAGATGCATGCCGAGCATGATCAGCGCCAGCCCGCCGACGCTGAGGCCGATCTGCAGCACCTTGCGTGCGCCGATATGGTCGGCGAGATAGCCGATCGGCGCCTGCGTCAGGCCGGAGACCAGGCCGAACACGGTCAGCGCGAAGCCGAGCTCAATATAGCCGACGCCGAGCTGCTGCTTCAGGAACGGAAACAGCATCGGCAGCACGAAGATATGGAAATGGCTGACCCAATGGGCCACCGAGATCGCCGTCAGCGTGCGCAGCGCCGAGTCCGGCCTGGACGCAGGCTTGGCTTGTTGCGGTGCAGCCAGAATATCGACCATGTCGGCGCGAATGTCCGTGTGTCAGGCGGTTCGTTGGGCGGGCTAAAATAGAGGCAGGTCGTTATTTGTCCATGAATGCCGCTGCATGGCTGCCCCGGCGAAGCGCGGCTTGCACGCATGGCCGCCACATCGCCACCCGCTACAGCGGCTCATCGTCGTCATGACCGTGGTCATGTTTCGGCGTCGCGAAGTCGCCGTCCTCGTAATCCTCGTCGTCGAACGGAACGGGCTCCGGCTGCGTCGGCGCGTCCCCCGCCGGTTTCGGAGGCTCGTTCTTCTTCCTGCCGGGACCACCCATCTGATGCCTTTCCGCGGAGCAATCGGCGTTTGCGCGGCGCGCCGACTCAGGCTATCGGCATGGTCGGACCGCGTTCGGGGGGATCCTAGCGCCGGTCACACCATTCTTCCTGCCCTTTTTGCGGCATTTGCCCCGGGCGGTCACATCAGGAGCCAACATGAAGAAGCCTCGCCCTGCGGTGGAGGAACCGCAGCCGCGCAAGATCATCCGCGCCGACAAGGCGCCGACGTCAGGCTATTCGCTGGTCGTCGATGGTCATTTCAAGTCGCACCACGACACCGTCGAGTCCGCCGAAGAGGCCGGCATGGCCCTGAAGAACCGGTTTCAGATGCTGCAGGTGCAGGTCTACGACGCCGAGAACCGGACGCGATCGATGATCGACTGGCCGGGGCCAGCCTGACGCATCGATGATCGCAGCAGCCGTGCCGGACTAGATCCGCCGGCCACCGTTCTGCTGGCTCGCCAGCCAGTCGGACAGAGCCGGCGTCGCCTTCGCGGCCGGCTTCGCCGACTTGGCGCGGGCCGTCTTCCGGGCTGCCGGCGCACGCTGCGGCTCGGCCGCCTCGCGGGCCAAACGCAACGCCTTCAGCCTCGCCATGTTGTCGAGCGCAGCCCTGTTGGCCGCATCCCGTTCCGCCAAGGCCGACCTGGCGTTTTCCGCCGCTTTCGTCGCCTTTTCGTCGTGTCCACGATCGTCGTTCGTCATGTCGCGCCAGTCTCGATCAATATGTTGCCTTGCCCGCTGCTGCGCCCGGATCTGTTCAGCGACATCTCCGGCATCCGCTTCGTGACATTGTCTAACGTTGCGGCAGCACGCGAGCGGTTTTGCGGCATCATTTATCACGGGATGAAATGATCGCGAGCGTTATTTTTGATCGAAAAACGGTTGCATTCTTTTCAAATCAATCATGTCCGTGCAGTTCCGCGGCATCATCCTGATCATGCGCATTGCCGAGATCGAAATTTGCGAGCCAGGCGTCGAGCGTGGCCGACACATGTCCCTGAGATTTCATCTGCCGCAACGCGATGCGGATGCTGGTGCGGCCATGACGGCTCGCGGCGATCGATGCCGGCGCTTCGCCGGCGCGCACCGCATCGAGCACACGCTGCTTGACGGCGCAGGCTTCCGCATCGCCGCAGGCGACCAGCA
>JBEVEC010000274.1:0-10115 GCA_040512975.1 Tardiphaga sp. | reverse complement strand
GACCTTGCCGGTGCCGTGGGTGTCGACATAGATCGACAGCGGACGTGCCACGCCGATCGCGTAAGCGAGCTGCAGCGTCGCCTTGTCGGCAAGGCCCGCGGCGACGATGTTCTTGGCGACGTAGCGCGCGGCATAAGCGGCCGAACGGTCGACCTTGGTGGAGTCCTTGCCGGAGAACGCGCCGCCGCCATGGGGGGCCGCGCCACCATAGGTGTCGACGATGATCTTGCGGCCGGTCAAGCCGGCGTCGCCGTCGGGGCCGCCGATGAAGAACTTGCCGGTCGGGTTGATGTGCCAGATGGTCTTGTCGGTGATCCAGCCCTCGGGCAGCGCCTGGCGGACATAGGGCTCGACGCGCTCGCGCACCTGGTTCGAGGTCATGTCCTCGACGAGATGCTGGTGCGAGACGACGATCTCGCGGACGCCGACCGGCTTGCCGTTCTCATACTGCACGGTGACCTGGCTCTTGGAGTCCGGGCCGAGCACCTTTTCGGTGCCGGCGTGGCGGGCTTCCGAGATCAGGCGCAGGATCTTGTGGGCGTAGAAGATCGGCGCCGGCATCAGCTCGGGCGTCTCGTTGGTGGCGTAACCGAACATGATGCCCTGGTCGCCCGCGCCTTCTTCGGCATTGGTCGGCTGCTTGGCATCGACGCCCTGGGCGATGTCGGCCGACTGCGGATGCAGCAGGATCTGAACGTCGGCGTTCTTCCAGTGGAAGCCGTCCTGCTCGTAGCCGATGTCCTTGATGGCGGCGCGGACGACGGCCTCGATGTGGTCGTTGGTGACGGTGGACGGGCCGCGGGTCTCGCCCGCGATCACGACCTTGTTGGTGGTGGCGAGGGTTTCGCAAGCGGCGCGAATGTCCCACGGATCGATGCCCGCCTTCGGGCCTTCGCGGAAGAACAGATCGACGATTTCGTCGGAGATCCGGTCACAGACCTTGTCGGGATGACCTTCGGACACCGATTCGCTGGTGAAGAGATAAGACGCGCGCATCAACTAACCCCTTTGGTTCCGCCAGGCTTCGGCGGTCGTGATCAAATGGCCAGACGTTGAACCGTCCGGTTGTGTCAGTCGCGACGCCGCGAGATGACGTAGGATTCATCGTAGAACCAGAGACCGTTATGCTTGCGCAGAACCTCTCGGGTGGCGTCCAGGTAGCGGCCGCTCTGGGTCACTTCCGTCAGACGGTCGTCCTCGATCTGGGCCACATAGACCGCCGCGTTCCAGGCTGCGAATGCCGTCGATGTCCCGATCGATCCGGTCACCTCGTTCGGCAGCGCCTCCATGGCGTAGCGAAAGATCGACCGCTGGTCGGAATAGGCATTGAAGTTCAGATCGCGCCCGGCGGAGCCCAGTTCGTATTTCACCGCCCGCAATAGCTCATGCCGGCTGACCGCGAAAGGATTTTCTTTGGGCCAGACGGCTTGCACGATCTCCATACCGGGGTCCTGCCCATGCGAATGGATGCCGATCAGCCGCCCACCGGCGCGCAGCGACCGCGCCAGGGGCGCCATGATCCGCTTGGCCCGGAAGGTGACCGAGGACTTCGCCCGGTACGGCTGGGAGGCGATAATCAGGTCGAAATTGCCCTCGGTGCGCCCTGCTCGCGGGATGATGGAGTCGAGCAGGAAGCGGTGGTCTTCACGGTAGACCACCAGCGCGACGGGGCGTTCATAGGTCGGCATGCCCGAGCGCGGGTTGATCGAGGCCCGCCAGTTGTCCTCAAGAAAAGCTCCAAGTCCGGCGATCTGGGTCTCGAATTCGCCGGATGAGGCCCCGCGCAGCGGCACCTCGTGCCAGATCATCGCGGCGGCGGCCGCTGGCGACGCCGGGGTCAAAGTGGGCGCCTCGGCGTAATGCATGTTGGTCAGCACGAACACCGATGCGGGGTGCTCGAACAGCCGGTCCGGCACCTTGTCGAGGGTCAGGCGGACGTCCTCGAGGCTGAGTTCCTTGCCGGCGATGTAGAACGGCATGTGCGGAAAACGGCCGTGCATCGAGCGCATCACGCGGGCCAGCACGGTGCCGTCGCCGACGCCGGCGTCGAACACCCGCAGCGCCGGCGGCCGCGGGTGGATCGAGGCCAATTCCAGCCCCACGCGATCGGCAATGACGCGCTTTTCCGAGCAGGTGTGGACGAACAGCAGGTATTTCTGCCGGTTTTCGAAGAAGCGGAAATTGCTGCGCGGATCGCGGCGTTCGATCGGCGGCTCCAGTCCGCGCGGCGGCGGCACGCCCTCCGGCAGCGACTGGGCGATGAAGGCCTGGATCCGCTCCAGGGTGTCGATGGTGATGCGCTTGCCCTCGCGCAGCCGGTTGACAAGCTTGCCGTCATTTACCGCGCGGCGCCCGAAGGTCGACTCTGCCATTTCCGCCTGACGGCAGAAATCGGTGATGATTCCGAGAATCGCGTCATTTTTCATGGTGGGACGGATGACCAAAGTGGGCAGGATTAAGCGTGGCCCACTGCGTAGCACGAGCTGCCCACCGATGAAAGTGCCGCCCGGCAGCCGGTTGTCGTGTGCAAGTCGCCGGCGTCTGCTAGGAGTGGCCTCGGTTCACGTTGCGGTCCTGCCGTCTTCCGAAGAAAGCACACTCCATGCGTATTGCGATGATTGGCACCGGTTATGTCGGCCTGGTGTCCGGGGCCTGCTTCGCCGATTTCGGCCATCACGTGACCTGCGTGGACAAGGACGCCGGCAAGATCGCAGCCCTGTTGCGCGGCGACATCCCGATCTTCGAGCCGGGGCTCGACGCCCTGGTGGCAACCAACATGAAGAGCGGCCGGCTGCAGTTCACCACCGACCTCGCTGGGCCCGTGGCGGAGGCCGATGCCGTGTTCATCGCGGTCGGCACGCCGTCGCGCCGCGGCGACGGTCACGCCGATCTCAGCTACGTGCACGCCGCCGCGCGCGAAATCGCGGCGAACCTGACCGGCTTCACCGTGGTCATCACCAAATCCACGGTGCCGGTCGGCACCGGTGATGACGTCGAGCGCCTGATCACGGAGACACGACCCGAGGCCGACGTGGCGGTGGCGTCCAATCCCGAATTTCTGCGCGAGGGCGCGGCGATCCGCGACTTCAAGCATCCGGACCGCATCGTGGTCGGTACCGACGACGAGCGCGCGCGGCAGGTGATCGCGGAGATCTACCGCCCGCTGTATCTCAACCAGGCGCCGATCATGTATACCGGCCGCCGCACCGCCGAGCTGATCAAATACGCCGCCAACGCGTTCCTCGCGACCAAGATCACCTTCATCAACGAGATCGCCGATCTCGCCGAGCGCACCGGCGCCGACGTGCAGGACGTCGCCCGCGGCATCGGCCTCGACAACCGCATCGGCGGCAAATTTCTCCATGCCGGCCCGGGCTTCGGCGGATCGTGTTTTCCGAAGGACACCCGCGCGCTGGTCAAGACCGGCCAGGACTACGACGCGCCGCTGCGCATCGTCGAGGCCGTGCTGCTGGTCAACGAAACCCGCAAGCGCGCGATGGCGCGCAAGGTACAGGCGGCGCTGGGCGGCAGCCTGCGCGGCAAGACCGTCGGCGTACTCGGCCTCACCTTCAAGCCCAACACCGACGACATGCGCGAGGCGCCCTCGATCCCCCTGATCACGGCGCTGCAGGACATGGGCGCCACCGTGCAGGCCTACGACCCCGTCGGCATGGAGCTGGCCAGGAGCGAGTTGCCGGCCATCATTTATTGCGACGACGCCTATGCCTGTGCCACCGGCGCCGACGCGCTGGTGATCGTGACGGAGTGGGAGCAGTTCCGCGCGCTGGATCTGGCGGAGATCAAGGCCAAGATGAAGCAGCCGGTGATCGTCGACCTGCGGAATGTGTACCGGCCAGAGGAAATGGCCAAGGCCGGGTTCACCTATGAAAGCGTGGGACGCGGCAAGGCGTAAGCGCGCGTCTACCCGGAACCATCGCCGCCGCCATCGGCTTGTTGTGCATCGCAACGATGCGGGATGGGCACATGGCGAATATCTGGGCGCGCAAGTCGCTGGGCGACCTGAATGCGGAAGCCGCCGGTGATGCAACCGGACAGCCCCACGGCCATCTGAAACGCTCGCTGTCCGCCCTCAATCTGGTCGCGCTCGGCGTGGGCGGCATCATCGGCGCCGGCATCTTCGTGCTGACCGGCCACGCCGCCGCTGCCAATGCCGGACCGGCCGTGTCGCTGTCCTTCGCGCTCGGCGCCCTCGCCTGCGTCTTCGCCGGGCTGTGCTACGCCGAGATGGCCTCGACCGTCCCGGTGTCCGGCAGTGCCTACACCTATGCCTATGCGACCATCGGCGAGCTGATCGCCTGGATCATCGGCTGGGACCTGATCCTCGAATACGCGGTAGGCGCCATCACGGTGGCGATCGGCTGGTCCGGCTATTTCGTCAGCCTGCTCGGCAATTTCGGCATTCACCTGCCGTCGCAATTCACCTCCGCGCCGTTCGCCTATGACGCCGCGGCGCGCAGCTGGTCGGCGACCGGCGCCATCGTGAACCTGCCGGCGATGATCATCGTCGCGGCGATCTCGGGGCTGCTGGTGATCGGCATGCAGGAGTCGGCGCGCTTCAACAACGTCATCGTGGCGATCAAGCTTGCGGTGGTGCTGGTCTTCATCGCCTGCGCGGCGCCGATGGTCAGCACGTCGCACTGGGTGACGGCAGGCAATCCCGACGGCGCCTTCATCCCGCCGAATGCGGGCACCGGCATCTTCGGCTGGTCGGGCGTGCTGCGCGGCGCCGCCGTCGTGTTCTTCGCCTTCATCGGCTTCGACGCGGTCTCCACCGCCGCCCAGGAGGCGAAGAACCCGATGCGCGACATGCCGATCGGCATCCTCGGCTCGCTGGCGATCTGCACGGTGCTCTATGTCAGCGTCGCCTATGTGCTGACCGGCATCGTCCCCTACGACAAGCTGAACGTGGCCGACCCGATCGCGGTCGGCATCGACGCCGCCGGCATCGGCTGGCTGTCGACCATCGTCAAGTTCGGCATCGTCATGGGGCTGACCTCGGTGATCCTGGTCCTGTTGCTCGGCCAGTCGCGCGTGTTTCGCGCCATGGCCCATGACGGCCTGCTGCCGCGCGCGGCGGCGGCGACGCACCCGCGGTTTCGCACGCCCTATGTGGCGACGATCGGAATCGGCATCGTGGTGTGCGGCTTTGCCGGCGTGCTGCCGATCGGACTGGTCGGCGAACTGGTCAGCATCGGCACGCTGTTCGCCTTTGCCGTGGTCTGCATCGGCGTCTTGATGCTGCGCATCAAGCATCCCGAGCAGAACCGACCGTTCCGCGCGCCCGCCGTCTGGTTCGTCGCGCCAGCGGGCGCGGTCGTGTCTGTGGTGCTAATGCTCGGATTGCCGCTCGACACCTGGATTCGGCTCGCGGTGTGGCTGGCGATCGGTCTTGCAATTTACGTATTGTATGGCCGACATCACAGCAGGGCATCGCACGGTGGAATGGCGAGCGCCGAAGATGCGGAGCGCGCCGGTGCCCTGCCGGACACCGGCCGCGTCTAGCAAGCGCTTACTTGCCCCACACTTCGTTCGCTACGTCCACCGCCAGCTTGAGCTTCGCCCACTGCTCTTCCTCGCTGAGGATGTTGCCCTCTTCCGTGGACGCAAATCCGCATTGCGGCGACACGGCGAGCTGCTCGAGCGGCGCGAACTTGGCGGCTTCTTCCAGGCGGCGCTTGACGTCTTCCTTCTTTTCGAGCTCGCCGAATTTCGAGGTGATGACGCCGACCACGACCACCTTGTGGCCCTTGGGCAGGAAGCGCAGCGGCTCGAAGCCGCCGGCGCGGTCGGAATCGTATTCCAGGAAGTAGCCGTCGTAATTGGTGCCGGCGAGCAAGGTCTCCGCCACCGGCTCGTAGCCGCCGGACGAGATCCAGGTCGAGCGGAAATTGCCGCGGCAGACATGGGTGGTGATCACCATGTCCGACGGACGCTCGGCGATCGCGTAGTTGATGATGCGCGAATAGATCTGCTGCAGATTGTCCGCATCCTCGCCACGCGCGCGCACCTTCGCCAGTTCCTCTTCCGAGCAGAGATAGGCCCAGACGGTGTCGTCGAACTGCAGATAGCGGCAGCCGGCGTCGTAGAACGCCTTCACGGCCTTGCGGTAGGTCTTGCCGAGATCCTCGTAGAAGGTCTCGATCTCTGGATAGGCCTCCTTCGAGATGTTCTTGCGTCCGCCGCGGAAGTGCAGCACGGCCGGCGACGGGATCGTCATCTTGGCGGTGACGCCCGCGGTGTCGGCGTGCTTCTTCAGGAACTTGAAATGCGCCAGCATCGGATGATCGTCGGGAAAGTCGATCTTGCCGGTGACGCGCACGGATTCCTGGCGAGTCTGGACGCCCGCAAACTGGATGCCTTCAGTCTGGTACAATTCGCAGCCGGTCAGCTTGGCGAGAAAGTCGAAGTGCCACCACGAACGGCGGAACTCGCCGTCGGTGGCGAGCTTCAGGCCGGTCGACGCCTGGCGGTGCACGACCTTCTCGATCTCGATGTCTTCGACCTTGCGGAGGTCGTCGGCCGTGATCTCGCCCTTCTCAAGCTTGGCGCGGGCGTCCTTGATGGACGCCGGCCGCAACAGGCTGCCGACCTCGTCGGCACGGAACGGGGCTTTGGTCCTCTGCATGGTCTCACTCCCAAAATTGTTTCGTTGATGGTCAGCCGCGCGCGGCGGCCTCGTGTTTTGTCTTGCCGCCGGCGACGCCGAGGAATCGCTCCAGGACGGCCGGGTCGGCTTTCAATGCGGCGCTTGGCGCATCATGCACGATGGTGCCGCGCTCCAATATCACGGCGCGGTCGGCGAGCCCGAGAATTTTTTGCGCGTTCTGTTCCACGATGATGGAACAGATGCCCCCCGCCCGGGTGATCTTGCCGAGCGCCAGCAGCAATTCGTCGACGATGATTGGCGCCAGCCCCTCGGTCGGCTCGTCCAGCAGCAGCACCTGCGGATTGAGCGTCAGCGCGCGGCCGATCGCCAGCATCTGCTGCTCGCCGCCGGAGAGCTGATTGCCGAAATTGCCCTTGCGCTCCTCGAGGCGCGGGAACATGTCGTAGACCTTCCGGACCGTCCACGGCCCCGGCTGCGCCACAGCGGTCATGTTCTCTTCCACCGTGAGCGAGCGGAAAATGGTGCGCTCCTGCGGCACCCAGCCGATGCCGCCACGGGCACGCTGGTCGGACCGCAGCGTAGTGATATCCTTGCCACCGAGCTTCACCGTACCGCTGAAGCGGCGCGTGACGCCGACGATGGAATTGATCAGCGTGGTCTTGCCGGTGCCGTTGCGGCCGAGCAGCGCCAGCACCTGACCCTCGCCGAGCCGCAGCGACCTCTTGGGGATCACCACGGCCTCGCCGTAGCCGGCGCAGAGATGATCGATCTCGAGCAGATCAGGCATCGGCGCCCTCGCCCAGGTAGACCGCCTTGACGCGCGGGTCGCGCGCGACCTCGTCCGGCGGGCCTTCCACCAGAAGACCGCCGGCGACCAGCACCGAGATGCGGTCGGCGAAGGAAAACACCAGGTCCATGTCGTGTTCGATCAGCAGCACGGTGACGTCGCGCGGCAAGCCCTCGACGGCGGCGAGGATGTCATGCCGCTCGCTCTCAGGCACGCCGGCCGCGGGTTCGTCGAGCAGCAGCACGCGCGGCTTGGTGGCGATCGCCACCGCCAGTGCGAGCAGGCGCTGCTTGCCGTAGGGCAACGTCGCCGTGCGCTCGTTCATGACGTCGAGCAGGCCGAAGCGCGCGAGGTTTTCGGCGATCTCGTCATTGATCTCGGAGCGCGTGCCCATCCGCCGCCACCAGTCGCGGCCGTGGCCGAGATGTTCGGAAACGGCGAGCCCCACGGTCTCGAGCGGTGTCATGTCGGGATACAGCTGGTTGATCTGGAAGGTGCGCGACAGCCCGCGCAGCACGCGCTGGTGCACCGGCAGGTTGGTGATGTCGCGGCCTTCCAGCATGATGCTGCCGGAATTTGGTTTCAGCACGCCGGTGAGGAGATTGATCACCGTGGTCTTGCCCGCACCGTTCGGTCCAATCAAAGCATGACGCGCGCCTGCCCTGATCTGCAGCGACAGATCACGCGTCACGCGCAGGCCGCCGAAGGCCTTTTCGAGGTTCTTGGTTTCGAGCGCGATGGCGGTCATGGCGTGTCGCCTTCCGGCAGCGCGGCAGGTGTCTTGCCGCGGCTGAGTTTCGCGGCGATCAGGCGCGGCACGAACATCACCCAGCGCTGCATGCGCTCGCGGCCGATCAGCACGATCACCACCAGCACGGCGCCGATCCAGAACTGCCAGTATTGCGGCGTGATGGTCGAGAACAATTCCTGCAGCAGCTTGAAGATCACCGCGCCGATCAGGCCGCCGTAGAGATAGCCGGTGCCGCCGATGATCAGCACCAGCATCAGGTCGGCGGAGCGGTCGAAGGCGAAGCCGTCGAGCGAGGCCAGCGCCGTGGTCTGGGTCGACAGCGCGCCGGCGACGCCGGCAAAGAACGCGGCGATGGTGTAGATCGCGACCAGGCGGCGGTTGACCGGGATGCCGATGGCCGAGGCGCGCAGCGGGTTGTTGCGGATCGCCCGCAGCGACAGGCCGAACGGCGAATGCACGATGCGCCGCGCCAGCAGGACCAGGATGAACAGCACGACCAGGCAGTAGATGAAGCCCACCTTGCCGTAGAGATCGAAAGAGAACAGCCCGAGGATCGGCTGCATCTCGATGCCCTGCAGGCCATCGGAGCCGCCGGTGATGTTGGAGAAACGGTTGGCCAGTTCGCGCAGCAGCAGCGCGATGCCGAGGGTCACCATCAGCCGCGTGAGATCCGAGCCACGCATCACCAGGAAGCTGGTGACGAAGCCGAGCAGCATCGCCGCAAGGCCCGCCACGACCAGCGCCAGTACCGGTTCGTCGACGATGTGGTGCAGTGCCAAGAGCCCCGCGGCATAGCCGCCGAAGCCGAAGAAGGCGGCGTGGCCGAGCGAGAGGATACCGGCATAGCCCAGGATCAGGTCCAACGACATCGCGAACAGCGCCAGCCAGGCGATCTCGGTGAGGATCAGATAGCGGTTCGGAAACAGCAGGATGGTGCTTGCGGCGAGCAGCCAGAACACGACCTCCGGCCAGCGCCAGCGCGCGGCGGCGATCGCGGTCAGGCCAACCTGGGTACGGGCTGCGCTCGATACGGTCATGGCGCCCTCACCGGGCCGCGGTGCGGCCGAACAGGCCGTTCGGGCGCCAGAGCAGGATCACGATCATCATGGTGTAGATCACGAAGGCGCCGAGTTTCGGCACGTAATATTTGCCGGCAACGTCGCCGATCCCGAGCAGCAGCGAGGCCAGGAACGGCCCGGTGATCGAGGACGAGCCGCCGACGGTGACGACGATCAAAAAGTAGATCATGAATTTCAGCGGGAAATACGGATCGAGCCCGAGGATCTCGGCGCCGAGCGCCCCGCCCATGCCGGCGAGGCCGCAGCCGAACGCGAAGGTCAGGGCGAACACCTGCGGCACATTGATGCCGAGGCCCGATGCGGCACGCGGATCATCCACCGCCGCGCGCAGCCGGCTGCCGAAGCGTGTCTTGGCAAGGGTGAGCTGCAGCGCGACGGTCAGCAACCCGCAGATCAGGATGATCATCAGGCGATAGCGGCCGACGCTGAGCCCGAACAGATCGATCTGGCCCTGCAGATATTCGGGGAGGCGGATAAAGACCTGCGTCGAGCCCATGAAATAGTCCATGGCGGTGACCGACATGAAGACCAGGCCGATGGTGAACAGCACCTGGTCGAGATGGCTGCGGCTGTAAAGATGCCGATACAATGAGCGTTCCATGATCGCGCCGATGGCGGCACTGATCAGGAAGGCGATCGGGAGCGCGGCGAAGAACGGCAATCCGGCGCGGTTAACCAGGATCGCGCAGGCATAGCCGCCGGCCATGGCAAAGGCGCCATGGGCAAGATTGACGAAGTTCATCAGCCCCAGCGTCACCGCCAGCCCGCACGCCAGGACGAACAGCAACATGCCGTAGGCGACGCCGTCGAACAGGATGGTGAGAAGGGTCATGTAGTCGAAGTGCTTTCTTTCTTCTCCCTCCCCCGTGC
>JBEVEC010000331.1:0-3961 GCA_040512975.1 Tardiphaga sp. | reverse complement strand
CGCGGGCCGCCTCGATGGTGGCGTTCAGCGCCAGCAGGTTGGTCTGCTCGGCGACGGCCGTGATCAGCTTGACCACGTCGTCGATACGCGCGGTGGCCTGTGACAGCCGGGCGATGCTGGTGTTGGTCTTCTCTGCCTGCTGCACGGCGGTCGAGGCGATGCGGTTCGACTCCTGCACCTGGCGGCCGATCTCGTTGACCGACGAGGTGATTTCCTCGGTCGCTGCGGCTACTGACTGGATGTTGCTGGAGACGTCGCGGGATGCCGAGGTCGCGGATCCCGACAGGGTCAACGTCACCTCCGAAGTGTGGGTCAGGGTGGTTGCCGACGCCTCAAGTTCGGTGGAAGCCGAGGACAGCGAACCTACCAGTTCGCCGATCAGCGCCTCGAAATTGCGCGTCGCCGTGCTGATGACTTCGGCGCGTGCCGACTTGGCGGCTGACTCGGTATCGGCGGTCCGGTCCGCCATGCGCTTGGCGAGCAATGCATCCTTGAAGACCTGCAGCGCGCTCGCAATGCGGCCGATTTCGGTGCTTTCACCCTGGTGCGGCACGACCGCATCCAGATCGCCCGTGGTCAGCGCGCCCATCGGCTTCAGGATCGACGCGATGCCGGCCGAGATGTCGCGCACCACGAGCAGTGCGGCACCGAGGCCGAAAATGACCGTGCCGACGAGCATAGCGATCATGATCCAAACCGCATTGGCGTAGGTGTCGTCCGCAGTATGGCCCGCGACTTCGGCGCCCTTGTCGTTCAACTCGACGAGTTTCGCCAGTGTGCCATCCATGGCGCGCCCGGTGGGAACGACCTTTTTGGCATTGATGTCCTTGGCCGCCGCCACATCGCCCTTGCTGGCCAGCGCCTGCACGTCGTTTGCGGCGTTGATAAAGGCCTGCCACTCGCCATTGAGCTTGTCGGCCAAATCGCGTTCGGCCGGCGATGACACCAGCGGCGCATAGGCCCGCGCGGCCTTGTCGAAGTCCGCCTTGCGCGCCGCGAGGTTTCTGTCGACGTCGGCACGATCGGCGTCGGTGACGATCAGGTGATCGCGCAGCACGCCGCGGTAGCGGGCCGACTGCACGCGCATCTCGCCGATCCAGCGGATGCTGGGAAGCCACTGTCCCTGGATGGCCTGCGTGGCGGCATTGATGGCGCGCATCTCGACGAAGGCGAGGCTGCCGATGGCCGCGATGGCCAGAAACAGAAAGGCGACGATGGCGAAAAGCTTGGTACTGATCGAATGTTTTGTGAGCACCGCAATATCCCCGAAGGTTCGGTCGCGCTGCCGCCCTCACGGGACGGCGAAAAACCACTGACGATGAAAAGCAAGTTCCAGTTGAAGAGCCTGCCTTCAAAAGGGGCAGGTTTCACGCGGCCAGTGTGGGTTCCAGCAGTCAATATTTAGTAAATTTGCATACAATTGTCCTGTTGGCCGCAGTTAGATGCCGCCGGATTGCAAGTTTGTAGCAGGATTTCCTGCATACAAACGGTCGCGTGCAATTTAAAGGTGTATTACGACGAGATATCCCTGTGCGGGCGTGGTTCACCGTGCTGCCTTCTTGGCGTGGCTCATCCCGGGTTGGGCAGCGATTATCTCCGGTCGCCGGAGCCGCGGTTTGGTTGCCGCGCCGGGAACGGTCGGGTAAACCCTGCGCTTCGCGCCTGAGCGCGAGCCCGATTCCACCCTCTGACGCATATTCCAGGATACCCATGCATCGCTACCGGTCACACACCTGCGGCGCGCTCCGCGACAGCCATATCGACCAGACCGTTCGCCTGTCGGGGTGGTGCCACCGTATCCGCGACCATGGCGGCGTGCTGTTCATCGACCTGCGCGACCATTACGGCCTGACGCAATGCGTCGCCGATCCGGATTCGCCGGCTTTCAAGATCGCCGAAACCCTGCGTTCGGAATGGGTGGTCAAGATCGACGGCAAGGTGCGCCGTCGCCCCGGCGGCACCGAGAACGCCGAACTGCCGACCGGCGATGTGGAAATCTATATCGACGCCATCGAGGTGCTCGGCCCCGCCGCCGAACTGCCGCTGCCGGTGTTCGGCGATCAGGATTATCCGGAAGATATCCGGCTCAAATATCGCTTCCTCGATCTGCGCCGCGAAAAGCTGCATGCCAACATCATGACCCGCGGCGCCATCGTCGACTCAATGCGCAAGCGGATGAAGGAGCAGGGCTTCTTCGAATTCCAGACGCCGATCCTGACGGCGTCGTCGCCGGAAGGCGCGCGCGACTTCCTGGTGCCGTCGCGCATCCATCCCGGCAAGTTCTACGCGCTTCCGCAGGCGCCGCAGCAGTACAAGCAGTTGCTGATGATGTCGGGCTTCGATCGCTACTTCCAGATCGCGCCGTGTTTCCGCGACGAGGACCCGCGCGCCGACCGTTTGCCGGGCGAGTTCTACCAGCTCGATCTCGAAATGAGCTTCGTCGAGCAGGAAGACGTGTTCGCGGCGGTGCAGCCGGTGATCACCGGCGTGTTCGAGGAATTCGCCAAGGGCAAGCCGGTCAACAAGGACTGGCCGAAGATCCCGTATGCGGAGTCGCTGCGCAAATACGGCACCGACAAGCCTGACCTGCGCAATCCGCTGGAAATGCAGAACGTCGCCGAACACTTCAAGGGCTCGGGCTTCAAGGTCTTCGCGCGCATGCTCGAGGACGACAAGAACCAGGTCTGGGCAATCCCCGGTCCCGGTGGCGGCAGCCGTGCGTTCTGCGACCGCATGAATTCGTGGGCGCAGGGCGAAGGCCAGCCGGGCCTCGGCTACATCATGTGGCGCGAGAACAACGAAGGCGCGGGCCCGCTCGCCAACAACATCGGACCGGAGCGCACCGAGGCGATCCGCACGGCGCTTGGCCTCAAGGCCGGCGATGCCGCGTTCTTTGTCGCGGGCGATCCTGACAAGTTCTACAAGTTCGCAGGCCTCGCACGCACCAAGGTCGGTGAAGAGCTCAACCTGATCGACAGGGAGCGGTTTGCGCTGGCCTGGATCGTCGATTTCCCGATGTACGAGTACAACGAGGACGACAAGAAGGTCGACTTCTCGCACAACCCGTTCTCGATGCCGCAGGGCGGCCTCGATGCGCTGCTGGGCCAGGATCCGCTGACCATCAAGGCGTTTCAGTACGACATCACCTGCAACGGCTACGAGATCGCCTCCGGCGGCATCCGCAACCACAAGCCGGAAGCCATGGTGAAGGCGTTCGAGATCGCCGGCTACGGCGAGGAGACGGTGGTCGAGCGCTTCGGCGGCATGTACCGCGCCTTCCAGTACGGCGCGCCGCCCCATGGCGGCATGGCGGCGGGCGTCGATCGCATCGTGATGCTGCTGTGCGGCACCAACAACCTGCGCGAGATCTCGCTCTTCCCGATGAACCAGCGCGCCGAAGACCTGCTGATGGGCGCGCCGTCAGAAGCGTCGCCCAAGCAGTTGCGTGAGGCGCACATCCGGCTCAATCTGCAGGACAAGTAGACCGAGCCAACAACAAGAAACGTTCGACCCACCAACTTTTGTTTTTCTGACGCGCAGGGGTACGCATGTCGTCATCATCCGAAGATCTGTCGCGGGCGGCACTTGCCTATCACCGGTTGCCAAAACCGGGCAAACTCGAGATCCAGGCCACCAAGCCGCTCGCCAATCAGCGCGATCTGGCGCTGGCCTATTCGCCCGGCGTCGCCGCGCCCTGTCTTGCCATCGCCGCTGATCCCAATGAAGCCGCGACACTGACGGCGCGCGCCAATCTGGTCGCCGTGGT
Source organism: Tardiphaga sp. (assembly GCA_040512975.1). Classification (GTDB taxonomy): domain Bacteria; phylum Pseudomonadota; class Alphaproteobacteria; order Rhizobiales; family Xanthobacteraceae; genus Tardiphaga. The sequence continues at coordinate 195 of JBEVEC010000331.1, read as the reverse complement.
GTCCAACGGCACCGCCGTGCTCGGCCTCGGCAACATCGGCCCGCTGGCCTCGAAGCCGGTGATGGAAGGCAAGGCCGTTCTGTTCAAGAAGTTCGCCGGCATCGACGTGTTCGACATCGAGATCGCCGCCGACACCATTGAGCGCGTGGTCGAGACGGTGGCGGCGCTGGAGCCGACCTTCGGCGGCATCAACCT
>JBEVEC010000209.1:0-3730 GCA_040512975.1 Tardiphaga sp. | reverse complement strand
TCTCTTCGGCGATGGCGCGCATCGCCTTGACGTCCTTGTCCTGGCGCAGGTTGAGCACCGGACGCACATGCAGGCAGCCTTCCGAGGCGTGCGCGTACATGGTGCCGGTGGTGTCGTGCTTGCGGAAGATCGCCGACAGACGTTCGGTGTAGTCGGCGAGATGCGGCAGCGGCACCGCGCAGTCCTCGATGAAGGAGACGGGCTTGCCGTCCTGCTTCATCGACATCATCACGTTGAGGCCGGCGGCGCGGAATTCGGCGATGCCGGTCTGCTGCGCGGGATCCGTGATTTCGACGACGCCGCCCCATTTGCGCGGCGGGTTGCGCCAGTCGAAGCCGAGTTCGCCCATCAGTTCACTGAGCTGTTTGAGCTTGGCAGCGTTTGCGACCTGATCCTCCTCGGCGAATTCCACGATCAACACGGCGTCGGGATCGCCGCGCACGGCGGTCTGGATGATCGGCTGGAACATGGCGATGTCGCGGCCCAGCGCCAGCATGGTGCGGTCGACCAGTTCGACGGCGATCGGCTTCAACTTCACCAGATGCTGCGCGGCGTCCATCGCCTCGTAGAAACTGCCGAAGTGGCAGACGCCAAGCGCCTTATTGCCGATCAGCGGCCACAGCTTGAGCTCGACCCGGGTGGTGAAGGCGAGGGTGCCTTCGGAGCCGACCAGCAGATGCGCCATGTTGTTAGCGGTGTTGCGCGGGATCAGCGCATCGAGATTGTAGCCGCCGACGCGGCGCTGCACCTGCGGGAAGCGTGCGGCGATCTCACCAGCCTCGCGTTCGCCGAGCGCCAGCATGTCGCGAAACAGCGCCGGGCCATCGTCGCCGGCATTGACGTCGCCGAAATGCAGCAGGGTGCCATCGGCCAGCGCGGCGTCCATCGCGATGGTGTTGTCGCGCATGGTGCCGTAGCGCAGCGAGCGGCCGCCGCAGGAATTGTTGCCGGCCATGCCGCCGATGGTGGCGCGCGACGCGGTGGAGACATCGACCGGAAACCACAGCCCGTGTTTCTTCAGTTGGCGGTTAAGGTCGAGGAGCACGATGCCGGGCTCGACGACGCAGGTGCGGTTGGCAACGTCGACCGAGATTAGCTTGTTGAGATGCCTTGAGAGGTCGATGACGATGCCGTCATTGACGGTCTGGCCGCATTGCGAGGTGCCGCCGCCGCGCGGGGTGACGATCCGGCCGTCATCGCGGCAGATCGCCAGCGCCCGCAGGGCCTCGTCGACCGTGCGCGGCACCACGACGCCGAACGGCATGATCTGGTAGAATGACGCGTCGGTTGCGTAGCGGCCGCGGTTGAAGGCGTCGAAGAACACGTCGCCGGTGGTCGCCGCCCGCAATTTCGCGGCCAGGGCGCTGTCAGCCGCCGAACTCCGGATCGTCGCGGCCCGCTTCGTCGCCATCGTGAGGGTCTCGTGTTATGCCCGCCTGTCTTTGCATCGGCGACCTGAGCTGGCAAGGGATTGCCAGCCGTTGAATCCACAAACAAAATGGCTTGAAGGATGGGCTGCAATCCGTCACCAGACGCAGCACAATGCGCGCATGACCGCGCCGACACTGTGCGGTCGCACCATCGAATTATTGGCATACTGTATACCAAAGTAGGGACAAGCCGGCGGAATAGTGATACGCAGGCCTGGTCTTAGAAAATCCGGGGAGAAACCGCATGACCGTGCACACTGGACGACACTTCCTGCAGATTCCTGGTCCGACCAATGTACCCGACCGGGTGCTGCGGGCGATGGACATGCCGACGCTGGACCATCGCGGTCCGGAATTTGCCGAACTCGGCCTCCACGTCATCGCCGCGATGCAGCGCGTGTTCAAGACCAAGCAGCCGGTGATGATCTTCCCGTCGTCGGGCACCGGCGCCTGGGAAGCTGCCATCGTCAACACCCTGTCGCCCGGCGACCGCGTGCTGATGGCCGAGACCGGCCAGTTCGCCGCGCTGTGGCGCGCCCTGGCCGAGAAGTTCAAGCTCGACATCGACTTCGTACCGGGCGACTGGCGCCATGGTGCCGACCTTGCCGCAATCGAGGCAAGGCTCGTCGCCGACCGGGCGCACGCCATCAAGGCCGTGATGATGGTCCACAACGAGACCTCCACCGGTTGCGTCACCCATCCGCAGGAGGTCCGCAAGTTGATGGACCGCGCCAAGCATCCGGCGCTGCTGATGGTCGACACCGTGTCGGGCCTCGGCTCGCTCGAATTCGAGCACGACGCCTGGGGCATCGACGTCTCCGTGGCCGGCTCGCAGAAGGGCCTGATGCTGCCGCCGGGCCTCGGCTTCAATGCCGTGTCCGAAAAGGCGCTGGCCGCATCGAAGGCCAATACCTCGTTCCGGTCGTACTGGGACTGGCAGGACATCATCACCGCCAACAAGGTCGGCTCCTGGCCCTACACACCGGCGACCAATCTGCTCTACGCGCTGAAGGAAGGCGTGGCGATGCTGGAGGAGGAGGGGCTCGCCAACGTGTTCGCCCGCCACAAGCGCCACGGCGCCGCCGCCCGCGCCGCGGTCAAGGCCTGGGGCCTGGAGACGGTGTCCATCGAGGCCCAGGATCATTCGCCGGCGCTCACCGCCGTGCTGATGCCCGAGGGCCATGACGCCGACGCCTTCCGCAAGCTGGTGCTCGAGAATTTCGACATGTCGCTCGGTACGGGTCTGGCCAAGTGGAAGGGCAAGATCTTCCGCATCGGCCATATCGGCCACTTCAACGACCTGATGTTGATGGGCACGCTGGCGGGCGTCGAGATGGGTCTCGACCTCGCCCGCGTCCCGCACCGCGCCGGTGGCGTGATGGCGGCCATGGAGGTGCTGAAGGGCAAGGACGTGGTGCCGATGCCCAAGGCGGCGGTGGCCTGACGGCACCGATGCATGGCGCCACGGCGGTGGCGCCCTAACAATCCACAAAAGGCTGGAGCATAATCGCTCCGGCCTTTTCCATATCCGGCGGCGTCGCCGCAGTCCCAGAAAGCACCTCCATGACCGATCAGCCGTCCAGCGAAAACCTGCTCTATTCCGTCGATAACGGCATCGCCAAGATCGTCTTCAACCGACCGCAGGCGCGGAATGCGATGCTGTTCTCGATGTATGAGCGGATGGCGGAAATCTGCGAGGCGGCCAATACCGACCACTCGATCAAGGCCATCATCCTGACCGGCGCCGGCGACAAGGCCTTCGCCTCGGGCACCGACATCTCCCAGTTCCGCGAGTTCAAGACCGCGCAGGATTCCCTGGACTACGAGGCGCGCATCGACCGCGTGCTGACCTCGCTGGAAACCTGCCGCGTGCCGACCATCGCGGCCATCGCCGGCGCCTGCACCGGCGGCGGCGCCGGCATCGCCGCCTGCTGCGACCTGCGCATCGGCACCGCCGCGACGCGCGTGGGCTTCCCGATCGCGCGCACCCTCGGCAACTGCCTGTCGATGTCCAACCTCAGCCGCGTGATGGCGCTGGTCGGTCCCGCCCGCACCAAGGACATGATCTTCACCGCGCGCTTGATCGAGGCGAATGAGGCGCTGTCGCTCGGTCTGATCAACGAAATCTTGCCCGACGTCGACACGCTGCAGACCCGCGCGCTGGAATTGGCGCAACTGGTCGCAAGCCACGCGCCGATCACCCTCGAAGTCACCAAGGAAGCCGTGCGCCGGCTGCGCCCGAAGCTGACCCGCGAAGAGGGCCACGATCTCGTGCTGAAAGCCTATATGAGCGAGGATTT
>JBEVEC010000081.1:0-15461 GCA_040512975.1 Tardiphaga sp. | reverse complement strand
TCGAGCTTCTCTTCCTCGTAGATCGCCTTGCCGGTTTCCTTGTCGAAGCCGGTGTGCACCGTCCGGGAAATTTCCTCGCCCTTGTTCTTGGCCTCGAGCAGACGCTGGTTGTAGCCGTCGATGTTGCGGACGCCGAGCTTGGCCATGCGCTTGTAGCGCTCTTCCATCTCGCGCACCGCCCATTTGAGGGCGACCACGGCCTTCTTCGGATCGGTCACCACCGGCGTTAGCAGATGCGGGATGCCGTCATAGACCGAGAGTTCGAGCATCTTCGGATCCACCATGATCAAGCGGCACTGGTCCGGCCGCAGCCGGTAGACCAGGCTGAGGATCATGGTGTTGATGGCCACCGACTTGCCCGAACCGGTGGTGCCGGCGATCAGCATATGCGGCGTGCGGGCGAGGTCGATGATGATCGATTCGCCACCGATGTTCTTGCCGAGGCAGATCGGCAGCTTGACGCTGGCGTCGTTGGTATCCTGCACGGTCAGGAGTTCGCGCAGATAGACGTTCTCGCGATGCGCGTTCGGCAGTTCGATGCCGATGGCGTTGCGGCCGGGGACCACGGCGACGCGGGCCGACAGCGCACTCATGGAGCGCGCGATGTCGTCGGCGAGGCCGATCACGCGTGACGACTTGATGCCGGGTGCGGGTTCGAGTTCGTACAGCGTAACGACGGGGCCGGGATTGGCCTTCACGATCTCGCCGCGGACGCCAAAGTCCTGCAGCACGCCTTCCAGCGCGCGCGAGTTCGCCTCGAGCTCGGCCTTGCTGAGCGGTTTGCGGTCGGCCGCCTTCGGCGCCGTCAGCATGCCGACGGAGGGCAGCTCAAACTTGCCGTTGGGCTTGCCGCGCGGCGGCTCCTTGACCGGCTTCTTCTTCGGCGCGCGGGCGACGGGCGCTTCTTCTTCCTCATCCTCGTCGTCGTCTTCTGCGACGTCGTGATCAGCGTCTTCCTCGTCATCGTCGTGATGCGCATCGGCTTCGTCGGCCGGCGCGATCGACGGGCTGCGACGGCCGCCAAGATTGGGCTCCTGGCGTTCGAACTTCGCCGCGCGCGGCTCCGTGCCGCTGGCGACGAATTTGCTGTACAGCAGGGACAGCAACAAGCCCAGGCGCGCCTTGGTGCTCATCAGGCCATGCACCATCCAGCCCAGCGAGACCGAGCCACGGTCGCTGTCCTCGTGCTCGTCCTCGAACGGGGTGTCGTCATCGATCTCGGCGAATTGCTCCTTCTCCCGCGCGCCGTAGCCGCAGGCAATGAAGAAGGTCGCAGTCATGGCCACGCTCAGGATAAGGCCGAGCGCGACGCGGTAGATAAATCCCACCGGGCCGAACACCACAGCGGGCGCGCGGAACAGCGCATCGCCGACGACGCCGCCGACGCCGGTCGGCAGCGGCCAGGAGCCGCCATGCTGCCAGCAACTCGCAAAACCCGAAGCGAGAATGGTGCAGAGGATCCAGCAGCCGAGACGCAACGCCTCGCGGTCGAAATGCCGGTGCGTCATCATGCGCCAGCCCCAGATGGCGACGGGCAGCACTAGCATAATGGCGCCGAGGCCAAGGATCTGCATCAGGAGATCGGCGCCGATGGCGCCGGGATAGCCGACGACGTTGCGGATCGCGCGCGAGGTGGCGTGCGACAGGCTCGGGTCCTGCACCGACCACGTCATCAGCGCCGCCGCGGCGACGCCGGCGACGCCGATCAGGCCGAAGCCCGCAAGCTCGCGCAGCCGCCGTCCCAGCGCCTCGCGCAAGGACGCGGGCAGATGCCCGACCAGGGGAATGACACGTTCGATCGTGGTGCTCATACCGTCGTGCTCAACTCGCTGTGCTCATGCGCCCTGCGATTAACCCAAAACCTTGACCAGCCGGTGCAGTGCTTCGGCGGTCGTTTCACTGTCCTGCACCAACGCCAGCCGGATATAGCCGTCGCCGGGATTGCTGCCGTCGGGCTGTGGGCGCGCCAGGTAACTCCCGGGCACCACGCGCACACCGGAGTCGCGATAGAGTTTGACGGTGGCCTCCTCGTCGCCGCCATGGGCGGAGACGTCGAGCCACAGGCAGAAGCCACCCGCCGGACGCTTGTAGCTGTAACGGCTGCCGAGAATCTGGTCGGCGAGATCGAACTTCAGCCGATACAGCCGGCGGTTTTCTTCCACGTGCGTTTCGTCGCCATAGGCGGCGATGGCGACGTGCTGCAGCGGCACCGGCACCTGCGGGGCGGCGACGTTGCGCAGCTCATGAAACGCAGCAAGAAACTTCTTGTCGCCGGCGACGAAGCCGACGCGCATGCCAGGCAGGTTGGAGCGCTTCGACAACGACTGGAAGGCGACGACATTGCTGTAGTCGGGCCCGGCCGACGCCAGCATGCTGCCGGGCGCGGCCTGGGTGTAGATTTCCGAATAGCATTCATCCGACAGCACGATGAAGCCGTGACGCAAGGCAAGATCGTGCAGGCGCTTGAAATAGGCAGGCGTTGCCACCGCACCCTGCGGATTGGCCGGCGAGGCGATATACATCGCCACCGTGCGCGCCAGCAGCGCCTCGTCGAGCGCATCGAGATCGGGCAGGAAGCCGTTGGCCAGCGTGGTCGGCATGAACACCGCCTCGCAGCCGGCAGCGCGTGCGCCGGCGCCATAGGCGGGATAGAACGGATTGGGCAACAGGATTGCCGGCGTGCCGTTGCGCGGGCCGACGTAGCGCACGGCGGTGATCGCGGCAAAGAACAAGCCCTCGCGGCTGCCGTTCAGCACCAGCACTTCGCTCTCCGGATCGAGCGCGCGCGGCAGCTCGAATCGCGTCTTCATCCAGGCGGCGGCGGCGCGGCGGAACGGCTCGATGCCCTTGGCAATCGGATAGCGGCCGAAGTCACCGACATGCTTCGCCAGCACCGGGCCGACGAAATCCGGCACCGGATGCTGCGGCTCGCCCAGCGACAACGCGATCAGCGGCAAGCCCGGCTGATACGGCGCCAGCAACTCGGTCAGCCGCGCAAACGGCGAGCGTTCGCCATCGGCGCCTGCCGAGGTGCGGCTGCCGGTTTGCACGGATGAGGAAGCGATCGAAGCCATCTGAAAAACGCCAGTACTTTCAAGCCCGCCGATCGCCCCATGAGATCGGCCCGAACGACACCGAACCACCATAGATACGGCAGGGTTAAGGCGCGATTAACCATCGACGGAACGCGGCGAGTGGTTAGGCCAACCGTGCAATCTCGGAGGCGATGACGGTGCTCAACAGAGGGAGCGCGATCTCGAGCGTCTGTGAAACTTGCTCCGCGGCAACAGCCTCGTAATTGTGCCTGTAGATATTGCCGGCCGCGGCAATTTGCTACCATGCGATATGCGGGCCGCGCCTTGAGATCTTCAGCAGCCGCCGAGAAGCTTCAGAGATGATCTCAAGGCAACGGATGACCGCATAGTTGGTCCGCAGATCGCTGGTGAATTGGTTGCGGTCCATACCGGCGACGAAGTTCGAGATCAGGGCAAGATGATGCTCAATATCGAGCAGCGCGGCTTGGCTGGATCTAGAAGGCATAGATCGCATCTTCGGTGGCTGCGGGAGCGATATAGGGCTTGAGATTGGCGCGGCTCACGACATCCACCAGGCCGTCAAAAAGACCCCCGATATAGTCCTTGATCCCGGCGTAGTCGAAAATCGTGATCCCCGCATTGGGATCGATCTCGATCATGATGTCGATGTCGCTGTCCGGCCCGTTGTCGCCGCGCGCCACGGATCCAAAACAGCGCAGCGTGGCAGACACCGCGCGCCCGCAACGCGGGCTCCGATCGCTTTAGACCTCAAGGGCGCCAATGCTGTCCATGCACATCATATAGCAGGGCAATCGCCTTCGTGGGAGTCACCCCCAAAAAGCTGAAGGGCCCCAGCTTGCGCTGGAGCCCTTCGACGGTGGAGCATTGCCGGGTATTTGCCCCAACCGATCTCCGCAAAAAACTCCCGGCGCGCAGCGCCGGGAGGTTGGCGCTTACATGTTGTAGGCGCGCTCGGTGTGCTCGGTGACATCGAGGCCTTCGCGCTCGACTTCCACGTTGACGCGCAGGCCGACGATGACATCGACGACCTTGTAGAGGATCGCCGAGCCGACGCCCGACCACACCAGGGTGGTCGCCACAGCCTTGCACTGGGCGATCATCTGAGTGACGAGGTCGTAGTCGCCGACCTTGCCGGCCACGTAATCCATCACGCCCGTGCCGCCGAGGGCCGGGTTGACCAGGATGCCGGTGCCGAGCGCGCCGATGATGCCGCCGACGCAGTGGACGCCGAACACATCGAGGGAGTCGTCATAGCCGATGGCGTTCTTGACCACGGTGCAGAAGAACAGGCAGACGACGCCCGCAACCAGACCGAGGACCATCGCGCCCATCGGGCCCGAGTAACCGCAGGCCGGGGTGACGGCGACGAGGCCGGCCACCGCGCCCGACACGGCGCCGAGCAGCGACGGGTGACCCTTGGTCATCCATTCCGCGAACATCCAGGCCATGGCCGCAACCGCGGTGGCGAGGAAGGTGTTGGTCATGGCGAGGGCCGCGGTGCCCGAGGCCTCGAGGTTCGAACCGACGTTGAAGCCGAACCAGCCGACCCACAGCAGCGAGGCGCCGATCATGGTCATGGTCAGCGAGTGCGGAGCCATCAGCTCCTTGCCGTAGCCGGTGCGCTTGCCGATGATCAGGCAGCCCACGAGGCCCGCAATGCCGGCATTGATGTGCACGACGGTGCCGCCGGCGAAGTCGAGGGCGCCCCACAGGAACACCTGGCCGGCGTCGGCCATGACTTCATCGAGCTTGGCCTGAGCCGCAGCCTTGGCATCGGGAGCAGCTGCGGCAACCGCCTTGGCGGCAGCGACGACGGCATCCGGGCCGGCCCAGTACCAGACCATGTGCGCGATCGGGAAGTAGATCAGCGTCACCCAGAGCGGCATGAACAGCGCGATCGCGGCGAACTTGGTGCGTTCCGCGAAGGCGCCGACGATCAGGCCGGGGGTGATGGCGGCGAAGGTCATCTGGAAGCAGAAGTAGATCAGCTCCGAGATGTTGGCGTCGGCCGTGAAGGTCGCGGCCATCGAATCCGGGGTCACGCCGGCAAGGAACGCCTTGGAGAAGCCGCCGATATAGGGCGAGCCGCCGGTGAAGGTGATGCTGTAGCCGTACAGGGCCCACAGGACCATCACGATCGAGGTGGTGTAGAACACCTGCATCAGCACCGAGAGCATGTTCTTGGAGCGGACCAGGCCGCCGTAGAACAGCGCCAGGCCGGGCACGGTCATCAGCAGCACCAGCACCGTCGACGTCATCATCCAGGCGTTGTCGCCCTTGTTGATGGTCGGATCGGCGTGAGCCGCGGTTGCGGCGAGCAGGCCGACGGCGAGTGCCGCCAGTCCCGCGCCAGAGGGACGCTTGAACGTCATTTGTCTAACTCCTGATTGAAGAAGGGTGAGCGCGAAATCCGGGTGGACGCGTTAGAGGGCGGCAGCATCGGCCTCGCCGGTGCGGATGCGCACGGCGTGATCGAGGTTGATGACGAAGATCTTGCCGTCGCCGATCTGGCCGGTCTTGGCCGCGGTGGTGATGGCTTCGATGGTTTTGTCGACCTGATCGGAGGCGACAGCCACCTCGATCTTGATCTTGGGCAGGAAGCTCACCGCATATTCAGCGCCGCGATAGATTTCCGTGTGGCCCTTCTGCCGGCCGTATCCCTTGACTTCCGTCACCGTCAAACCGTGAACGCCAATGGCGGTCAGGGCATCACGGACTTCCTCAAGCTTGAATGGCTTGATGATCGCCATAACAATTTTCATGGGTCCTATCCCCGCTTAGGCCCGACCAAAAATTGCGACCGGGCGATCTCGACTGAGGTTCACCACGCGGAGAAGTTCACTACGCGGGCACAGCCATCCCCCCTAGAATCAAATGCCGTGCCAGAACTGTGGAATTCGCTAACGGACTATGAATGCGCGGTTTTTCGCATTTCCCAGCCGATGAGACCGACTGCGCCATTCGGTCGCGCCTAAACTATAGCCATTCATGCTCAAGTCGTGGTCATGACAGCCATTTGACATATTTCTGCTCAGACCGAGGGCAGGCCTGCTGGTGTTTTGGTAATGTTTCATGACTTCGACGGCGGTATTTGTCTAATTTGCAGGCCATGTAACCGTGGCGAGCACCTATCAGGCTTTCAACTGGCATGGAATAACCAGGTGCACCCGACAGAAGTGGCTTACAGCGCGTCAGTGTCGGTCTCGCCGGTCCGGATGCGCAATGCGTGATCGAGCGGGGTGACGAACACCTTGCCGTCGCCGATCTGGCCGGTGCGGGCGCTGGTCGAGATCACTTCGACAGCCTTGGTGACGAGTTCGGACGACACCGCGATCTCCAGCCGCAGCTTGGGCAGGAAGTTCACGACATATTCGGCGCCGCGATACATTTCGGTATGGCCCTTCTGGCGGCCGTAGCCCTTCACCTCGATCACGGTCATGCCGTGGACGCCGATGGCGGTGAGGGCCTGGCGGACTTCGTCCAGCTTGAAGGGCTTGATGATCGCAACGACGAGTTTCATGGAATGGCTTTCCGTTCGGGCAAAGGTGCCGCGGCGCATGCCCTTCGGGATGGCACAACGCGCACAAAATAAGCGGAAAGCATGCCCGGTTGAAAGGCCCTTTGACCAGTCAATGGACGGACGTCGTTACCGGCCAGCTGGGTACCCGAAGGCTGGAGGGCCGCCGCGCGGCCTTGTCCTCGCTTCGATCGGCTAACCAGCCGGCTTTTCCCGGCGCTCGCGCAGCGAGCCTTCCTGCGCCACGGACGCCACCAGCGTGCCGTCGGGCTTGAAGATCAGCCCGCGGGCGAGGCCGCGGCCATTCTGGGCGCTCGGCGAATCCTGGCTGTACAGCAGCCATTCGTCGGCGCGGAACGGGCGGTGAAACCACATCGCATGATCGAGGCTGGCGGCCATGACCTTGCCGTCGAACAGCGTGCGGCCGTAGCGCGCCATCGCCGAGTCCAGCAGCGAAAAGTCGGAGGCATAGGCCAGCGCGCACATATGCAGCGCCGGGTCGTCGGGCAGCTTGGCGGCGGTGCGGATCCAGATGTTGATCTTGCCGTCGGGAATCTTGGTGCCGGCGTAGCGCTGGAATTCCACCGGGCGCAGCTCGATCGGGCGGTCGGACTCGTAATAGCGGCGGATAAAATCCGGCATCTCGTGGATGACCGGGTGCTTCGCCAGTTCCTCGGCGGACAGCCGGTCGGGATGCGGCACGTCGGGCATCGTGTCCTGATGGTCGAACGAGTTCTCCTCCTCGGCGTGGAACGAGACCATCATCGAGAAGATGGCATGGCCATGCTGGATCGCGGTGACGCGGCGGGTCGAATAGCTCTTGCCGTCGCGCAGCCGTTCGACCTCGTAGACGATCGGGATCGCGGGATCGCCGGGCAGGATGAAATAGCAATGCAGCGAATGGGGCATGCGGCCTTCGACGGTGCGGCACGACGCCACCATAGCCTGGCCGATCACCTGGCCGCCGAACACCCGCTGCCACGCCGTCTTCGGGCTGCGGCCGCGAAACATGTTCACCTCGATCGTTTCGAGATCAAGAATGTCGATCAGGTCGATCAGGCTCTTGGACATCGCGTCCTCTTTCGGCGTCGCGGCTGCAGGCGGGATTTACCAAGACCGCGGCCACGCCGCCGCCTTGTTTCCCCTTCCTGTTTCGCCCAGCTATAAGCGCGTGGCAACAGCGGGACCGGAAACATCATGGCGGCACAGCGAGGCATTGTCATCGGCGGGGGCGCCTTCGCCGGACTGGCGCTCGCCCTGGCGCTGCGTCAGGGCCTGGGCGAGGGCATCCCGATCATCGTCGCCGATCCCGCCTTCGCGGCGCGGCCGAGTCGCGACCCGCGCGCGACCGCCATCGTCGCCGCCTGCCGGCGGCTGTTCGCCGCACTCGGCGCGTGGGACGGGGTCGCCGCGGAAGCGCAGCCGATCCTCGACATGGTTGTGACTGATTCGAAGCTCGAGGACGCCACGCGGCCCACTTTTCTGACCTTTGGCGGTCCGGTCGAAGCCGGCGAGCCGTTCGCGCATATGGTCGAGAACCGCCGGCTGATCGATGAACTGGTCAGGCTTGCGGAGGCCGCCGGCGTCGAATTGCGCGCCACCGCAATCACCACGTTCGACACCCGCGCCGACGGCGTCAGCGTCACCCCAGGCGACGGCGACGTCATCGAGGCGGCGCTGCTGGTCGCCGCTGACGGCGCGCGCTCGAAACTGCGCGAGCGCGCGGGCATTGCGACCCATGGCTGGGACTACAACCAGTCCGGCATCGTCGTCACCGTCGGCCATGAACGCGACCACGAGGGCCGCGCCGAAGAACATTTCCTGCCGGCGGGGCCGTTTGCGATCCTGCCGCTGACCGGCAAGCGCTCGTCGCTGGTCTGGACCGAGTCGCGCAGCGAGGCCGCGCGCATCGTCGCCTTGCCGGACGAGGAATTTCACACCGCGCTCGAGCAGCGGTTCGGTCTGCATCTCGGTGAGGTCAAGGCGCTCGAGAAGCCGAAATCATTCCCACTCGGCTATTTCGTCGCGCGCTCCTTCATCGGCGAGCGCCTCGCGCTGATCGGCGACGCCGCCCATGTGATCCATCCGATCGCGGGGCAGGGCCTCAATATGGGCTTGAAGGACGTGGCCGCGCTGGCGGAGACCATCGTCGATGCCGCGCGGCTCGGCATGGATTTCGGCCAGGCCGACGTGCTCGAGCGCTACCAGCGCTGGCGGCGTTTCGACACCATGGCGATGGGCGTGGCCACCAATACACTGAACCTGCTGTTTTCCAACGACCTGCCCTTCGTGCGGAGCATTCGCGACATCGGCCTGGGCATCGTCGACCGCCTGCCGCCGCTGAAAGGCGCGTTCATCAAGCAGGCGGCGGGATTGTCCGGCGAGATACCGCGGCTGTTGAAGGGAGAGGCGTTGTAGCATTCGTCATTCCGGGGCGGGGGCGGCGTCAGCCGCACGCGAACCCGGAATCTTGATATGATGAACAAATCGGGATTGTGGGTCTGCGCCATACGGCTTCGCCGTCTGTCGCATCCTGGAATGACGCCCCTAAATCCTAATCGATCCGGCGCGCTTCTTCCGGCAGCATGATGGGGATGCCGTCGCGGATGGGGTAGGCGAGTTTGGCCTTGCGCGAGATCAGTTCCTGACGGCCGGCGTCGAATTCGAGCTGGCCCTTGGTGAGCGGGCACACCAGGATTTCCAGCAGTTTCGGATCGACGCTGCCTTCGAGGCGGTCGTTGGGGATCGTCGTCATTCAGGCTCCGGGCTCGCAGTCGAGGGTCATTGATGGTGGCTTACTGCAACGGCGGATCGCCGCTGGTGCGCTTTTTCGCCAGGTCCATTTCGGTGACGGCGATCAGGATCTCGGCGCGGGTCTTCAGGTCGGGCGCCTCCAGCATGGCCTGCTTCTCCGGCGGGCCATACGGCGACATCATCGCTAGCGCATTCACCAGCGCCTCGTTCGGGGCACTGCGGATGCCTTCCCAGTCGACCTGCAGATTGTTGGCCTTGAGAAAATCCGTCAGCACCGCCAGCAACGCGTCGCGATCGACGTCTTCCTCGCCCTTGCGGGCCGTGAAGTCGTCGACGAAGGGGAAGTAGTCGACCTTGCACTGCCGGTAATCGGTCAGCACCGACAATTCTTGCACCACCTCGAAACGGCTGACGCCGGTCAGTTCGAGAATGTAGCGGCCATCGCCGGACTCGGCGAGCTGGGTGATGCGGCCGACGCAGCCGACCCTGAACAGCGTCGGCTTGTCTTCGTCCTTCGAATGCGCCGTGTCGGGCTGGATCATGCCGATCAGCCGATGCCCGTCACGCAGCGCGTCGTCGATCATCGCCAGATAGCGCTGCTCGAAGATGTTCAGCGGCATCTGGCCGCGCGGCAGCAGCAGCGCGCCGGGCAGCGGAAATACCGGAATCACTTCGGGCAGATCGACAGGTCCGCGATAGTCGATATTGATCGGCATGTCCTGGTCCGGTTCCTGGTCCGATGCATCAGATCGTGAAGGCGCTCACGAAAACAGAATGGTCGACAGCCGGCGACGACCGTCCATGGTGGCCTCGTCCGTCGGCCCCCAGGCGTCGAAGAACTGGATCAGCTGCTTGCGCGCGCCGTCCTCGTTCCATTTGCGGTCGCGCTTGACGATCTCCAGCAGGTGGCCGGTGGCCTCGTCGCGCTTGTTGGCGCCGTTGAGCGCCACCGCGAGATCGAAGCGCGCCTGGTGGTCGAGCGGATCGGCGGCGACCTTCTGCTCGAGTTCGGTGATCGGGCCGAGCGCCGCAGCCTGCTCGAGCAGATCGATCTTGGCCTGCACCGCCTTGACCGCGGCATCCTCGCGGCTAGCAACGGGCACCAACTCCAGCGTCTGCTTGGCCTGTTCGATGGCGCCGGTCTCGACATAGCAGCGCGCCAGCCCGGCCAGCGCGGCGATGTTGCCGGCGTCCGTCGCGATGACCTCGCCATAGATCGAGGCCGCGGTGGCGGCATCGCCCTCGGCGAGGATGGCTTCGGCCTCCTGCAGCAATTCGTCAGCGGTCGGCTCGGCGCCCGGCATGCCGGCGGTCAGCTTGTCGATAAAGGCGGTGACCTGGCTCTCGGGTACGGCGCCCATAAAACCGTCGGCGGGCTGGCCGTTGACGAAGGCGATCACGGCCGGAATCGACTGGATGCCCATCTGGCCGGGAATCTCGGGGTTCTCGTCGATGTTCATCTTGACCAGCTTGACCTTGCCCTTGGCGGCGGTCACGGCCTTCTCGATCACCGGGGTCAATTGCCGGCACGGGCCGCACCATGGCGCCCAGAAGTCGATCAGCACCGGCTGGATCTTCGATTCCTCGATGACGTCCTGCATGAAGGTGCGGGTGGTGGTGTCCTTGATGAGCGCCGTCGCCGCCTGCGGCACCGCTGCGCCGCCCTGTTCCAGTATGGTCACGTGAACCTCGCTCGATGTCCTGACAGTCCGGCCGCTTCTAGCATGGCCAGAACCGTTAGATGGCGTTCGTGACAGGAATTTGCAAATCGGGCCGAAGCGCCGTGGCGACCCGATTCGTCGACCAAACCCCGCTTTTGACGCTGCAGGCGCGGTTTGGGCCCCGTTCGGGCGCCGGAGGACGTAAAACCGGGCTGATCATTACCTCATCGTCGGTGCAGTTCTGCTGTTGCATTCGCTGCCGGCATTTCATATAGGTCTGCGCGTCGGCGGCGCACCATCGCCGCCTGCTTCTCGGATGCGGGTGTAGCTCAGTGGTAGAGCACGACCTTGCCAAGGTCGGGGTCGAGGGTTCGAATCCCTTCGCCCGCTCCAGAAATCTCTGGTTTTCCAGAAATCTCCGGTTTCCCCAATTGGCACAATTTAATCGCACGCAGGCCGCCCGTTTGGCGGCTGCGTCGTTTGTGGTCTCCGTGTGGGTCGAGGATGCCGCTCGGATCGCTTGAAATCGCTGGCTGTTGGGCAGACAATCGAAAGCTCAGCGAACCGAGACCCAAGATGCCGTCCACCACGGATTCCAACCTGGAGATCGCCAGGCGTGCCAATGACGAGGCGCGCGCCGATTTCGCCACATGGCTGATGATGGCGAAGCTGAAAAGCATCGACGCACTGCCGCAGGAGTCCCAGACGTTCTTCGCCGGCTATGTTGCGTTGCTGGCCCGCAAACAAACCGAACCGGCCGCCGCCGAGGCGACCATCCAGCTGGTTTACCGCAGTTATTACGCCCGGATGGGCGGCACCGGCACGGCGCCCGTGATCAAGACGGTCTCGAGATCAAAACCAATGCCCGACAATAATGACAACGTGACGCCGTTCCGCCGCATCAAGCCGAGCAACCCGCCACCGCGTGAAAAGAAAAAGCTGCCGGTGGCGCTGATCTTCATTGGGCTGGTGGTGCTGGCCGTGGCCTGGCGCTACCTGAGCAAGGGCAGCCTGTAGTCTCGCTATCTTACGGCCGAACGCGCACTTACGCGTGACGCAGTTTGAGGTTGAAAAAAGCTTAGCAGCAGTCGATCCTGATACCGTCGGGTCATCACTCCCGGCGAGGGGGCGACCATGGGCAGGAACATTGTTCTGTTGTCGGATGGCACCGGCAATTCCGCCGGCAAGGTGTGGCGCACCAATGTCTGGCGCACCTTCGAGGCCCTCGACTTGTCCGGCTCCGATCAGGTGGCGTTCTACGACGACGGTGTCGGAACGTCCTCATTCAAGCCTTGGGCAATCCTCGGCGGCGCCTTCGGCTTCGGGCTGAAGCGCAACGTCATCGATCTCTACAAATTCGCCTGTCGCAATCATCATGGCGACGACGACCGATTGTACGGCTTCGGCTTCAGCCGCGGTGCCTTTACCATCCGTGTCGTGATGGGCCTGATCCTTCATGAAGGTCTGGTGGTCGCTGATAGCGAATCGGAGCTCGACAAGCAGGCGCGCGGCGCTTACCGAGCCTACCGCCGTAAACGCTATCATACGGTCTGGCCATTCCATCCCGAGGACTGGTTCAGAGATCTTCGCGATAGGCTTCGCCCAATCGCTTACGACAAAGCCAACAACCGCACTGTCGCCAAATTCCACTTCGTCGGTGTGTGGGACACCGTCTCGGCCTACGGCATGCCGATCGACGAGATGACCCGCGGCATCAGCAAGTATATTTATCCTCTCGAATTGCCCGACCATCAGGTGGTGCGAGAACGGGTAAGCCGCGCCTGCCAGGCGCTTGCCCTCGACGAGGAGCGCACCACGTTTCATCCGGAATTGTGGGACGAAAAGGTCATCCCGCCCGCACAATTCGACCCGGACACCCCGCGCGCCGTCGCCGACGAGCAGATCAGTCAGGTCTGGTTCACCGGGGTGCACTCCAATGTTGGCGGTGGCTATCCCGATGACTCGCTGGCGTACATTCCGTTTGTCTGGATGATCACGGAGGCGCAGCGGTCAGGACTGAAGTTCAAGTCAGATCAACCGACCAATCCGACCAGCCCCGTTGCAGATCCTGACACTTTCAAAAATGCGATATCCAAGCGTGACAAGGATGGCCGTATCTACGATCCGCGCAAGGGCCTCGGCGGCTATTATCGATATGGTCCACGCAAACTCGTGCAGCTTTGCAATGCGAAGTATTCGAAGAAAGAAGACGATGAGGTCCTGATCGAGCGACCCAAAATCCATGAAAGCGTGTTCAAGCGGATTGGAAACCACGCTCACGCCTATGCGCCGATCGGATTGCCCGCACTATATGATGTCGTCCGCGACGACGGCTCAATCGTCACCTCCGGTCAATACGGCGTCGAGACCTCGTCGCAGGCCACCGCACGCGCCGATGCCCAGGAGCATGTCTGGAACGAGGTCTGGAAACGCCGCATCGTGTATTTCGCCACGGTGGCCACGACATTAGCGCTTGTCGTATTTCCGTTGATCAGCGGCGCGAGTGAGTCGGACGAATTCACCAGCCCGATCCGCTGGGTCTCGGACATCTTGCGCGTGCTGCAGGGCTTCCTGCCCGGTATCGCCAAAACATGGATCGACGGTTATGCGCGGGCACCCATCTCTTTCGTCATCATGGTTGCGATCCTCGTGGGGTTGCTCGTTTGGGGATCGCGGATCGCCAACCGGACCGCCGATCTAATGGGCGCAATCTGGCATCCGACACGACAGTCGCCGTCGGGACTGCCCACGAACTGGATTTACGGCCTGAGGAGCGACAAGCGGTATATCGGCTTCCATGAAGGCTTGAAACACAGGATAGCGCCCGGGTTCTTTGCCCTGCTGTTCGCTTATTTCGGTGCGGCCATCGTCAGCCACGTCGCCTTCAATATCCAGGATGTTGCAGGGGCCACGTGCCATGAGAGCCGCGCCCCGAAAATACTTCTGCCTGATCAGAGCAGCGATCCGATTACGTTCACAACCAGGGATCTTTGCCGAGCCACAGGCATCTTTGTCGTAGACCATCGCGCACGCTACGTCGTGACCATCACGCCGGGCGATCCATGGACCCATTTCGGCGCCCATGTGCCGGTCGGCGGCTTCAGTTCGATGGAGCCGCCACGCTGGTATCACCGCGTGTTGCTGAGCCTCGCGATTCCGCTGCGTCGCGAATTGTATCAGGACTGGTTTCGCATTGTGCTGCGGTACGGAAGTGTAGGGGGCGAAGAGACGTTCTACGATCCGGACCTGCGCGATAACATAATTCAGTTTCCGATCAGGCCAACCCGATCCGGGGAGTTGTTCGTTTTCGTCAACGACGCGGTGATCGGCTTGCCCTGGATCTATAACTTGCCGTCATGGGGCAATGGCGGCACGGCTGTACTGACCATCAAGCGCACGCGATAGCATCCATGAGAGACATGGGCCGTCGCCGCAGTGCAGCGCGTCTGCCGTATCTATTTGCACGTCGCGCCACGCATGGCGCTTGGCGCTGCGCGATCTTGTGATAGCATTTTAAATGCCCGACCGCGCAAAGCGGCGAGCGACGTTGCGATCAACGTCCACAAGACAGCGCAGCCGCAAAGTGCTGCCCAGGGAGTGACACGATGCCATCGATGTTCCGTCGATCCGTGCTTGCATGCGCCGCCGTCCTCGCCATCGCGGCCATGGGTCAGGCCAGCGCGCAGGAAAAGCTCAAGAGCTACAAATCTGATACCAAGGACTTCTGGACCCATCCGCCGGATGACTGGTTCCTTGGCGACGAGACCGAAGCGCAGAAGGGCCTCGCGCCGCCCTCCGGTCCGCCCACCGGCGCGTCGGATGCCGAGCTCGCCGCCATGATGAAAAAGATAAAACTGCCGGCGGGCTTCAAGATCGAGGTCTATGCCTCGGGCGTGCTCGCCGCGCGGCAGATGGCATGGGGCGACAACGGCACGCTGTTCGTCGGATCGTTCGGGCTCGGCAACGTCTATGCCATCACCGACAAGGGCGGAAAGAAAGACGTCAAGACGATCATCAAGGGGCTGAAGATGCCGACCGGCATCGCGTTCCGGGATGGCGCGCTCTACGTGATCGATATCGACAAGCTCTACAAATACGAGAACGCCGAGGCCAATCTCGACAAGATCGGCGAGGCCAAGGTGGTGTATGACGACATGCCGTCCTACGCCGCCCATGGCTGGAAATATCTCGCGGCCGACAAGGACGGCTGGTTCTACGTGCCGTTCGGACCTCCCTTCAACATCGGCATTCCGCCGACCTCGCTGTCGCAGATCCGCCGCGTCGATCCCAAGACGGGGAATGCCGAGATCGTGGCACTCGGCGTGCGCAACTCGGTGGGCGGCGACGTCGATCCGCGCACCGGCAAATACTGGTTCACCGAAAACGCCCGCGACTGGATCAGCGACGACATGCCGAGCGACAAGCTCAACATGATCTCGAAACTCGGCGAGCATTTCGGCTATCCGCATTGCC
>JBEVEC010000080.1:0-6572 GCA_040512975.1 Tardiphaga sp. | reverse complement strand
GTCACGGCGTATGGGTCCCTGCGTTCGCAGGGACGACCGCCTATCGGGATAACGGGCACAGCCGCCGGTTCCCGGTTGCGCCCGTCGCCTGCCTTGCGCACGCTCCCGGCATGATTCGCGATCCGAAAAAACCTGCGCAGGCCAGGCCACGAAATGGCGTCATCGCCGTGGCGCCGCCGAGCTTCAAGCGCGAGCGCGCGCTGCTGAAGCAGGGCGTCTGGCCGGTGGCCGGCTGTGACGAGGCCGGACGCGGGCCGCTGGCCGGGCCGGTGGTCGCAGCGGCGGTCATCCTGAATCCCAAGCGGATCCCCAAGGGCCTCAACGACTCCAAGAAGCTGACCGCGGAGCGGCGCGAGGAATTGTTCGAGGAGATCTGCGCCACGGCGTCGTTCGCGGTCGCCTACGCCTCGCCGACCCGCATCGACCGCGACAACATCTTGCGCGCCTCGCTCTGGGCGCTGGCGCGCGCGGTACATGCGCTGCCGGAGGCGCCGAAACATGTGTTTGTCGATGGCCGCGACAAGATCGCCACCGATGCCGCCTGCGAGGCGGTGATCGGCGGGGACGCCAAGGTGCTGTCGATTGCCGCGGCCTCGATCATCGCGAAGGTGTCGCGGGACCGGTTGATGTGCCGGCTCGCCGAACACTGTCCGGGCTACGGCTTCGAGATCCACAAGGGCTACGCCGTGCCGCAGCATCTGGCGGCGCTCGACGAACTCGGCCCCAGCATCCATCACCGCAGCCTCTATGCGCCGGTCGTGGCCGCACGCAACAAGCGCGATGGCATCGCGCTGCCCGACGGGGTGATCGCCATCCAGGCCACACTGGACCTCGAAATCTCCGCCTGAACGCCGGCCTCCGCCAGCCCGGTTGCCACCTCCACCGGCGCACCGTATCACCTGACTGAGCAATTTTCCGCGCCGGCCGGTCCAGACGTTTGATGCGCTTCACCTCCCTGATCGTCGAATTGATCCGCGCGCGGCCGCGGCTGGTGCTCTGGATCGTCATCGTCTGTCAGGCGCTGATCTGGCTGGCGGTGCCGATGCTGCTGTATCGCGGCCCACCCGGCGATCTTGCCACCGTTCTCGCCTATGGCCGCGAATACCAGGTCGGGACCGATCTCGGCCCGCCGCTGGCGTTCTGGCTCGCCGATATCGCCTTCCGCCTCGCCGGCAATCACGTGTTCGGCGTCTATGTGCTGGCGCAGCTCTGCGCCATCGCCACCTTTCGGGCCGTTTATCATCTCGGGCGCAACATCGTCGGCGGGCCGCAGGCGGTGATCGCGGTGCTGCTGACCATGACGGTCACCGCCTTCAGTTCGCCCGGCGTCGAATTCGGGCCGCTGGTGTTGGCGCGGCCGCTCTGGGCGATGGTGCTGTTGCATGGCTGGCTGGCCATCGGCCTCGGCCGGCGCAATGCCTGGTTCGCGCTGTCGATCGAGTCCGGCCTGCTGCTGCTGACCACCACCACGGCGATGTGGCTGCTGATCCTGCCGCTGGCATTCGGCCTCGCCACCGCACGCGGCCGCCGCAACCTGATGTCGTTCGATCCGCTGTATGCGATCCTTGTGGTGGGCGTCCTGACGCTGCCCTGGATCCTCTGGGTGGTCCGGGCCGGTGTCGCGGTGATCCCGCAGCCGCCGGTGCTGGACGATCTCGCCGGCAGCGCCCAGCACTGGGCCGTGCTGCTGGCCTGGCTGGTGGCGGCGACCACCGGCGTGATCGTGCTGACGGCGATGAACTGGGGCCGGCTGATGCCGAAATCCGATGACGCGCCGATCATCTTCCGCCCGCCGGTCGATTCTACGGCGCGCGCCTATGTGTATTTTTTCGCGCTGGCGCCGGCGTTGCTCGGTACCCTGTCCGCGGCGCTGTACGGGCGCAACCATGTGGTCGGCGGCGCCGGCATCGCGCTGGTGATGACCGGTCTCGCGGTGGTGGTCGCATCGGGCGACCTGATTGCCCTGCGCGGGCAGCGCGCGCTGCGCAAGGTCTGGGCCTTCGCGGTGATCGCGCCGGCGCTGGCGGTGCTGGTCGGCGTGGTGATCCTGCCCTGGCTCGACGGTCCCGAGGATCCGACGGCGCTGCCGGCGCGCGATATCGGGCGGTTCTTCAGCGACAGTTTCGAGCGCCGCACCGGCCGGCCGCTGCCCGCCGTGAGCGGCGATCCGCAACTGGCGGCGCTGATCGGCATCGCCCCGGCGCGGCCGCATCTGCTCGACGCCGCGGCGCCGGCGCGGACGCCGTGGCTCACGCCGGAACAGTTCGCCGCCCGTGGCGGCGTCGTGGTGTGGCGTGCTGCCGACACCATCGGCACGCCGCCGCCGGAGATCGCGGCGCGGTTTCCGGGCCTGGTGCCTGAAGTGCCGAGGGCGTTCGATCGCTGGATCAACGGGCGACGTCCGCCGCTGCGCATCGGCTGGGCGATTCTGCGGCCGACGGGGCCTTGATCGATTAGGCCCGTAGCCCGGATGGAGCGAAGCGCAATCCGGGGGCAGCGGCGCCTAAGTGTGTGAATCCCGGATTAGGCAAGAGCTCCATCCGGGCTACGCGCTACTTCCCCGGTGGTGCTTTCAGGGCCTCGGCAATCGACCGAAAATCCATCCATGTCATGCGCTTGTAGGACGGCGAGCGCAGCAGATAGGCCGGGTGGTATGTGGCGATCGCGCGGATCTTTCGCCTGCCGGTGTCGTAATCGACCCAGCGGCCGCGGGATTTCATGATGCCGTCGCGGGTCTGCAGCAGCGTCTGCGTCGACGGATTGCCCAAGGTCACCAGGATGTCCGGGTTCACCAGCTCGATCTGGCGCTGGACGAAGGGCAGGCAGATCTGCGTCTCCTGCGGCGTCGGCGTGCGGTTGCCCGGCGGGCGCCACGGAATCACGTTGGCGATGTAGACGTCGCTGCGCTTCAGGCCGATCGCCGCCATCATCAGGTCCAAGAGCTTGCCGGAGCGGCCGACAAAGGGCAGGCCCTCGATGTCCTCGTCGCGGCCCGGTGCCTCGCCGACGAACATCACCCGCGCCTGCGGATGGCCGTCGGCAAACACCAGTTGGGTCGCGGTGGATTTCAGCGCGCAGCCCTCGAAGCTCTGCAGCATCTCGCGCAACACCTCGAGGGACGGTGCCGTGCGCGCCGTCTCGCGCGCGGCGGCGATGGCGACATCCGGGGCAACTTCGACGCGGGCAGGCGGCCGCGGCGGCGGCGCCGGCATGCCGCTGAGCGCGGGACGTTTTGCCGCGGCCTCATTGGCGTCGCGCGCCGGCGGCGGCGTGTCGTCGGACAGCCGGTTGACCGGCTCGTCCATCAGCGCGCAGTCGACCCCGGCCTCCAGATAGAAGGCGAGCAATTGCGCGACAGTAAGATGGGGCTCAGGCGTCATGGGCAGTCAAAGGCATGACCGCAATCTAGGACGTATTGTCCTGCAGCGGAATGGCCCCCGTGAATGGCTCCATGGCATTTCGGTGGTTGTTCTTGCGGCAAAAATCGGAAACAACAACCCTTAGAAGCGTTCTGAACGGGCTGGAAACGGGTTTGAGACGATTATGAGCATTGAAGAACTGCCGCCGCGCGAATCCATGGAATTCGACGTCGTCATCGTCGGCGCCGGCCCGGCCGGCCTGTCGGCCGCGATCCGTCTGAAGCAGATCAATGCCGACTTGACGATCGTGGTGGTGGAGAAGGGCTCGGAGGTCGGCGCGCACATCCTGTCCGGCGCGGTGATCGATCCGGTGTCGCTCGACAAGCTCATTCCCGACTGGCGCGACGACGCCGATTGTCCGCTGAAGACCCAGGTCAAGGACGACCAGTTCTTTTTCATGACCAAGACCGGCGGCATCAAGCTGCCGAATTTCCTGATGCCGCCGCTGATGAACAATCATCACTGCTTCATCACATCGCTCGGCATGGTGACACGCTGGCTCGGCGCGAAGGCCGAGGCGCTAGGCGTCGAGATCTATCCGGGCTTTGCCGCCGCGGAAACGCTTTACGACGACAACGGCGCGGTGCGCGGCATCGCCACCGGCGATATGGGCGTCGGCCGCGACGGCAAGCCGAAGGATTCGTTCACCCGCGGCATGGAGCTGCTCGGCAAATACACGCTGTTCGCCGAAGGCGCGCGCGGTTCGCTGACCAAGGAGCTGATCGCCAAATTCGCGCTCGACAAGGATTGCGAGCCCGGCAAGTTCGGCATCGGCCTTAAGGAAATCTGGCAGATCGATCCGGCCAAGCACCAGAAGGGCACGGTGAAGCACTCGTTCGGCTGGCCGCTCGACCATGACGTCGGCGGCGGCTCGTTCCTGTATCACTATGACGACAACCTCGTCGCCGTCGGCTTCGTGGTGCATCTGAACTACGAGAATCCCTATCTCTATCCGTTCGAGGAATTCCAGCGCTTCAAGACCCATCCCTTGATCCGCGACACCTTTGTCGGTGCCAAGCGCCTGGCCTATGGCTCGCGCGCGATTACCGAGGGCGGTTACCAGTCGGTGCCGAAACTGACCTTCCCGGGCGGCGCGCTGATCGGCTGCGCCGCGGGTTTTGTGAACGTGCCGCGCATCAAGGGCGTGCACAACGCCATGGCCTCGGGCATGCAGGCGGCCGAGCACGTCTCGGCGGCGCTGGCCGCCGGCCGCGCCAATGACGAGGTGATCGAATACGAGAACGGCTGGCGCGCCTCGTCGATTGGCAAGGACCTCCATCCGGTGCGCAACGCTAAGCCGCTGTGGTCGAAATACGGCACCTTGCTCGGCAACGCGCTCGGCGGCTTCGACATGTGGTGCAATACGCTCGGCTTCTCGCTGTTCGGCACGCTCAAGCATGACAAGCCGGACCGCAAAACGCTGAAGCCCGCCAAGCAGTACCAGCCGATCGCCTATCCGAAGCCCGACGGCAAATTGACATTCGACCGGCTGTCGTCGGTGTTCCTGTCGAACACCAACCACGAGGAGGACCAGCCGGTCCATCTCAAGGTCGCCGACATGGCGCTGCAGCGCTCGTCGGAGCTCGAGGTCTTCGCTGGCCCGTCGAACCGCTATTGCCCGGCCGGCGTCTATGAGTGGGTGCAGGAAGGCAGCGAGCCGCGCTTCCAGATCAACGCGCAGAACTGCGTCCACTGCAAAACCTGCGACATCAAGGACCCCAACGGCAATATCACCTGGGTGCCGCCCGAAGGCGGCGGCGGCCCGAATTACGAGGCGATGTAGCGGAGGCCAGGATGACGATTGCGTGAGCACCACGAGCGGTAACCCGGGTCGTCCCTCGCCTTCGCGGGGACGACCCGCTGAGAGCTCATCGCCGGGCAGCGCCGCGTCACGATAACGCCACACTGCAAGCGCCTTCCAGAGAGCGTGGCGCAATCCCGCGGCCCGACTGCTGACAGGCTCCGAGCCATAGGTGCGATTGCGCCCCGATCCTTGCGGACGGTCGTCAAACGCGGCATTGTCGGCGCTCTTGCCGCAGCGACCGCGCATCCGAGCCCGTCCAGTACCGCTCTTGCCTTTGCGCGACATCCTGCCCGTCAATCCTGGAGCTAGGCGAACGCTATGTTGTCCAACCGTCTCAACCGCCTGACGCTCGCCGCCGCGACGTTGGCCATTCTCGTCGCGCCCGGCCAGTTGCTCGCGCAGACCCCGGATCATACCGGCGATAGCTCGGCGCAGTTTCCGACCAGCCGCGACCTCAAGTCGCTGACCACCGCGGGCAGCTATCTCGCCGCCCGTCACGCCAGCGTCGAGCGCGACGCGAGTTCGGCCGCGGCGTTCTACCGCTCGGCGCTGCGCTCCGATCCGAAGAACAACGAACTGCTCGACCGCGCCTTCATCTCCTCGCTCGCCGACGGCGACATCGAGGAGGCGGTCAAGCTCGCCGATCGCATCCTGACCATCGACAAGTCGAACCGCGTGGCGCGCCTCGTGGTCGGCGTCCGCGATCTCAAGATGAAGAAATACGCCGCCGCGCAGACCAACATCAACCAGTCGGTGCGCGGTCCGATCACCGACCTGGTGGCGACGCTGTTGGGATCGTGGGCGAGCTACGGCGCCGGCGACACCAAGGCGGCGATCGCCAATATCGACAAGCTGGCCGGCCCGGAGTGGTATCCGATCTTCAAGGACCTGCATGCCGGCATGATCCTCGATCTCGCCAACAAGCAGAAGGATGCCGGCGCCCGCTTCGAGCGCGCCTACAAGCTCGACGATTCCGCGCTCCGCGTGGTCGACGCCTATGCGCGCTGGACCTCGCGCAACAAGGATGATGCCGCGGCGCTCGCGATCTACGAAGCGTTCAACAAGAAGCTCGCGCGTCACCCGCTGGTGCTCGAAGGCATCCGCGACACCAAGGCCGACAAGAAGCTGGCCCCACTGGCGGACAACCCGCAGGCCGGCGCCGCCGAGGCGCTGTACGGCATTGGCGCGTCGCTGACCCGCCGCGGCGGCGAGGACCTCGCGCTGGTCGATCTGCAGCTCGCGCTGTACCTGAAGCCCGATCATTCGCTGGCGCTGCTGTCGCTTGCCGACCTCTACGAGTCCGTGAAGAAGCCGGCGATGGCGATCAAGGTCTACGAGCGCGTCCCGGC
>JBEVEC010000348.1:0-11013 GCA_040512975.1 Tardiphaga sp. | reverse complement strand
TGTTGTAGAGGTCGCGCAGCGAGCGCTTGATCAGCGAGCCTTCCTCGTAGACGAGGGTCGGGGCCTGCGACTTCAGCGTCATGTCGCGGACGGTTTCCCACATCCGGATCAGATATTCGAAGTCGCGCTTGATCTCGGGCTTGGTGCGGGACGCACCGGCGGTGCGCAGGATGATCCCCATGCCTTCCGGCACGTCGAGATCCGACACCACTTCCTTGAGCCGCGAACGGTCCTGCGCCGAGGTGATCTTGCGCGAGATGCCGCCACCGCGGGCGGTGTTCGGCATCAGGACGGCGTAACGGCCGGCCAGCGACAGGTAGGTGGTCAGCGCCGCGCCCTTGTTGCCGCGCTCTTCCTTGACGACCTGCACCAGCATCACCTGGCGGCGTTTGATGACTTCCTGGATCTTGTACTGGCGGCGCGGACGGAAGGCGCGCTCGGGCACTTCTTCCAGCACATCGTCGCCGCCGACGGACTCGACCTGATCCTCTTCAGCTTCTTCCTCGTCGTCCTCGTCGTCGTCATGCTCGTCGGCGTCGGCGGCCGCGGCGTGCTCGGCATGGTCGTCATGCGGGACGTCGTCGGCATGCGCGGCGTTTTCCGCAGCATGCTGGTCGTGCAGCGGCTCGTCATGTGCGTGATCCTCAGCGGCCGGCTGGTGATCATGTCCGACCACAAGCGGTGCCTCGGACTGGGTGTCGAGCGCAACAGGCGCCTGGACCTCCGCCGCAACGGCTTCCGACCCGGAGGCGGTCGGCGAAGCCTGCTCGGGCTGCGGCTCGGGGAATACACCCTCGGCCGCGGCAGCCACGGCGTGGTCGTCGGCGGGCGCGGTGTTGCCTTCGACGTGGTCCGGTGCGCGGTCGTCATGCACATGACCGGCATGCTCGTGCCCGGCATGCTCGTGCCCGGCATAATCGTGACCCGCGTGGTCATGCTCGCCGTGATCGTGAGCCTCGCCGATGGTGACCTGCTCGCCGTCATGCGGCTGCGGCGCGAAAGCGGGATCGTAGGGCTGCTCGGCCTGCGACGGATCGATCGCGGCGGCATCCACGACTTCGCTGCGCACGCGCTCGCCGCCGCTGCGGCGGCGCGAATTGCGATGGCGCGAGCGCTTGCGGTTGGAACGGTTGTCGGTCTCTTCCTCGGCTTCGCGGTGGGCGCGTTCGTCAGCCTCGATCAGCGCCTGACGGTCGGCGACCGGGATCTGGTAGTAATCGGGGTGGATTTCGCTGAAAGCGAGAAAGCCGTGGCGGTTGCCGCCATATTCGATGAAGGCCGCCTGCAGCGACGGCTCAACGCGGGTGACCTTGGCGAGGTAGATATTGCCGCGGAGCTGCTTGCGCTGCGCGGTCTCGAAATCAAATTCCTCGACGCGATTGCCGCGGACCACGACGACCCGGGTCTCTTCCGGGTGGGTCGCATCGATCAACATTTTGTTTGGCATTTGGGAGCTCATGGGGGCGGAGAACGCACGCGGCGGCTAGCGCATATGGCGCGGCCGGGTGACGTAACGGTCCACCTGATTCGGGGGTGAGGGGAAGGCCGAAACGCAACCCGGGGCGCCTTGCTGAAAGGAAGATCGCCGAACGCGAGGTCAGGGCAGGGTGCCGCGCGAAGCTCAAGCTTCGCATCGGCGTAGTTCCCACCTGGGTCTCGTTCGGCATCACAGTCTGGCGCATCAAGCGTCGGCCCGTCTGAACATCTGGGCGGCAACTGCGCCGCCTTTGGCTGACGTCCGGCGCAACGCAGGACGCGTTCACCGGCTGTCGCAATCCCCGCCCATGAGTTAAAAAACCTTGGGCCGGGATAATCGGTCATGAATGTCTAAAGCCGCCCAGGGAGCGAGAAAGGACCTGGACCGGACGCCGCTCGGGCACCAACTGCCGCTCATCCATCCGCGCTAGGCGCTGGGTGGCGAGGAGACGCTGGAAAACGCTGGTATCACCTGATGTTAGTCGGAGATACGAGCGCTGCACCGGGAAGCTGGACGTGACACAACCGGGAGTTAAACCGTCAGCTCCTCGTACATACGAGGAATGGGACGGGCATGCAAGGG
Source organism: Tardiphaga sp. (assembly GCA_040512975.1). GTDB lineage: Bacteria > Pseudomonadota > Alphaproteobacteria > Rhizobiales > Xanthobacteraceae > Tardiphaga. The sequence continues at coordinate 8,954 of JBEVEC010000348.1, read as the reverse complement.
AAGCGTCACAAGCCTGCAACAGTCGGGCTCAATGCAGTCGTGACTTAAACTTTGGTTAACCCTACGATCCTAATCGGTTAGACAGCCTGCTTCGGAGGTCTGGAATCGTTGGCGAGCCGCGCAAACCATATCGTTTCGCAGGTCATGGCGCTCGTATGCGCCGTGTCGGGCCTTGCCGGGTGGTCGAGCGCCCGTGCGGCCGGCGAATCGCCGCGCGCCGAGCCGATCGCCAATGTCGCGGTGGCGTCCGACGTCCGCATCGCCGGCGACGACAAGCAGACCCGCTTCATTCTCGACCTCGACCAGCGGGTGCCGCTGAGCGCCTTTGCGCTGGCCGACCCCTATCGCGTCATCATCGACCTGCCGCAGATCAATTTCCGGCTCGATCCCGGCACCGGGACGGTGGCGCGCGGGCTGATCAAGGCGTTCCGCTACGGGATGGTGATGCCGGGCAGTTCGCGGATGGTCTTCGACCTGACCGGTCCCGCCCGGATCACGAATTCCTATGCCCTCGATGCCGCCAACGGCCAGCCGGCCCGCATGGTCATCGAACTCGAGGCCGTCGACCGCACCGCCTTCGTGCAGGGGCTCGCCGTCGAGAACCGGCCGGACCTGCGCCCGGCCATCGGCGCCGGTGCCAGCCCGGCCGATACGCCCGTTGTCGCGACCAAGCCAATCATCAGCGCCATGCCGGAGCGGCCCGATGGCCGGCCGGTCATCGTGCTGGATCCCGGCCACGGCGGTCTCGACAACGGTACCCAGGCCAATGGCGAGAGCGAGAAGTCCATTGTGCTCGGCTTCGGCGTGGCGCTGCGGGACCGGCTGGAGAAGTCCGGCAAATACCGCGTGGTCATGACCCGGTCCGACGACACTTTCATTCCGCTGGACGACCGGGTGAAGGTGGCCCGGCAGCAGGGTGCGGCGCTGTTTGTGTCGATCCACGCCGACGCGCTGCCGCGCGGGGAGGGCGATGCGCAGGGCGCCACCATCTACACGCTGTCCGACAAGGCCTCGGACGCCGAGGCCGAACGGCTGGCCGATTCGGAAAACAAGGCCGATGCCATCGGGGGCGTGAACCTGACCGAGGAGCCGACCGATGTCGCGGACATCCTGATAGACCTGGCTCAGCGGGAAACCCGAACCTTTTCAAACCGCTTTGCCCGGATGGTGGCAGGCGAGATGAAGTCTGCGGCGCGCATGCACAAGCACCCCCTGAAGTCCGCCGGCTTCCGGGTGCTGAAGGCGCCGGACGTGCCGTCGGTGCTGATCGAACTCGGCTATGTGTCGAACAAGGACGATCTGCAGCAGCTGGTCTCGGAAAACTGGCGCTCCCGGACGGTCGCCTCGGTGGCCAAGGCCATCGACGGCTTTTTCGCCAAGCGCGTGGTGTCGGCTTCCCCGGGCAATTGACGCGGAACCGGAAATGACAAAGCTTTCAGCAACGAAGCCCTAGTTTGGCCACAGCGCACGATCTATAAAAAATTCTGCGCGCGTGCCAGAATCGGTCATTGCTGACGGCGGGCTGAAGCTTTTGCGACCTGCGCGTTGCGGCTGAGTTGCGCCCACTGGGCTGCCGGGTGAGAGATCGACCGATGATCACCGGCACAGCGATTGAAACGGATCTTCGATAATGCGTTTGCTGGTGCGGTTTATTGGTTTCTTGTTCGCCGCAGGGACCGTGGTGTTCCTTGTCGGCGTCGCCGCCGTCGCCGGCATGATCTGGCACTTTTCCAAGGACCTGCCGGACTATTCGCAGTTGCAGGATTACGAACCGCCGGTGATGACCCGCGTGCACGCCTCGGACGGCGCGCTGCTTGGCGAATACTCCAAGGAGCGGCGGCTCTATCTGCCGATCCAGGCGGTGCCGAAGCTGGTGATCAACGCGTTCCTCGCCGCCGAGGACAAGAACTTCTACGAGCACGGCGGCCTGGATTATTCCGGTATGGCGCGCGCGATGGTGCTCTACGCGCAGAACATCGGCTCCAACCGCCGCCCGCAGGGCGCCTCCACCATCACCCAGCAGGTCGCCAAGAATTTCCTGCTGACCAACGAGGTGTCCTTCAACCGCAAGATCAAGGAAGCCCTGCTGGCGATGCGCATCGAGCGCGCCTATTCCAAGGACAAGATCCTCGAACTGTATCTCAACGAAATCTATCTCGGCCTCGGCGCCTATGGCATCGCCGCCGCCTCGCTGGTCTATTTCGACAAGTCAGTGAACGAGTTGACGGTGGCCGAGGCCTCCTATCTGGCGTCGCTGCCGAAGGCGCCGTCGTCGCTGCATCCGATCAAGAACCGCGATCGCGCGATCGAACGCCGCAACTACGTGGTCGACCGCCTGCTGGAAAACGGCTGGATCAAGCAGGCCGATGCCGACAAGGCGCGCAAGGACCCGCTGGCCGTGACCACGCGCAGCAATCCCGGCCACATCTTCGCCGGCGAATATTTTGCCGAAGAGGTTCGCCGCGACATCTTCGAGCGCTACGGCGAGAAGAAGCTGTATGAAGGTGGCCTGTCGGTCCGCACCACGCTGGATCCCAAGCTGCAAGTCTCCGCCCGCAAGACCATGACCAACGGCCTGATTGCCTATGACGAGGCCCATGGCTGGCGCGGTGCCAGCAACAAGCTCGACATCTCCGGCGACTGGGGCGTCAAGCTCGCCGAGGTCAAGGCGCTGCAGGACATCGCGCCGTGGAAGCTTGCGGTGGTGCTCGACGTCAACGACCAGTCGGCGCGCATCGGCTTCCAGCCGGGACGTGAACTCGGAGGCGCCGTGCTGAAGGACCGCCAGACCGGCAACATCACCCTCGAAGGCGTGCGCTGGGCCCGGCCGACCCAGGGGCCCTACAAGGGCAAGACCCCGACCGCCATCACCCAAGTGCTGGCCGCCGGCGACATCATCTATGTCGATCCGCTGCAGAAGGACGGCGCGGCCGTCGAAGGCCAGTTCCGGCTGCGGCAATATCCCGAAGTGTCCGGCGCCATGGTGGCGATGGATCCGTCCACTGGCCGCGTGCTGGCCATGGTGGGCGGCTTCTCCTTCGACCAGAGCCAGTTCAACCGCGCCACCCAGGCCTACCGACAGCCAGGTTCGTCGTTCAAGCCGATCGTCTATTCGTCGGCGCTCGACAACGGCTACACGCCGTCGACGGTGGTGATCGACGCGCCGCTCGAGATCGACCAGGGGCAGGGCGCCGGCGTCTGGCGTCCAGAGAACTATTCGAGCGGCAAATATTACGGCCCGACCACGCTGCGCAACGCGCTGCAGCGCTCGCTCAATACCGTGACGGTGCGCCTGGCGCAGGACATCGGCATGCCGCTGATCGGCGAATACGCCAAGCGCTTCGGCGTCTATGACGAATTGCCGAACTATCTGTCCTATGCCCTTGGCGCCGGTGAAACCACCGTGATGCGCATGGTCACGGCCTATTCGATGTTCGCCAATGGCGGCAAGCGGGTGAAGTCCACCCTGATCGACCGCATCCAGGACCGCTACGGACACACCATCTTCAAGCACGACCAGCGCGAATGCCGTGGCTGTGACGCGCCCGAAGGCTGGAAGAACCAGGCCGAGCCGCAGCTGATCGACCGCCGCGAACAGGTGCTCGACCCGATGACCGCCTACCAGATCACCTCGATGCTGGAAGGCGTCGTGCAGGCCGGTACCGCCACCGTCATGCGCGAGGTCGGCAAGCCGATCGCGGGCAAGACCGGCACCACCAACGAGGCCAAGGACGCCTGGTTCGTCGGCTTCTCGCCGGACGTCGTGGTCGGCCTCTATATCGGCTACGACAAGCCGCGCACGCTGGGCGCCAAGGCGACCGGCGGCGGCCTCGCGGCCCCGGTGGCCAAGGACTTCATGAAGCTGGCGCTGGCGGACAAGCCCGCAGTGCCGTTCCGCGTGCCGGCCGGCATCAAGCTGATCCGCGTCGACGCCAAGTCGGGCATGCGCGCCGGACCGGGCGACGGCGGTCGCACCATCCTCGAGGCCTTCAAGCCCGGCACCGCGCCGCCCGACAACTACGCCGTGATCGGCGTCGCCGACGCCGACGGCCGCTCGATGTCGGTGCCGCCCGACGCCGAACGCAGCATCATGCGCTCCGGTACCGGCGGGCTTTATTAAGCCCGCCGCGAGGCCGTGGCGGATTGCGCTTTGCAGCGCACGCCGCTACATCCCGCACTCCACGTGATCGCGGCTGACGCCGCAGAGCAGAGTTTTCATGCGCGCTGAAATCGAACGCCTTGTAGAAGAGATCAAGCAGTCAGTCGGGCTGCTGAGGAGGCATCTTTGACGTCGATGCATCCACGGCACGACTGGCAGAGCTGAACAAGCTCGCCGAAGACCCCAATCTCTGGAACGACCCCCAGAAGGCCCAGAAGCTGATGCAGGAGCGGACCTCGCTGGAGGATTCGCTGGGCGGCATCGGCAAGGTCACGCGTGAACTCGACGACAATATCGGCATGATCGAACTCGGCGAGGCCGAGAACGATGAAGGCGTCGTTCTGGAAGCCGAGACCGCGCTGAAGGGCCTGAAGAAGGAAGTGGCGCGCCGCGAGCTGGAAGCGCTGTTGTCCGGCGAGGCCGATCGCTTCGATTCCTACCTCGAAGTCCACGCCGGCGCCGGCGGCACCGAGAGCCAGGATTGGGCCTCGATGCTGTTGCGCATGTACACGCGCTGGGCGGAGAAGCACGGCTTCAAGATCGAATATCTCGAAGAGACCCAGGGCGAAGAAGCCGGCATCAAGTCGGCGACCATCCAGATCTCCGGTCACAACGCCTATGGCTGGCTGAAGACCGAGGGCGGCGTGCATCGCCTGGTCCGGATCTCTCCGTATGATTCGAATGCGCGGCGGCATACGTCGTTCTCATCGGTGGCGATCTTCCCGGTGGTGGACGACAGCATCAAGATCGACATCAACGAATCTGACGTGCGCGTCGACACCATGCGCTCGGGCGGCGCCGGCGGGCAGCACGTCAACAAGACGGAGTCCGCCGTCCGCCTCACGCACATCCCTTCGGGCGTGGCGGTGGTCTGTCAGGCCGGCCGCTCGCAGCACAAGAACAAGGCGCAGGCCTGGGACATGCTGCGTGCGCGCCTCTACGAGATCGAACTGAAGAAGCGCGAGGAAAAGGCCGCAGCCGACCAGGCTGCCAAGACTGACATCGGCTGGGGCCACCAGATTCGCTCCTACGTGCTGCAGCCGTATCAGATGGTGAAGGACCTGCGCACCGGCGTGCAGACCTCGGACACTTCTGGCGTGCTCGACGGCGACCTCGACGAATTCATGGCCGCCACGCTGGCCCAGCGCGCCTTCGGCACCTCGCCCGGCGCGGTCGAGGACGTCGACTAAAGCCTTGCTTGCCTAGCCTCTCCCCGCGCGCGGGGAGAAGGCAACGCACCGGCGCCTTCACCCGTACGACGAAAGATCGCGCCAAGCGGGCTTGCAGATGCCGCGGCCGGTGTGAGAGGTATTGCAGGACCAACGGCGGATAACGCTGTCCACGCCACTCAGGGGGAAAGATGCTTCTCGTAACGTTTCTGTACGACGGCCAGCCGACGGTCGGCATCGCAGACCAGACTCTTTCCCAGATCTCGCCGCTGCCGCGTGACGTTGCACCGGACATGCTGACGCTGATTGCCGGCTTCGCTGATATGAAGGCAAAACTCGCCGGTCTCGCGGGCCAACCCGTGCCGATCGCGAGCGTCGAACTGCTGGCCCCGATTCCACGCCCGGCACGCAACGTGTTCTGCGTCGGCACGAACTATCACGAGCATGCCAAGGAATTCGCCGGCAGCGGCTTCGATTCCTCGGCCAAGGAGGTCGTGCCGGAGGCGCCGGTGATCTTCACGAAACCGTCGAGCACGGTGATCGGACCCGGTCGATCGATCCCGAACGATCTCGATCCCACGGACAGCACCGATTACGAAGGCGAGTTGACCGTCGTGATCGGCCGCGGCGGCCGCGGCATCAAGAAGCAGGACGCGCTGGCGCATGTGTTCGGCTACACCATCGTCAACGACGTCACCGCGCGCACGCTGCAGCACAAGCACCGGCAGTGGTTCATCGGCAAGGGCATCGACGGCTTCTGCCCGATGGGTCCGGCGATCCTGACCGCCGACGAGATGCCCGATCCGACCACCATGCGGTTGACCACCACCGTCAATGGCGAATTGCGCCAGGACGCGCCGGTCTCCGATCTGATCTTCGATATCCCCACGCTGATCGAGACACTGTCGGCGACCATGACCCTCGAACCCGGCGACCTGATCGCCACCGGCACGCCGGCCGGCGTCGGCCTCGGCTTCAAGCCGCCGCGTTTCCTGAAGAAGGGCGACGTGGTGACCATCGAAGTCAGCGGCATCGGCAAGCTGGAAAATCCCGTCGGCTGACCGCGCCTTCGCGCATGATGAAGAAGGCATGGGGTCTCCCCATGCCGGACGACCGGTAACGCGCAAATGCGTTGTCCGTAAAAAATAACATTCGGGAGAAGACCAATGAGACGCCGTGATTTCATCGCGGGCCTTGGCGGCCTGTCGACGCTTGCCCTGACGGGGCGGACCGCGCTTGCGCAGCCAGCTGCGCAAGCCTGGCCAGCCAAGAACCTGACCATGGTGGTGCCGTTTCCGGCGGGCGGGCAGGCCGATATCGCCGCGCGCCCCATCGCTCAATATATGCAGAAGGCGCTCGGCAAGGCGATCATCATCGACAACCGCAGCGGCGCCGGCGGCTCGCTCGGCAACGCCACCGTGGCGCGGGCGCAGCCTGACGGTCACACACTACTCATGACGCTGTCGTCACTGGCGGTGCTGCCGGAATCCGATCGCATCTATGAGCGGCCCGTGGCCTATGAAGTCGATCAGTTGCAGCCCGTGGCGCGGGTGCTGGCAGATCCGACGCTGTTCGCGGTGCCGGCCAGCGCGCCGTGGAAGTCCATCAAGGATTTCGTCGACGACGCCAAGGCGCGCCCGGGTGCGATCTCGTACGGATCCTCCGGGCCGTTCGGCACGCTGCACGTGGCGATGGAGATGTTCGCCATCGCAGCAAATATCAAACTGCTGCACGTGCCGTATCGGGGCGCCGCGCCGGCGATCAGCGATCTCCTCGGTGGGCAGATCCAGGCGTTGGCGTCGGCGCCGGGCACGCTGAAACAGCATGTCGATGCCGGCACGCTACGCGTCCTCGCCAATTTCGGCGGCGAGCGCCTGGCAGCGTTTCCGGAGCTGCCGACCTTCAAGGAGCTCGGCTATCCCGACGTCGAGTTCTACATCTGGGCGGGGCTGTTCGCGCCCAAAGGATTGCCTGAGCCGGTGATGACACGGCTGCGCGAGACCATGCGGCAGGCGATGAGCGATCCCGAAGTCACAAAGACTTTCGAGACCGCGGGCAACATGCCGGCCTATCAGGACGCCGACGACTTCGCGCAGTTCGTCACCAAGGACAGCGCGCGGCTGGTCGCCGTGGCGCGCAAGATCGGCAAGGTCTAGGCCGGCGCGTTCGGCCGATTTTTCGCTTTGCGAAAGATCGGCCGCGTGTCCATGCGACGCGCGGCCGCTGCGGCGTTATGACTTCATTACGGGTATTGAACTACGCTCGTGCCTATTGGAATCACGAGTTGCAGGTTGCTGCCATGAAGTCGCGTTCTGTTCTGTCGGTCGGCACTTTGCTGACGGGCGCCTTTGTTATTCTCGCCGTATCGCTTGCCGCGTCGCTGACGATCCACTTTTCGCAGGCCTGGACGGAATTGGTCAACGCACGGCGCGCCGGCGCATTGGCCACGGCGGACGCGGCGATCTTCCAGACCACGCAGACCCTGCGGACCGGACGCGCTTACGCCCAGACGGTGATCGCGTCTGCCGAACAGGCGTCGCCCGAAATCAACAAGATCATCGCCCGCGACCACGAGCAGATGAAGACTGTCACCGCCGTGGTCGATTCCGACCTTGCTGAAAACGCTTCAGCCTTGATGGCCAAAGTGCAACAGGCCGCGACCAAGGCGTTCGGCCTCGAAGCTGATCTTGTGAGCCTTGCGGCCAAGCCGAAGGCCGAACGCGATGTCAAGCACAGCCAGCCGTGGTACGAGGCCGTCGGCGCTCTGGCCATCTCGCTCACGGACGTGTCGCGTTCGATCGCAGGCGAAGCGCGGCTGGTGGATCCCGTGATCGGCGAATACGTGCAGGCGCGGCAATATTCCTGGTCGGCGCGTGACAGCTTCGGCACCGAGTGCTCGGTCAACCGCTCGATGTTCAACGCCGGGGCGGCGATGGACGCCAAGGCCCGGCTGCAGGTCGCGCGGCTGCGCGGCGAAAGCGGCCGCTCGCTTGCCTCGCTCGACGATCTGCTGTCGCGATCGGCTGCGCCGCGCGCGCTCATGGAAGCCGCGGAATTCACCAAGAAACTCTACGCCGACGCTTATGCGGCACGCGACGCAGCCTATGCGGTGGCAGGCACGCCCCAGGCGCCGGACGCGGCGAAGTGGACGGATGTTTGCAACACGCCGATCGAAAGCGCCATCAAGGTCGCCGAAGCGGCGCTGGTCGGCATGGCGAAGCGTGCCGAGGACCGCCATGCTGCGGCGCTGACGCACCTGTTCATCATCGGCGCCGCGCTGCTGATCGGCGTTGCCGGCAGTGTGTTGGGCATGTGGATGATCCGGACGCGCGTCGTCGGACCGGTGCGCGTTCTGACCCAGTCCATCGGTCGGCTGGCACGCCGCGATTTTCAGACCGAGGTGCCGGCCATGAAGCGCGCCGACGAATTCGGTGCGATGGCGACGACGCTTGAAGACCTGCGCCACGGTGCGCTCGAGGCCGAATGCATGGTGGCCGAGCAGGCAGGTGCGCAGGCCGCGCAGGTCGAGCGCGGCCAGCGTCTCGAAGGCATGGTGAAGGGTTTTGAGACCAAGGCCGAGCAGCTGGTCGGACTGCTGGTGAAATCGTCCGTCGAGCTCGAGGGCA
>JBEVEC010000340.1:0-17985 GCA_040512975.1 Tardiphaga sp. | reverse complement strand
GCGCGCGCTCACCGCCGTCGGCGTGCTGCTGGTGGCGCTGACCTTGATGCGGCTGGTCTATGCCGCATCGTTCGAACTGCGCACCGACGAGGCCTATTACTGGACCTGGTCGAAGGAGCACGTACTGTCGTTCCTCGATCACCCGCCGATGATCGGCTGGTTGATCCGTTTCGGCACCGCGATCTTCGGCGACACCTCGCTTGGCGTGCGCTTCGGCGGCATCGTCGGGATGGCGGCGACGCAATTGCTGCTTGCCGACATCGTCCGCCGCGTCACCCAGGACCTGCGCGCGGTAGTGCTTGCCGTGCTGATGACGGAAGCCGCTCTGTATTACGGGCTGCTGATGGCCAAGGTCGCGCCCGACGTGGCGATGATTCCATTCGCGGTGGCAATGCTGTGGTCGCTGGTGCGGCTGGCCGAAAGCGACGACGCCCGCTGGTGGCTCGCCACCGGCGCCTTTGGCGGGCTGGCGCTGCTGTCGAAGCTCACGGTGGTAATGTTCGTGCCGGGCATCCTCGCCTTCATGCTGGTGCCGGCGTGGCGGACGCGGTGGCTGCGCAGCCCGTATCCGTGGCTCGCTGTGCTGATCGCATTTGTCATGTCCTCGCCGGTGCTGATCTGGAATGCCGGCCACGACTGGGCGTCGTTCAAATTCCAGTTCATCCGCGCCACCACCAACAACGCGCCGTCGCTGCGCACGCTCGGCGATTTCCTCGGGCTGCAGTTCGGCCAGGTCGGCGTGGTGCTGTTTCCGGTGCTGCTGTCCGCCGTGGTGGTGACGGCGTGGCGCGGCTATCGCCGCCGCGAACCGGTGGCGGTGCTGCTGTCGACCTGCGTGCTGGTGCCGTTTCTGTACTTCGCCTGGAAGTCGCTGACCCTGCGGGTCGGCGATACCTGGCCGATGTTCATCTGGCCGCCCGCGATGGCCGCCGCCGCCATCAACCTGACGAAACTCGCCTCCGACGGCTGGTCGCCGGGTTTTGTCCGGACCTCGTGGCGCTGGAGCATTGCTGCAATTGCGGTCGGCATCCCCGTGGTGCTGCTGGTGTTTTTGTATTGCGTGGCAGCGCCGTGGAATCTGATCGGCAAGAACGACCCGATCGGCGGCGAGGCCGGCTACGACGGGCTGGCGCGCAGTGCGCTTGCGGAGATGCAGAACAGCGGCGCCACCTGGATCGCGACCACGGACTACCGCGTCTACGCGATGCTGCGCTGGCATCTGCATGACCGCGTGCCTGTGATTCAGGTCAACGAGCGCGCGCGGTTCATGGGATTCCGTGATCCCGGGCTCGATCGCATCCGGGATCACGCGGGGTTGTATATAGCCGAAACCAATGATCCCGCCCGTCCGATGCTTTTGTCGGTGGCAACTCTGGCGCCGCTCGCGCAGGTCGACACCACGTGGCGCGGCACGGCGATGAAGCACTACAACATCGAGAAACTCACGGGCTGGACGCCGGAGCTCGATCCCGCACCGGGCACGCCGTTCTACAAATGGCCCGCACTGGCATCGGTATGGCCATTTATTCAACTCGCACAGCGCTAGCGTTCATCCCACCTCTCCCGGTGGGAAAAGGTGAAGGAAGAAGGGCCGCCGCTAAGTATCGTCGCCGTCGCGCTTTTTCAGCAGGTCTTTTGCCAGATCGCCGAGTTGCGGGCGCGGCAGGGCCGTGAACGGCAGCGGCCGCGTGACGTCGATCGCGGCGAGGCCCAGTCTCGCTGTGAGCAGCCCGTTCAAGATGCCTTCGCCAAGACGCTGCGACAGTTTCGCGGCGACGCCGTGGCCGAGAACCTGCTGGATCAGGCTGTCGCTGGCGGCCATGCCCCCGGTGATGGCGAGGTGGCTGATGGCGTGGCGCATCAGGGCGATGAGGCCAAGCGCGCCTGGCCTGCCGCCATAGAGCCGTGCCAGCTGCCGCACCAGGCGGATCGCCGCGGCGGCGACGAACAGCACGTCGATCAGCGCGCGCGGCGAGATCGCCGTCACCACCGAAACGCGCTGGGCGGCGACCGACACCAGCCGGCGCGCCTCCTGGTCGAGCGGCGACATCAGTTCGCGCTCGGCGAGGCGGATGAGGTCGGCGCCGTCGATGATGTCGCCGGCATGGCCCTGCAGCGCCGTACGGGCGCGCGCCAGTTGCGGATTGTGATGCGCGAGCTTGAGTAGGTCGGCGAGGATGGCGCGGCTCTCGGTGCGGTCGTCGCTGATCAGCGCGGCCAGTGCGCGGGTATGCAGCTTCTCGATGGTGGCGAGCCGCATCAGGCTCAGCGCCTCGCGCGTGATGATCACCACCAGCGCCAAAGTCACCAGCGCGGCAAGGCCGAGGCCGAGGAAGCCCAGGCTGTCATTGACCGCGAACAAATCGTCGATCAGGTGCTTCACGCCGAGGCCGGCGCCGAGCAGCACCAGGCCGCCCAGCGCGGACCAGAACAGCGTGCCCCAGCGAAAACCGCGGCGGACCGGCCGCAGCGGCGTGTCGATCACCACGGGCATCGCCATCGGGTCGGCCTCCGGCGTGATCCGGATGGTGCCGCGCGCCGACCGGCCGGCGTCGTCGTCGGCCTCCATCAACCTGACATCGGGATCGTCGAGGCGGAATGTGGCCGGGCGGCGTGTGGGACTGGTCATTGCAGCCTGTCTCCGATCAGGAACTGGAGCGCGCGGTCGAGGCGGATGTGAGGCAATGCCGGCTCCTCGCCACCTTCGCGCGAAAGCAGCGGCGGCCGGAAGCGCAGGAAACGGTAATCGGCCTTGTCGGCCGCGGCCGAGGACAGGCCCTGGAACGCGCCGCCGGCGAACAACCCGTCAAGATCGGTCGGCAGGTCGCCGGGGAAGGTCGCGACCTCGGTGTCACCGTCGAACGTCTCGCCATTGGCGATCTCGCCCTTGGCCGGGGTGCCGATGATCGACGGCAGCTTGTCGCGGCCGCGCGTCACCTGCGCCTCCCGGGTCGCGCGCACCGCGGCGATGGCGACCACGTCGACCGATGCGCCAGACAGTTCGGAGCGCGCCAGCGCCTTGCCCACGGTCCGCCGCAGCACGTCCTCGAGCCGGTCGTGGCTGGTGTGGTGCAGGTGATCGGCCTTGGTGGCGGCGAACAGGATACGGTCGACCCGCGGCCGGAACAGCGTGCTGAGAATCGTGCTGCGGCCGATGCGGAAGCAATCCAGGATGCCAGCTAGTGCCGCTTCGAGATCGTGCAGCGCCTCGGGCCCCGCATTGAACGCCGACAGCGCGTCGACCAGCACGATCTGGCGGTCGAGCCGCGAAAAGTGGTCGCGGAAGAATGGGCGGACCACGACGTCCTTGTAGGCCTCGTAGCGCCGCCGCATCATCGCCCACAGCGAACCGTCCGGCGGGCTGCCGTCGGCGGCGACATCGAGCGGCGCGAAGGTCAGCGCCGGAGATCCCGCCAGATTGCCCGGCATCAGGAAGCGGCCGGGCGGCAGCAGGCTCATGGCGAAGCGATCGTCACGGCACGCGCGCAGATAGTCGGTGAACAGTCTTGCCGCGATCAGCGTCGCCTGTTCGTTTTCCGGCGCTGATGGCGCGAGGGTCGCAAGATGGGCGTGGAACCCGGCGGCCAGCGCGGCGCGAGGCCCTTGGCGCGACAGCGCCAGGCTCTCCTGCGACCATTGCTCGTAGCTTTTGTTGAGCAGCGGCAGGTCGAGCAGCCATTCGCCGGGATAGTCGACGATGTCGAGGGTCAATGTCCGGTCGGCGCCATTGCGGCGCTGATAGTCGATCACCAGGCGCAATTCGCTGATATCGGTGGTCGAGTTCGGCCAGCGCCGCTCGTCGATCAGCGTGCGCAGGTGGTCCTCATAGGCGAAGCGCGGCACGGCATCGTCGGGCTGCGGCGTCAGTCGTGCTTTGGCGATGCGTCCGGTCGCCAGCGATTCGAACACCGGGAAGCGGCCGCCGCGCGTCAGGCCATGGACAAGCGCGGTGATGAACACGGTCTTGCCGGCCCGCGACAGCCCCGTGACGCCAAGCCGCAGGGTGGGATTGAAAAGGCCATCGCCGTAGTCGAGCAGTGCGCGCGCGGACAGCCGGGCTTCTTCAACGAGGTCGAGCAGGCTGGGCATCGGGCAGAAAAACTCGCAATGGACTGAAACAATGACAGGTCAGTGCCGTTGAAAGTGGCGATTATCCGGCTCAAATCAAGCACGTCACGAAAGCGTCGCCGGTTCGTCGTTGGGGTTTCGTTGACGATCTGCAGCCTATGATTTATCGCTGGGATCGGGGTCATCACAGGCGGGCTTTCGGGGAAGCCCACCGCATCGCACCGGCCGGGGCCGTTATCGCCATGACTCTCATCGCCAGCTCTTTGCTGTCCACGCGAACGCCTTTGGAGATGATGCCGAAGATTGTCGCCCCATGACCGTCTTCCATCTCAAGCAGCTCACCAGCAATTCCGCCCACATGGTCGCCGGCGCCATCCGCTGGAATTACGACCGCGCCGAATTGATCGCTGACGGCGTCGTCCATGGCCTCGGCGTGTTCTCCGGACTGATCGCTATCACCGTGCTGATCGTGCTCGCCGCGGTGTTCGCATCGACCTACGAGGTCGTCACCGCGTCGGTCTACGGCGCCGGACTACTGGCGATGCTTGGCCTGTCGGCCGCGTATAATCTGTGGCCGGTGTCACCGCGCAAATGGATGCTACGGCGGTTCGACCACTCCGCGATCTATCTGCTGATCGCCGCCACCTACACGCCGTTCTTCGCCCAGATCGAGAACACGTCGCTGATGGTCGGTCTGATGGCGGGCGTCTGGGCGGTGGCCATCGCCGGCATCGTCATCAAGCTGCGCTATCCCGGCCGCTACGACCGCCTCGCGGTGGTACTTTATATTGCGCTCGGCTGGAGCGGGCTGATGGCCTACGACGCCGTGTTTACGCCGCTGCCGTCGCTGACCGTCTGGTTCATCGCCGCCGGCGGCACGCTCTATACGCTGGGCGTTATCTTCCACGCGTGGCAGCGCCTGCGGTTTCAAAACGCGATCTGGCATAGCTTTGTGCTACTGGGTGCGGCGTGTCATTACACGGCGGTACTGGATCTGGTGCTGAGCACGTAGGCCGTAGCCCGGATTGTAATCCGGGACTCACGCGGCGTGGACAGGCTTTCCGGATTGCGCTGCGCTCCATCCGGGCTACACTTTACAAAAATCCGGGGGAGCTAACATGCAGGTGGCCGGCAAGGTCGTGGTCGTGACCGGAGGCGCCAACGGCATCGGCCAGGCGCTGTGTGAAGCCTTCCACGCGGCCGGTGCTGCGAAGGTCGTTGTCGCCGATCTCGATGGCGAGCGTGCCACGGCTGTTGCGGAGTCCATTGATGGCGCGGCGTTCCGATGCGACGTCGGCAAAGAGTCCGACATCCAGCACGTGATTGAACTCACGGAACGGCACTACGGACCCATCGCGCTGTTCTGCTCCAATGCCGGCATCGGCGGCGGCTTCGATCCGGTGATGGAAAATGCCGGTGGGACCTCCGACGAGCCCTGGGCGCGGAGCTGGGCGATTCATGTGATGGCGCATGTCTATGCCGCGCGGCATCTGATCCCGCGCATGACAGCGCGCGGCGGCGGTTATTTCCTCAACACCATTTCGGCGGCGGGGCTGTTGTCGCAGGTCGGCAGCCCGGCCTATTCGACCACCAAGCACGCCGCAGTCGGCTTTGCGGAGAGCCTTGCGATCGCGCATCGCGCGCAGGGCATCAAGGTCTCGATCCTGTGCCCGCAGGGCGTCGACACCGACATGCTGCGCGGTATTCCGAAAGGCCCGCAATCCGGCGACGGCAACCTGTCGCCGCAACAGGTCGCGGCCGATGCATTGGCCGGCATCGAAGCCGAGACGTTCCTGATCCTGCCGCACAAGCAGGTCATCGACTACATGCGCCGCAAGACCGAGAACTACGACCGCTGGATCGGCGGCATGGCCAAGCTGCAGGCCAAGATGCGGGAGGCCTGAATGGAGGCTCAAAGCCCGGCGTACTTTCTTCACCTCTCTCCGGTGGGGAGAGGTGAAGCAAGGAGCTACTCCGCGGCTTCCAGCTTCGGCGGCAGTGGCCGGATCACCGGCACGGGCGGATCGTAAGCCTGGATCGGCGGCAGGTTGCCGGTGAATTTTTCGACGTTCACGGTGGTGAGCTGCCCCGTGCAGCCTTGCGCCAGACGTGAGGTGCCGGTGTCGCGGGTGAGGACGTTGGGATTGCCGTGGACGCAGAGCGGCTTGTCGTCCATCGGGTCTTCCGGATCGTAATAGGCGCCGGTCGGCAGTTGCACCACGCCGGCCATGACGTCCTCGGTGACGGCCACCGATGCGAGGCATGCACCGCGGGCGTTGAACAGCCGGATGATATCGCCGTCCTTGACGTCGCGCGCGTCGGCGTCCACCGGATTGAGCCGCGCCACCTCGCGGCCGCGGCGTTTTTCGGCGCTGCTGTGGCCGCCGAAGTCGAACTGGCTGTGCAGCCGCGAGGCCGGCTGGTTGGCGACAAGCTGCAGCGGGCTCTCGGCGTCCGGCACGTCCCGCGGCGCCAGCCAGACCGGATGGCCGGGGCAGTCGTCGTAGTTGAAGCCGGCGATGGTGTCCGAATGGATCTCGATCCTGCCGCTGGCGGTGGGCAGCGGCTGGCCCGTGGGATCCTCACGGAAGGCGCGCAACGTGCCGCCGTCCAGCGGCAACTGCGGCAGGATGACCTCGCCGGCGGCCCAGAAGGCGTCGAAGTCGGGCGCCTCGATGCCCTTCGCGACCAGCCCGTCATAGGTCGGCTGGTACAGAACCTTCAGCCACTCCCTCGGCGTGCGGCCTTCGGTGAATTCATCGGCCTTGCCGAGGCGCTCGGCCAGGCCCGTAAAGATCGCGTAGTCGTCGCGCGCGTCGCCGAAGGGTTCGGCGATCTGGTGCATCGCCACCATCATCGGGTCGGTCTGCGAACTGCCGATGTCCTCGCGCTCCAGCGACATGGTGCAAGGGAGCACGAAGTCCGCATGGCGCGCAGTCGCGGTCCAGGCGAGGTCGTGGACCACCAATGTGTCGACCTGGGCAAAGGCGGTGCGCAGGCGGTTGAGGTCCTGGTGGTGATGGAACGGATTGCCGCCGGCCCAATACACCAGCTTGATGTTCGGATAGGTCATGTGCGCGCCGTTATATTCGAACGGCTTGCCGGGATTGAGCAGCATGTCGGCGACGCGGGCCACCGGGATGAATTCGCTTACGCCGTTCCTGCCCTGCGGCAGGCCGGCGATCGGCACGGCATTCTGGCGTCGGCCGTAGTTGGCGATGGCGCCGAGCGCGTAGCCGAAGCCGCCGCCGGGCAGGCCCGACTGCCCGAACATCGCCGCCAGCACCGAGGCCATCCACACCGGCTGCTCGCCGTGCTTGGCCCGCTGCAGCGAATGCGCCACCACGAACAGTGCGCGCTTGCCGGGAATGCGGCGCGCCAGTGTGAGGATGTCGTCGGCCGCCAGACCGGTGATTGCAGCCGCCCAAGCGGCGTCCTTCGGCTGGCCGTCGCTGCGGCCCATCAGATAGTCCTCGAAGACGTCCCAGCCATGGGTGTGGCTGTCGAGGAAGGCACGGTCGTGGGTGCCATCCATCACCGCGGTATGGGCGATGCCCAGCATCAGGGCGACGTCGGTGCCGGGGCGGGCCTTGACCCAGTCCTGGTTGACCTCGTCGGGCAGGTCGCCCTTCAGCGGCGAGATCAGCACGAACTGCGCGCCGCGTTGAGCGGCCTTGATCATGTCGGGATGTTCGGTGTGCTTGCTGATGCCACCGCCGGCGACGCGCGAGTTCTTCACATTCATGCCGCCGAAGGCCAGCACGATGTCGGTGTGCTCCACCACTTCATCCCAGCCGATATTGCGGCGGGTCATGTCTTCGTAGTTGCCGAGGATGTGTGGGATCAGCACCGTCGACGCGCCGGCCGAGTAGCTGTTGACGGATTTGACGTAGCCGCCGAGCGCGACATTGAGGAAGCGGTGGATCTGGCTCTGCGCGTGGTGAAAGCGCCCCGCGCTCGACCAGCCATAGGAACCGCCATAGATCGCATTGGCGCCGTACTTGTCCTTGACGCGCTTCAGCTCGCTGCCGAGAAGGTCGAACACCTCGTCCCATTCCATCTCGACGAATTCGTCGCGGCCGCGGCGCGGGTCGGGGCCGGGTCCGTTCTGCAGCCAGCCGAGGCGCACCATCGGCTTGGCGATGCGCGCCTTGTGGCGCAGCGCCTCGGGAAAATTCTGGATGAGGGGATTGGGATCGGGATCGATCGGATGCGGCGTGATGACGAGCTTGCCGTCGACCCATTGGCCGGAAAAGGCGCCCCAATGGGATGAGTGCGATTTCCTGGCGCTGTCGTTCGGCTGCTTCGTCATTCGCGATCAATCCGTCATGGAGGCGTCATGTCAGTGCTTTTGTCCATAAAGCACGGGTACGGCCGAGTCGACGACGACTTCCACAAGGCTGACGCCCGCATGCCGCAGGCTGGAAGCGAAGGCATCGGCGAGTTCCGACGCCTGGCTGACGCGCACGGCATGCGCGCCCATGCCTTCGGCGAGCTTGACGAAATCCAGTCCCGGCAGGTCCAGTCCGGGAACATTGCGGACCTGCATCACCTGGCTGAACGAACGCATCGCGCCGTAGCCGGAATTGTTGATGACGACCACGGTGAGCGGCAGCCCGCGCTGGGCTGCGGTCCACAGCGCCTGGATCGAATACATCGCGGAACCGTCGCCGATCAGGCAGACGGTGCGGCGGTCGGGATGCGCCAGCGCCATGCCGACGGAGGCGGGCAGGGAGTGGCCGAGGCCGCCCGACGACATGGTGTAGAAACTGTCGGCACCTCGCATCGGCAGGAATTTCTGCATGGCCGGACGGTGCGACGGCGCTTCCTCGACCAGCATGGCATCGGCCGGCATGGCCCGCGACAGCGTGTGCAGCAGGAAATCGATCGGGATCGGGTCAGCAGCCACGGGCGGCGGCGGCAGGATGCGGCCCGTGGGTGCCGTGCGCGCCGTGTCCGGCAGGAGGTCGCGCAGCAGCGTCAACGCCGGCGTCATGGTGGCGATGATGCTGGTGCCGATCGGCGCGACCGACGCGGAGTCGGCATCGTCGGTGATCTGGAAGATCGTGGTGTCGCCGTCGAAGATCGCGGCGTGGCCTTCGACATGGAAGGTGAAGACCGGGGCGCCGATCACGATTAAGAGGTCGTGCGCGCGCAGGGCGTCGGACAGTTGCGCCGGCGAGGCGTGCAGGAAACCGGCGAATTGCGGATGGCGCTCCGGAAAACTGCAGCGCGCCGAAAACGGACTGACCCAGACCGCGGCCTTGGTCTTTTCCGCGACCGCGACCATCAGGTCGACCGCGCCGGCGCGGTCGATGCCGGGCCCGACGATCAGCGCGGGATTGCGGCTGCGGCCGAGCGCCTCCACCAATTGCTTCATCGCCGCGGGATCGGCGCCGAGCTCGCGGCTGATCTGGCGAGCCGCCAAAGGCTGCGCCGGCTGCGTCCAGTCGTCGATCGGCACCGAGACGAATGTCGGCCCGCAGGGCGGCTGCATCGCCACGTAATAGGCGCGCGCGATCGCCGCGGGCACGTCCGCCGCACGCGCAGGCTCGACGCTGTATTTGACGTAAGGCCTCGGAAATTCCGATGCGCGCTCGGCGTAGAGGAAGGCCTGCAGCGGCAGGATGCTGCGGGCCTGCTGGCCGGCGGTGATCACCATCGGGGTCTGGTTGCGATGCGCGGTGTAGATATTGCCGAGCGCATTGCCGACGCCGGCGGCCGAATGCAGATTGACGAAACTGGCATTGCGCGTGGCCTGCGCATAGCCATCGGCCATGCCGATCACCGAGGCCTCCTGCAGGCCGAGCACGTAGTCGATGTCGTCCGGCCAGTCGGACAGAAACGGCAGTTCGGTCGAGCCGGGATTGCCGAACACTTTTGCGATGCCGAAGCCGCGCAGCAGGTCGAGCACGGCTTGCTTCACGGTGACGGAGGCGCGTGTGGGCGTCTTGGTGTTCTGGCTCACGGTCGTTTCCTCGAAGATGCGGGCAGTTGTCTGCCACGTTTGCGTTGCCCGAGTGATCGGGGCGAAACGCCTTCAAGTCAACGGGGCCGGGGCCCGCATGCCGCAATCCTGTCAGTCGCGGGCTAGGTCGCCCGGCGCGCCCTTCCAGAACTGGGGATTGTCTGCCGCCTCGATCCGCACCCAGGTGTATTCGTCATACAGCTCCGGGACCCTGACGAGATCCTTTTTGCGATTGTCGAGAACCCAGGCGTCGGCGCCGTCGCGCACGACCAAAAGCAGATGATGCTCGCCGGTGGCGAGCAAAACGACTTCGGCCAGCAGCAGGTCCGACGACGGCCAGCCTTTTTCCAGCAGCACGTGGCGCTTGGTCACCGCATAGTCGTCGCAGTCGCCAGCACGCGGCCAGATCAGCCAGTTGCGGTCGACCGGATCGGTATCCGTCCGGGGTGCGATGCCGCCATTGACTTTGTCATGGACGGACCTCAGGGCGGCCAGCCGTGCAGCGGGATCGCGCGGGAGTTCAGGCTTGGCGGCGACGGCCTCGCAGTCTGAAGGGTAGTGCTGGCAGAATTGCGTATGGCCGATGGGTGCCAGGGAAGGTTGCGGCAAGCCGGTCTCGCCGCGCGAGGGGCCGACAAACGGCGCGATACTGCCAAGCAGCACTGCGATGGTGAGACACCCGGTTTGGATCGTCATCGCCGTACCTCCGTTACGGTGGCTTTAACGGAGGTAGCGATGTGTAGTTCAGCACACGACTGCGCAAATGCAAGCCACGTCGTGGAGGTCTATCAAAATTTGTAGGGCTATAAAAAGATACGCGTGTCGGGTCGGTGAATGCCGAGCAGCGCAGCTAGGCGGGTGAGGGGGCCCTCATTTCAAAACGAAGAGCCCCTTCACCCGGATGTCCTCGCTTCGCTCGGACATCCGACCTCTCCCCGGTGGGGAGAGGTGCAGCAAGAGCCGCAGCGATCTACCAAGTCGCCGTGGCCTTCATGGTCGGCGCACCTTGATGGTTCGCGGTCCATAGCTCGAGGCCATCCGCAGTGTCATTGCCATTGACCGAAAAATCCGCGCCGTCGAACAGCGGTTGCACGCCGCGATAGCTGAATTTCGCCGGCGCGCTGCCGCGCAGTTTGGCCGCAAACTCCACCAGCAGTGCCGCCTGCAACGGGCCATGGAAGACGAGGCCAGGATAGAACTCGACCTTGGTGACGTAGTCGCGGTCGTAATGGATGCGGTGGCCGTTGAAGGTCAGTGCGCTGTAGCGGAACAGCAGCACGGGATCGGCAAAATGCGTCTCGCGGTGCTGCGCGCCCGGCACCTCCTTCGGCGCTGCGGTCGGCGGGGCCATGCTGGTCGGCATGTCGCGGTAGACGATGTCCTGCCTTTCGCGAATGGCGAGGCCGCGCGGGGTGGTGATGAGGTGCTCCACATTGACGAAGCACAATGCGCCGGTCGAGCCGGTCTTGAGATTGACGTCGAGGATTTTTGACGTCCGCGTCACCGCGTCGCCAACGCGCAGCGGATCGAGAAACTCGCATTGGCCGCCGGCCCACATCCGGCGCGGCAGCGGCACCGGCGGCAGGAAGCCGCCGCGGGCAGGGTGGCCGTCGGGGCCGAGCTTGTCCATCGCGGCCACCGGCTGCGCCAGGCACCAATGGGTGGTGTGGGGCGCGGCGTCACCGCTCGCCGGCGTCCCGATGTCGAGAAACAGCGTGGCGCGCAAGCCTTTCACGAGTTGCGCGGTGACCGTGTCGGAGGCCTGTTCGGAGCGCCCGATCCACTGCCTGAGGTGATCGATGTCGATGGGGTCGGCCATGGCGGCTCCGCGATGTGTGTGTTGAATTACGTCTTGATGTCGCCGATGCCCGGCACAGCGCCGTAGCTGCGCGGCGCGTCCATCCAGATCGCGCCGGGCGCCGGATAGGACACGTCGCCGTTCGGCGTCGCCACGGTGATGCGGCGCAGATGCGGATGGACCGCGAGGTCGGCCATGGTGTTGACCTCGGCGAAGGCGATGTCGGCATCGCTGAGCCGTTTCAGCAATTCGTCGCGGCTGAGCGATGCAAAGATGTCGCCGACAAGCTGGTCGGTGTAGTCGCGATGATGCACGCGCGTGACATTGTCGACGAGCTTGGCGTCGGTGGCGATGTCGGCGTCGCCCAGCACCTTCGCACAGAGGATCTTCCATTCGCGCTCGCTTTGAATGGAAATTAGAATGCCCTTGCCTTCGCTTGACTGAAACACGCCATAGGGCGCGATGGAGGGATGCGCGAGGCCCATTCGCTTGGGCGGCTTGCCGGCTTCGGCATTGAGCAGCGGCACCGTCAGCCAGTCCGCCATCACATCGAACATCGAGATGCGGATGTCGGCGCCTTCGCCGGACACGCCGCGGCCGATCAGCGCTTCGAGGATCGCCGCATGCGCGGCGGCACCCGTGGCGACGTCGACGATGGAGACGCCGACGCGCGACGGGCCATCGGGGCTGCCGGTGATGGAGGCCAGGCCGCTCTCGGCCTGGATCAGCAGGTCATAGGCCTTGCGGTGGGCATAGGGGCCGGTGTCGCCATAGCCGGTGATGGTGCAGCAGATCAGCCGCGGATAGTCGCGTCGCAAGCGCTCCAGGGTGAAGCCGAGCTTGTCCATCGAGCCGGGCTTGAGGTTCTGGATCAGCACGTCGGCGGTGGCGATCAGCTCTTCCAGGCTGCGGCGGCCGTCGGGGGTGGCGAGGTCGACGACAACGGAATCCTTGCCGCGGTTCAGCCAGACGAAGTAGCTGCTCTGTCCCTTGGCCGCGGCGTCATATCCCCTGGCGAAATCGCCCTCGGGGCGTTCGATCTTGATGACATGGGCACCGGCGTCGGCGAGGCGCGAACTACAGAACGGCGCGGCCACGGCCTGTTCGACGGCGATGACGGTGAGGCCTTTGAGGGGGAGCATGGGTGGTCTCCGAAAGAGATAGCACAAGCGGCAGCGCCTGTTTTCTCCTCTCCCCACCGGGGAGAGGTCGACCGGCGTAGCCGGACGGGTGAGGGGGCTCTTCCGTATACGACAGAGCCCCCTCACCCGTCGCGCTGCGCGCGCCGACCTCTCCCCGGTGGCGAGAGGTGAAGCTGGCGCCGCGTGTGTGGCCAATAAAACCTAATACGACCGTGGCATGCCCAGCACGTGCTCGGCGACAAACGACAAAATCAAATTCGTCGAGATCGGCGCCACCTGATACAGCCGCGTCTCGCGGAATTTGCGTTCGACGTCGTATTCCTCGGCAAAGCCGAAGCCGCCGAAGGTCTGGATGCAGGCATTGGCTGCCTCGAAGGACGCGTCCGCCGCGAGCATCTTGGCCATGTTGGCTTCGGCGCCGCAATCGAGCCCGGCCTCGTATTTGCGGGTGGCTTCCTTCACCATCAGTTCGGCCGCGCGCATGTTGGCGTAGGCCTTGGCGATGGGAAACTGGATGCCCTGGTTCTGGCCGATCGGGCGGCCGAACACGACGCGCTCCTTGGCATAGGCCGAGGCCTTGGCGATGAACCATTTGGCGTCGCCGACGCATTCGCTCGCGATCAGGATGCGTTCGGCATTCATGCCGGACAGGATGTAGCGAAAGCCCTTGCCCTCTTCGCCGATCAGGTTTTCCGCCGGCACCTTCATGTCGGTGAAGAACACTTCGGTGGTGGCGTGGTTCATCATGGTGCGGATGGGACGGATCTCGAGACCGTTGCCTTTGGCCTCCTTCATGTCCACCAGGAACACCGACAGCCCGTCGGTGCGCTTGGCGGCCTGATCCTTGGGCGTGGTGCGCGCAAGCAGCAGCATCAGATCGGAATATTCGGCGCGGCTGGTCCAGATCTTCTGGCCGTTGACGACGTAGTTGCCGCTGTCGTCCTTCTTTGCCACGGTCTTCAGCGAAGTGGTATCGGTGCCCGATGTCGGCTCGGTGACGCCGAAGGCCTGCAGGCGGACCTCGCCGGAGGCGATCTTCGGCAGCCACTTGGCCTTTTGTTCGTCGCTGCCGTGCCGCAGCACGGTACCCATGGTGTACATCTGGGCGTGGCATCCGCCGCCGTTGCAGCCGGCGCGCTGGATTTCCTCGAGGATTGCCGCAGCGGCGGACAGCTTCAGGCCGGAGCCGCCATATTCCTCGGGGATCAGCACCGACAGATAGCCGGCCTCGGTCAGCGCATCGACGAACGCCTTGGGGTAAGCCATCTCGCGGTCGAGCTTGCGCCAGTATTCACCGGGAAACTGCGCGCACAGCTTGGCGACGGCGTCGCGGATATCATGGAATTCGTCCTGTTCCGCGGCTTCGTTTTTCATCAAGGAATTTACATTCTCTTATTTGGGAAAAATCACGTGATGCGGACGGGCAACGTCTCGTAACCTTTGATGAAGCTCGAATACACCCGCTTCGGTTCCCCGACAACTTCAATGTTGTCGAAGCGCTTGAGCATCTCTTCCCAAACGATCTTCAATTGCAACTCCGCCAATCGCATACCTACACAGCGATGGATGCCGAAGCCGAACGACAGGTGGATTTTGGGCCGCGCGCGATCGATGATGAAGGCGTCGGGATCATGGATCATCTCGCCGTCGCGGTTGCCGGAGACGTACCACATCACGACACGATCGCCCTTGCGGATGGCCTTGCCGCCGAGCTCGGTATCCTGGAGCGCCGTGCGCCGCATATGCGCCAGCGGCGTCTGCCAGCGGATCACCTCGGGAACCATGCTGTCGATCAGTGCCGGGTTTTCACGCAGCTTCGCGTACTGGTCGGGGTTTTCGTGCAGCGCCAGCACCGAGCCTGACATGGTGTTGCGGGTGGTGTCGTTGCCGCCGATGATCAAGAGCAGCATGTTGCCCATCAGCGTGTCGGCGTCCATGTAACGCGTGGCGTCGCTATGGGCCATCATCGAGATCAGGTCATTCCGCGGCTCGGAATTGACGCGGTCGTTCCACATCTTTCCGAAGGTCGCGGCGCACTCGTCCATCTCGCGGCGCCGTTCTTCCTCGGAGGACACGACGCCGCTTTTCGGCAGCGCCGTGGCCACGTCGGACCAGCGCGTCAGCTTTTGGCGCTCGTCGAACGGAAAGTCGAACAAGGTCGCCAGCATCTGCGTGGTGAGCTCGATGGACACGCGCTCGACGAAATCGAAGGTCTCGTTGCGCGGCAGCGCGTCCAGCACTTTGCCGCTGCGCGTGCGGATCAGCTTGGCCAGCTCGTCGAGATGGCTGGGCGTGAACATCGGCGTCACGGTCTTGCGCTGCGGCGTGTGCTTCGGCTCGTCCATGGTGATGAAGCTCGGCCAGGCATAGCCCTCAGGCTGGTCGCGGATGCCGATGCCGCCGAGCGCGGCGTCGGACGAGAAAATGCCGTGGTTGGTGTCGACATGCATGATGTCGTTGTATTTGGTCACCGACCAGTACGGCGCGATGCGCGCATTGGTGCAGTAGTGCACCGGCTCCTCGGCGCGCAGGCGTTCGAAGAACGGCCACAGCGTATCGCTGGCGAACAGTTGCGGCGCGCCGGGGTGGAAATCCTTGAGCGGCATGGAATAGGCCAGTTCGCGGGCGGCGCGCTGGATTTCGGCCTTGTCGGCGCTGATTTCCGTCTGGACGTTCATCTTTGTCTCCCCCCTATTTTGCGAGGTTGCATCATCGCGATTTGCGCGTACGGCAATCCCCGGTTTTGATTATCCGGCATGCACCTTGTTTAGCAGAGGCGGCATTATTGCGGCAAACCGGACACCGCCGGGCGCGGTGACGCAGGTGTGAAGGTCGCGCTCGGGGCATCCTTTCCGGAACAGTCAGAAGCCGGCCATGCCGATTAGTCGTTGATTCCGCGCAGGCTTTGCTGTCTTCAATGGTGAAACGCGGGCGCGCAGGCGCGGCCGAATGAATGCGGTGGAGGAAACCCGGCGATGAACGTCAATGCGCAACGCATGTTCAATTTCGACCTCGGTGACACCGCCGACGCAATCCGCGAGACGGTACGGGATTTCGCGCAGAACGAGATCGCGCCGCGCGCCGAGGCCATCGACAAGACCAACCAGTTTCCCCTCGACCTGTGGCCGCGGATCGGCGCGCTCGGACTGCACGGCATCACGGTGGAGGAGGAGTATGGCGGCTCCGGCCTCGGCTATCTCGAACACGTCATCGCGGTGGAAGAGATTTCGCGCGCCTCGGCTTCGGTCGGGCTGTCCTATGGCGCGCATTCGAACCTCTGCGTCAACCAGTTGCGCCGCAACGGCAGCGACGTCCAGAAGCGCAAATATCTGCCCAAGCTGATCTCCGGCGAGCACGTCGGATCGCTGGCGATGTCGGAGCCCGGAGCCGGGTCGGACGTGGTGTCGATGAAGACGCGCGCCGACAAAAAGGGCGATCGCTACGTGCTCAACGGCAGCAAGATGTGGATCACCAACGGCCCGGTGGCCGAAACGCTGGTGGTCTATGCCAAGACCGATCCCGCGGCCGGCTCCCGCGGCATCACCGCCTTCATCCTCGAGAAGGGCATGAAGGGATTTTCCACCGCGCAAAAACTCGACAAGCTCGGCATGCGCGGCTCGGACACCTGCGAGCTGGTGTTCGAGGATTGCGAGGTGCCGGAGGACAACGTGCTCGGCGCCGTCGGCCGCGGCGTCAACGTGCTGATGTCGGGGCTCGACTATGAGCGCGCGGTGCTAGCGGCGGGGCCGCTGGGCATCATGCAGGCGTGTCTCGATGTGGCGTTGCCTTATGTGCACGAGCGAAAACAGTTCGGCGAGCCGATCGGCAATTTTCAGCTGGTGCAGGGCAAGATCGCCGACATGTATGTCGCGCTGAGTTCGGCGCGGGCCTATGTCTACGCCGTAGCGAAGGCCTGCGACCGCGGCGAGACGACGCGCGAGGATGCCGCAGGTGCGATCCTGTATGCGTCGGAACGCGCCACGCAATGCGCACTGGATGCGATCCAGTTGCTCGGCGGCAATGGCTACATCAACGACTATCCCACGGGGCGGCTGCTGCGCGACGCAAAACTGTACGAGATCGGCGCGGGGACGAGTGAGATCCGACGGATGCTGATCGGCCGGGAGATGTTCGCGAAGACGACGTGAGGGCGCCCCAACGTCATTCCACCGGCAACTCATTCATCTTCGTCACCCACACCCGCACATCCGTCAGCACTTGCGGCAGCACGGCCTTCACCTCCTGCACGGTCATGCCGGCCTTGATGCGGGGGTCGTAGAGGATATTGAGGATGTACTGGTCGTAGACGTCGAAGAATCCCATCTGGACGTTGTCGTTGAACATGGTCCAGGGCACCGACGCGGTGTCGTTGATGGGGCCGAGGGACTGCAGCAGTTCCTCATAGGCGCAATCCAGGAAGATGAAGTCGCCGTTGTCGACCGTGAGGATGACGTCGGAGCGCTCGATCTCGAAGGCGTCGTTCTTGCGGAAGCCGGACAGGCATTGTGGGTCGAGGGACTCGCGGATCTCGTTGGCACGGTCGAGGCCGTAGAAGCTGGTGATGGTGCGGTAGAGGTCGCGGTCGCGCACCAGCTTCACCGTGACATTGGCGTCCTCGCTGCTGTCGGCCATGGCGATGTCGAGGTGCTGGACGCGGCGTCCGATGTCGGTGACCACCTTGGCGATCTGCGCCTTGCGGTCTGCTCGCGTACCGTCGGCATGGACGCGCACCGGGCCGTCATATTTGCGGATGCGGTCGACCCGGCCGGCCAGATGATATTCGGCGCCGAACGCCGTCTTCATGAAGCCGTCGACAATCTCGCTGTCGGTGAAAGCCTTCTTTTCCCTGGCCTGGCGCGACACCACGCCGCTCGGTTCGGCCGCGCCCGAGAACGCAGGGATCGCGATAACAAGCGCCATCGCGGCCATAATGACCGCGATGCCTCGCCCGACGTGCCTGATCGATCGCAATGGGTGCATTGCACGCAAATTCTATCACTGCGCGCAAT